>CAINDH010000042.1 GCA_903847285.1 uncultured Verrucomicrobia subdivision 3 bacterium | reverse complement strand
GCTGCCCGCGCGGCGTCCACACTCGCCCGATCACATCCACCTTCAATATCTGCTCCGCTTTCCGTTTCATAGATTGCGTAGCGTAACGCCTACGCAATCTACGACCACCCATACTCAACGGCGCTACACGTGACGCTTACGTTTCATGGATAGGCTTTCAGACAGGCGTGCTTATATCGGCAGACGGCTTTGCGTCCCGCACCTTTTAGTCGATGTAAAAGTCTTTCTGTATTTTGCTCTGCCTTCACAGCAACTCCAGCAACTAAAAGCAGGGGACAGATTCGTTCATAGGCGACTTGTTCTACAGAGCTTTCGTTTCATTTATATCCGCACCGGTAAAAATGGAATCCGACCTTTCCGAATCCTTCTTGGATCGCTCTCGTGGCCGGTGAGCCATCGTTCAATCCTCATCTCAACGTCTGCGCGCTTGGCTACATATTTTTCGCGTGAGCGGGCGATGAGTTTTTTGCGTCTGCCGACTTGGTGTTCGATGGGAGGCAGGGTTTGCGCGCAGAAAGGTTCGCGAGTTTGGCCCTCTTGGGAGAGACGCGCGATGACTTGGAAGCGGTCAAGGCCGACGAAAGTTTCCAGTGCGTAGCTCTTGCCGAATTCACGCTGCAAGACCTCGGCATCGGCATTGCCGACACGGAAGGAAATCAGGGAGCCGACGTTGCCAAAGACTGCACTGCGCACCGGGAGTGGCACCTGCTCGATGTATTGATGTGCGAGCGCAAGACAGAGCCGGTATTTGCGCGCCTCGGAAAGAATCGAAGTGAAGGCGTCGGTGGTGAAGTTGTGGAATTCGTCGAGGAACAGAAAGAAGTCGCGCCGCTCGTTCTCGGGCTGGTTCACGCGGGCCATCGCGCCGAGTTGGAACTGCGTGGTGAGCAGGCTGCCGAGCAGGTTCGCCTTGTCCGCGCCGAGCTTTCCTTTCGAGAGATTGGCGATGAAAATGCGGCCGGTGTTCATCATAAACGGGATGCTCACTTTCGTGCGCACCTGGCCGAGAATGTTGCGGACAACGGGGTTGAGCAGAAATTGCCCGAGCTTGTTTTGAATCGGCGCGATGGCCTCGCGTTGGAAGCGCGGGTCGTATTGCTCGTATTCATCCGTCCAGAATGCACGCACGAAAGGGTCGCGCACTTTCGCCACGATGCGGCGGCGATAAACGGCATCCGTGAGCATCCGGTTCACGCCGAGGAGGGAAGTGTTCGGACAGTCGAGCAACGCGGCGATGGCGTTGTAGAGAATGTATTCGAGACGCGGACCCCACGAGTCGCGCCAGATGCTTTTGAATGCGCCAACGATTCCGCTGGCGACAAGATGCCGGTCGTCGGGTGTGACGTTTGCGATGAGATTGAGGCCAATGGGGAAGTCGAGGTCGCCGGGATTGAAATACACCAAATCGTCGGCGCGGTGCGGAGGGATGCAGTCGAGGAGTTCTTCGGCGAGGTCGCCGTGCGGGTCAATCAGCGCGACTCCGTGCCCGGCGGCAAGGTGCTGAACGATGAGATTGCGAAGCAGTGTCGTTTTTCCCGAACCCGTTTTCCCGATGAGGTAAAGGTGCTGCCTGCGGTC
>CAINDH010000041.1 GCA_903847285.1 uncultured Verrucomicrobia subdivision 3 bacterium | reverse complement strand
TGTCATACATCGCGAAACCGTCATGATGTTTCGCGGTGAGAACCAGGTATTTCATCCCGGCGGACTTGGCAATACGCACCCATTCGTCGGCGTCGAACTTCACCGGATTGAACCCGTCCGCAATCGTCGCATACTCGGCGATGGGAATCTGCAAGTGACGCATCATGTGTTCGGTCTTGCCGTCCTTGCCTTTCCAGTAGCACCCGTCCTGCGCGTAAAGTCCCCAGTGAATGAACATTCCAAAGCGCGCGTCGCTCCACCACTGCAACCGCTTCGCCACGGCTTCGGGTGATTCCGTGTTGCTCAACTTTTGTCCGCCGTGCAGGTCACCGGTGTCCGCCGTGCCATCGGGATTGGTCTGCGCGAATGTTGTGGCTGCAAGCCAAACTAAAATCAAGGAGATGCGAATCGTGGTCGGCATTTTATTTTGTTGCGGGTTGGTTAGTGGAAGCATTTGGCACATCGGTGAGCGGCCGATTGAAAACCCATTCTAATCCACGCTGCAAACGCTGTGGGATTTTATCGGAGTGGTGGCCAGGCGGTTCGTAAAAAGCGCTGCGAACGGATTGCGTTTGCAACACGTCAAAAATTTTACGCGCACCAATGTTCGCGCGAAATTCATCTTGGGATGCGCCATCAAGATAGATCAACTGACGCAAGGCGAAGGCGTGAGGATCGTTGCTCACGATGGTAAGCGGATCGTTTTCCATCCAGCGCTGCCAGACGCGTTGGCGAAAATTTCCATGCGCGTCGAACAGCCACTCAAACTCACCCCGATGAAAAAAACTTCGCGGCGCATAGGCGGCGGACAAACCGAAAAGATAATGCAACGAACCGTTGGTGGGCATCGGCGACAATCTGGCGGCAAACTTTTTGATTTCCGTCAACGGCATGTTCGTGACCGCTGGTTTCATCGTCAAATGAAGATGGCTGGTGGGAAAATCTGAATCGGGACTCAAGGCGATCACCGCATCAAACAGTTTCTGATGCGAACTGCCCAATCTCAACGCGCCAAATCCGCCGCTGGAATGACCGGCGATGATGCGGCGCACGCCGTTCGTGGGCACAGGATATTCCGCTTCAACTTTAGACACGATCTCATCGCAGATATAATCCTCGTAATTGCCTTGGGCCGCAGAATTCAAATACTGGCTGCCGCCCCAGCGCGTCTTTCCGTCGCCAATCACCAAAATCACCGGCGTGATTTCGTCCGCGACTTTTTGGGTGAACTTCAGCCAGATGTTGGAATTTGCGATATACTTGGCAGGCGAACTGCCATAGCCAGGCAGATAATAAATCACCGGCAGCCGCGCACCGTTTGTTGCCTGCGCGGGAAGAAAAACAGGAATCGGCCGCGAAGTCGGATCGTGCAGCGGATTGTTTTTCAAAACGCGGCTGTCGAATTGGATGACCTCTATTCGCGCTTCGGTGGCAAAGATGCTGGCAGCCGCGAGCATGAAAATCATTGTCAGCCAGAAGGCCGCAATTTTGAGCCGCCTTATCTTCATTTCGTTGGTGCGTTAAGCCGGGCCAAGATCGCGGCGGCAACTTTCTCGGCGAGAAACTTGTAGCCAGCGTCGTTGAAGTGAACGTTGTTCGGGTTCTGGAATTCGGCGAGGCGCGATTGAACCGGAGTGCAGAGATCGTCAATCGGAATACCGTGACGCTTCATGATTTCGTCCGCGATGCGATTGACCGTTGTGCATTGCTCAGGCGAAAAATGTTCGGCGTTATCCGCGCTGGCGGGTGGCGTCGTGCGCGCCCAGACTAATTTCGCGCCGGTCGCGTGCAACGTCGCGATGATCTGCTCCAGATTGGCGGCGTAGGTTTCTGGAGGCAGATTGCGGTCGTGAATGCCGAAGTTGAAATGAATAACATCCCATTTGTCTTCGCCAAGCCATGCGTCGAGCTTTTTGACGCCTTGTGTAGTCGCGCCACAGTTCGCCGGAGCGCGATGAACATTGGCCTTACCCGCGAGGTCGCGACGAACGTCGAGCGTGTAACCACGCGAAATCGAATCACCGATGAGCAACACACGCGGCAGCTTCGGGTCGTCTTTTACGAAGTCCCACGCCGTCACTTTTCCCGCGAGCTTGTCGGCCTTGTAATGCGGCAGGTAGAAATCGCCGAGGTTGGCTTCCAAAACTTTTTCCCACGCGAGTTCGGCCGGCGACATTGCGGCCATACGCTTCGCGTCGGCGGCTTGATTATAGTTGATCCTCGAGCCGGGCTTGGCGAATTCAATGCAGATGACGGAGGCAATCTTGTCAGGCGCTTCAGCGGGAATCTCCAATGCAATCCCCGCGTCGGTCTGGGTGAATTTCAACTTCGTTTTATTCGCGAGCAGCCATGCCTTCGCCACCTTGTTGGTAATCGCAGGCAGTTCAAATTTCCCAGTCTTCGGCCAGTCAAAGATTGAGACGTAAATTTTCCCCGGCTTGCTGGTGCAGCGCCAATCCCAGTTTGGCGTGAACTTAGGATTGCCTCTCCGATCCTTCTCGGTGGCGCTGAACGTGCCGTGAACATCACTGAACGGAGTCGAACTGCTGCCGTAGATCGCCTCGCCATTCACCTTCATCCACGCGCCGATGGCCGCGAGCGTTTCCACGCTCGGCTGCGGAATCAGCCCTTCGCTCGTCGGGCCGACGTTGAGCAAATAATTTCCGCCCTTGCTCGCGATGTCGCACAAATTGCGGATGAGTGTCTCGGGCGATTTCCAATCGTGGTCGTCGCGTTTGAAGCCCCACGTTCCATTCATCGTCATGCACGTTTCCCAATCGCGGCCGGGATAACCCTGCGCCGGAATGTATTGCTCTGGTGTCTCGGTGTCGCAGCGGATTCCGCCGCCGAGCCGGTTGTTCATGATGATGTCGGGCTTGAGTGCGTGGACGGCCGCGTAAAGTTTTTCCGCGCGGTTCGTGTTCATGTCCTTCGGCGTGTCCCACCAAAGCACGGCGGGAAATTCGCCGTAGTTGGAGCAGATTTCCTTCACCTGCGGCACGGCGATTTTGTCGATGTAATCATCCATGTCACGGTCCTGCGCCTTATCCCAATTGTGACCACCGGTCGAGCCACCGTTGTTCCAGTCCTGCGCCTGCGAATAATAAAATCCGAGCTTGATGCCCTGCTTGCGACACGCGGTAGCGAGATCTTTGAGTGGGTCTTTGCCGTAAGGCGTCGCCTGAACGATGCTCCACGGACTCGCCTTGGTGTCGAACATCGCAAAGCCGTCATGATGCTTGGCGGTGATGACGATGTATTTCATGCCGGCGTCCTTGGCAATGTTCACCCAGGCATCGGCGTCGAATTTAACCGGATTTAATTCCTTCGCGAACGCCTGATACTCGGCCACGGGAATCTTGGCGCGGTTCATGATCCACTCGCCCGCGTTCGTCACCGGCTTGTCGTGATAATAGCCGGCGGGCACGGAATAAACGCCCCAGTGAATGAACATCCCGAACTTCGCCTCGTGCCACCATTGCATCCGCATGGCCTTCGCTTCGGGTGATTCGGCAACGGGATATTTTTGAGGCGTCTGCGCAGTGACCGAATTGGTTGTTTGAACCGGATACGTTTGCGCGTGAATAACGCTGACTGACGTTATGATCAAGGCAGCGACCGCGAGGAATAATTTATTCATGGTCAGGCTTTAGCGAAAGCGCCGACGATGTGACCATTCTTGGCTGATCCGGCTTTTGAAAAACGTTCCGTGTCACCATTCTTCTCCGAAGCATCAGCGAATAACCGCCGCGCGAAAAGATTCGCCACGGGATTCGTTGCCACGCAGCGCGCGAGTTCAATCTGACAAACGAGCCAACGTCCTTTGCCATCGTGACGTTCCACCGCTGCGGGCGTATAGCCCCATGGCCGTAGCCAGCCGCCGTCACCGCTTTGGAGAACCGGCGTCCAGTCCTTGCCTTCGAGCACGGTGTGAAGAATCGGCGCGGGATGGCCGAGCGAATCAAAATGCCAGAACTTGAAATCTTCCGGTTGCAAATCGTCAACCAGCGGATGTCCCGTGGCGCGCGAGACGAAATGTCGCGAGCCCATGCCCGCCTTGCGAACCTGCAACGCCCCGCCGCCCAGCGTGTATTCGCCGATCGGTAGATTCAGCAAAACCGCCGTCGCCCCAGCGCGAACCGCGTCGGCAATTTCGTCCGCCCACTCTTGGTAGGCCGCGAGGTTGGTGATGAGCAGCAGCCGGTTTTTCTCCAGCGACCTGGTTGAAGCCGTCAGGCCGAGCGTGGTCAGAAGTTTCCCGGCCGCCGGAGAGTTTTGCGGCAACCACGCTTCGCCGCCGACCAAAGTTGGTTTCGGAAAAACATTCAGCACAAGCGATGTGTCGTGAATTGCTGAGCCATCCGCGCCAATAAGCGTCGCCACGATTTCGATCTGATCACGGTCTGCGGTTTCGGGAATCGCGATTTGAATCACGCCCTGACCGCGCGGCGCGCAGCTTTCGATTTTTGCAGCGACTTCGCCGTGCGCAATCGTTTTTCCATGCAGGCACAGTTCATAAATCACTTTTGCACCAGCGGGAATTTTGGCGCCATCATTGCAAACCCACAATTCGACCGGCACGGTTTCGCAGCTCCAAACTTGTGTGCGGTCGCTGCGCAACGACACGGAGAGCGGCGCGAGCGCATCGCGATATGCAAACCACGCCAGCTTCGGCACTCGGTCCACGTCCATGATGGATTTCATCCAGCCGCACGGCCACGCGTCAATGAAGAGGTGGATGGCGAACGTGTTCATGTCCGCCTTGCGCCGATATGCTTCGGTCATCAATCGCGCGATCCACGCCTGGTGTTTCTGGCTGGCCTCGATCCATTCGTGCGCAGTGCGCGGCGTTTCATACCAGAGATAATGAAAATTCCAGCTCTGCGATTTGGAAATCACTTTCGGCGTCCACGGCGCGTCAGGCGAAGCGGGTTTCCAATCGGCGGGATAATAT
>CAINDH010000040.1 GCA_903847285.1 uncultured Verrucomicrobia subdivision 3 bacterium | reverse complement strand
GGGTCAGTCCCGTTCCAGACGGCTCCCCATTTTACCGGATCACTCATGCGGTCACCTATTGGTTGCGATTTGGTGGAACGGTAACTTTTTTACCCCAAGTCCCATTTTCCTTTCAAGCCAAAAGTGATAAGTCATTGTTATCTTATTGATAATCAATAAGAATTAGATGTGGCCAAACTGACGAAAAAGCCCATGAATTGAACAACTTCGCGAAAAAGTCGGTTAAATCCGTCGCTGACACGGTCAAGTCCATCGCAAAGACGATCAAGTCTGTCTCGGACACGGTCGTGTTTATGTCAAACACGGTCATATCTACCTCGGGAACGGTCGTGTTTGCGTCTAACACGGTCGTTTTTGCCTTGGGGACGGTCGTGTTTGCGTCTAACACGGTCGTCTTTGCCTTTGAAACAGTCGTATTTGTGCCAGACACGTTCGAATAAATGACGTTAACGATTCATTTTTTTACTGAAAAATCTAAAAATACGAAGAAATCGGCAGGAAGTCTGTCCCCTACCCGCCAAACGCGGCGGTTGCCGCCCAAAATGACGCGCCTTACTTTGCCGCCAGTTGTTTAAGCCGGCCACGGAGGGCGAAGGTCAGGGCCTTGACGGTGATCTCCGCCGTGAGAAACGGTTTGCCCAGCAGTTCGTTGCCGCCGCTGCGGTGCATCTGCTCGCGCAGGGCGACATCCACCTCCCGCCCGGTCACAAAAATGACGGGCGTGAGGCAGTTCGGAATGGTGTTGCGGATTTTTTGGCAGACGGCAAAGCCGTCCATGCCGGGCATGACGACATCCAAGAAAATCACGTCGAATGATTTTTCGGTGGCGAGCGCGAGGGCGGCGGAGCCGTCTTCTACGCTCTCGGGTTTTTCAAAAACCGTTTGCAAGGCGCCGCTGATGGCGCGTCGGGCGACGAGGTCGTCATCCACCACCAAAATGCGGATGGGCGGGTCGGTGACAAAATCTGCGGTGAGTCCGGCCGCGCACAGATCGGAAAGCAAATCCACCGCGGCGGCAATCGTGGCGAGTGCGGAGGGGGTGGAATTGTGGGAATGTTCCAACAGTTTTCGCAGCAAGCCTTCCAGCGCGATGCTGAAATGGTAGGCGGGATGATCCATCTCGGGATCGGTTTTGGAAATGAGGGAGTTGATGCGGAGGAAGGCATCCACCAACAAGGTCTGCCGGGTGGCTTCGTCCGCGGCGAGCAGAATTTTTCCGCACAGCTCGCGCAACGGCGTGAGGTGGTTGGCGGTGCGCGTGAGGAACGCGGTGTTGAAATCTTCCGAGCCGGTCGCGGCTGAAACCGGTTGCGCCGCGCGTGGCCTGGCGCGCGTGGCTGACGTTTCCTCCAGCAACGACAGCCACGAGGCTTCGAGTCCCCTGCCCGCTTCAACGGCCGCTGGCGCTTTCGCTTCGCGTCCGTGCAGCCGTCCGTGTAACGCGAGCGTGAGCGCTTTGACAGTGATCTCAAAGGTGAGAAACGGTTTGCCCATCAGTTCGTTGCCGCCGCTCAAGGTGGATTTGGCGCGCGCATCAAAATCGCTCTGGCTGCTGACAAAGACCACGGGCGTGGTGCGATTAAGAATGGTCTCACAAATCTTCAGGCAGAGTTCAAAGCCGTCCATGCCGGGCATCTGCACATCCAGAAAGATGACGTCGTAAGTTTGTTCGCCGAGCTTGAGCAAGGCTTCGTCGCCACCCGCGCAAAGATCGGGCGCGCTGAAGGCTTTGTGCAACGACTGGGTCAGTGCTTTCCGGCTCAACCAGTCATCGTCCACCACAAGAAATTTCAGCGGACGGTTCGCCAGCAAATCGGACGGCAGGCCGGGGGCACACAAATCTTCCAGCAGCGTCACGCCGCCGATGACGGCGCGCAGCGTGGAGGGCGTGACGTTGCCCATCTTGGCCGTCAGTTGCTGGAGCAAGCCTTCGAGCGCGGAGGTCAACTGCCAGACCGGCAGAACCTCGGGAAACGCGGCCAATTGTTTCAGGGCGGTGATGCGGCCACATAGTTCGGACAAAATTTTATTCCGCGCCAGCCCGCCGGTTTCGTGGATGGCGTCTTGCACCAGCAACCGTTGGATGGCGAGGAGCTTCGCGGCCTGGGGATAGAATTCCTTGCGCGGGCCAGTCTCGGTTTCCACCGATGTCGCGGGCCCGGCGTGAAGCGAGGTGACAAACCGGTCGAAGGATTCTTCCTCGGCGCGGAGTTTGCCGCGCAACACGCGCTGGCGATCGGCGGCGGCCAGCCAGGGATTGAACCACTGATTGAGGTCGGCCAGAAAATCGGGTGCGAATTTCCTGATCGCAAAAACCACGACCGCCACCAGCGTGAGGAAATAAAAAAAGTTAAGCACCGCGCCGTTGCGCGGCGGCGGCGCGGTGCGGGCGGCCATGAGTTGCGGATGCCGGGCAGACATCGCGCCGGCAGCCACGGGGACATTGCTGCCGACGGCATCCGGAATCGCCACGCGCTTGCGGTATTGCTCCTGACGTTCCTTGAGGATGCGCTGGTTATTTTCCCACTGCACCGAACCGGGCTTGGGCGGCGGCTTGTAAAACTGCGCCTCGTTCGTGGTGTTCGCGGCGATGAGGGAGAAACCATTTAAGCCGATGAACAGCGACAGGAATAATTTCAGAACGCCGGAAGCGATGGGGCGTTTTTTTTGAATGATCCTGCCGGCAGGAAGCCCGCAGCACCTGGGCTGACACTGGATGCTTGCGTAGTTCGGCTGGAACATGACGGCAGCGCGGCGTTCAAGGAGTTACCGCAAGCGAATTGGTTCCGGGGGGCACGGTGGCCCAACGGTTGCGAAAGACCTTTAGCAGGCTCGGTGTCTTTGGCGGCAGCTTGAGTGGATCATCAAAATTCAAATCATACGCCCAGCGTCGCGCGGGCGGCGTGTAAACGTTGGGCGACCCCCAGGTGTTCGTGGCGTAAAGGCTCGGAAACATTTTTACCATCGAGCCGTTGTAGGTGAAGGCGTTTCCGCCGCCCCACGTTTCGAGGAAGCGCGGAAAATTCTCCATGCCACCGCTGTATTTACCCGGCGTCGTCTCCACCACGCCGGTGAGCAACGCGGCGTTGACGGTCGTCGGCGCGGCGAAGCGCGAGCTGACGTCTAGGGTGCTGTTAGCGTCCGACCAGTTGCCAGACAGAATCGTGACGGCATCCGCCACGAGCGAGGCCGGTCGCGTGCCGGAAGTATTGGCGGTTCCCAAGTTCGCCACGTTCGTCTGGTTGTAATTGCCGAGGACATAAAGCGGACGCGCCGTGGCGACCGTCAATCCGTTCGGCGGGAGTTCGGCACCATTCACCACGCGGACAGCGTTCAAGTTGTTCCCCGGCAATGTGCGGTTGTCCACGATGTAAACGGAATTCATCGTTGCGCCGCCCAACGCGCCGCGCAGCACGGCATTGGTGGTTACCCACGCGTTCAGGTTGCTGATGTTGAGATCCACCGGCTGAACGGTTTTATTTTCACGCGCGTCAAAAAAACTTTTATCCGTGGAGACAAACAGCGGCAGATCATTGGTGGCGATGTTCAGTCCGCCAGCCGTAGCGCGATAAGCCGTGTCGGAAATCACAATCCGGACATCGCTGGTGTTGTAATAACGCAGGCGGCCGAGCGGCGAAGCGGGGTCTTCACCCAGCGGCGGGGTCTCGATGATTTCGCGGATGGCTTCCGGCGTATTCGTCGTGCCGATGGGCAAAGTCAGCGCGGCCACCGGGGAAATTTTTTGCTCGGGATGCACATAGATCACGCCGCCACCGGGATTGCCGCGCGTGTCCTGCGGGGCGCGGTCGAATAATATATCCAGCACCGCGGTGACGCCGGACTGAAACGTGAGCGTGCTGTCCGGCTCGACGTAAAGGGTTTGATTGGCGTGCACGCGGCCGTTGATATCGAAGGGTTGGCCGCAACTGATTTCCATGTCGCCGGCGGAATACATGGCGAATTGGAAAATCGGAATCCCGGCCAGTTGCAATTCCTGCAACACACCGCCGCTCACCTCTTGCGGGTTGGCCGTGTCGCGCGCGTGCGCCGCCACCGTGTAAACCGAGACATACGCCTTCAAGCCAGCATAAGTCGAATCCAGCACGATGTAATTCAGTCCCGGCGTGCGCAGCACATGCGTCTGGCCAAGGTTGCCGTTGCCGTCGTCGAACACCCAGTTGTTCCAATAGGTGGATTCGGTCGCGTTCGGCACGGTGTTCTGGCGATAGGTGGGGAGGTTCGCTACCACGCGCGCTTCACCACTAAAAAGAAAGTCGTGCGTGATCTGGCTCACCACTTTTTCCGTGGCCCCTTCTGCAGCCGCCACCGAGCGGGTATATTGGATCGAGCGGTGCGTCAGTCTCGCACTGTTGGCGGACCACGTCATCACGCTCGCGAGAATGGCCAGCGCAATGGCTCCCAAAACCATCGTCAGCACCAGCGCACTGCCCGCCGCGCCGCGGGATTTTTTTGAAAATTTTTTCTGCATGGTCATTGCAACGCCCGCCGCGTCACCGAGGTTTCAAGTTTGTAATAATCCGCGTCCAGAAAAAAACGTTCTGGCTGGTAAAATTCCAGCAGCACATGAATCACCCGGTTGTTTGCGGCATTCGTCAGCACGTTACCGGAGAAATCCTGTGCGCTGAACGCCAGCGTGTTCGTGATGGAATCGGCGAGAATGACCGTGTTCGTTCCACTCGGCAGCCCGATGGTCCGGCGGAACGTCTGGTCGTTGGCGTTCACAAAATAAATGGTGAAATTCGCCGCGTTTGTCGTCGGATAAATCAGCAAGCCGCTCCCCGTCTGCGTCTCGCCATCCAGCAGCCCGGCAAAAGTTCCGTTCGTCAGATTGCCCACTTGCACCGCAGCGCAAGCGTGAATCTCATCTGTGATTTTACCAAACGTATTGCGTGCCCACTCGGTGGCGTTGAGCTTGGTGGAATTCACCTGAAACATCCGCAGGCCGAAAATATTCGCTGACAGCACGCCGGCGAGCAGCAGCATGAACACCGTCAGCGCGACGAGGATTTCCGTCAGCGTAAAGCCAGCGCGGCGCGAACAGGAACTGGTGGAGGAAAATTTCATTGATCCGGAGCGCGACAGGTTTCAATCGTGTTCGTGACCAACTCGTCACCCTTCACCGACCAGACGCACTGCACCCGGATGCGGCGAACCGGCGGGGTGACGGACAGGTCGGAAATTTCCGTGCGGATGGTAGCTGGCGTGAGCGTCAAACCGGAACCGGATAAATCCAAGGTGACCGATTTGTCGGGAAAATTAGTCGCCACCAATTCATCCACGGGCGGGAAGCTCGAAGTATCCCAGCGCGCGCTCCGGGTTTCCTCCAGCCTTTGCGACGCGCGACTGTTAGCCGCCATGTAGAGCGAGTCCTTGACGTTAGCCGTGGTGCAATAGATGTAGCCCGAGACGATGCCGGCAATGGTCAGCACCGAGATGCCGAGCGAGATGACTACTTCTACCAACGTCATGCCCGCAATCCGCCGCCCTGCGTCGGAAACAGTTTTTGGATGTGACCACCTCGTTTTCAAAATTCTATTTCGAATGAAGGACCCGCAGAGTTTTGTGATGGAACGCTACTAAAACTCTGGTGACTGGCAAAGCTAATACTCGCCCAGCATGGCAACTCCTCACCGCTCCGCCCAAGCGGGCGGCGGCGCGGAAAATTCCACCGTCTGCTTGGTCAGAGGATGGGTGAAAGAAATTTTCCATGCGTGCAGACAGAGTGGCGCCGCGCCCACCTCCAAAGTCTGCGTGTCACCCAGCTTGCCACCGACGAGATACGCCGTATCGCCGCAGACCGGAAAGCCAAGGTGAGCGCAATGAATCCGGATTTGATTCGTGCGCCCCGTCAGCGGCCGCGCTTCCAGCAACGCCGTGCCATCGGGATTCTTTTTCAGCACCCGGAATTCGGTGCGCGACTCCAAACCGTTTTCCAAATCCACCGTGCGCGTGCCGAGTTTGCCGGCTTCATCAGCGATCGGCGCATCACAGGAAAAACGCTCCTCTTCTGGCTGGCCGGAGACACGAACGAGATAAACTTTTTTCACTTCACCGCGCGCGAATTGCGGCTGCAACTTGCCGGCGAAATGTCGCGTGCGCGTGACGAGGACCACGCCGGTGGTGTTCGCATCCAGCCGATGCGCCGGGTGCGGTTTTTGCGGATAATAAACCTCGTTGAGAATGTGCTGGAGCGTGTTGCGATAAAATCTTCCGCCCGCGTGCATCGGCAAAGGCGCGGGTTTATTTACTACGATTAGCGCCTCGTCTTCGTGCAAAATTTCCAGACGACCATCCACATCCGGCTCGGTGACGTTTGGAAACAAATGCAAATAACGCTCGCCCATGCGAACGATTTTTTCTGCCACAACCACTTCGTGCTGCTCGTTCACCAGCAAGCCGCGCGCACATTCCATTTCCCAAAAACTGGCGGGCAGGTGCGAGACAATCCTGCAAAGCGTGGCGAGCAACGTTTTCCCATCACAGTCCGGCGGGACGTTGACAGGCTTGTGATTCGTCCGCGGCAGGCTGCCCGGCAGCGGCGTGATGACCCGCGCAATCGCGGCGTGTCGTTGTGCGATGTTCGCTGCCATCTGCTCGGCGGGCGTCTGGAAACAGAATGGGCATGACTGGCCGGGAACATAGCGTGCGTCGCGTTGTTCGTCCGCACTCAACGGCGTCTGACATTGAAAACATTGCGTGGCATCCGTCTCGCGCAAGTTCGGGTCAAGGCCCACGCGCTGGTCAAAAACAAAACATTCACCGTCGTAATAGGCGCCGCCGCACTCCTCAAAATATTTCAAGATGCCGCCGTCGAGCTGAAAAATTTGTCTGAAGCCCTCGCGTTCCATGAACGGCCCGGCTTTCTCGCAGCGGATGCCGCCGGTGCAAAACATCACGATGGGCTGCTCCTTCATCGCCGGCGGCAGCTTGGCGACGGCGGCGGGAAACTCGCGGAAGTGATCAATGCCGACGGTCAGCGCGTTCTTGAACGTGCCAAGCTTTACCTCATAATCATTGCGCGTATCGAGCAGCGTGACCGGGCGGCCTTCATCGAGCCACTGCTTGAGTTCTTTGGCGGAAAGTTTGGGTGAGGTTCGCTTGGCGGGGTCAATGCCTTCAACGCCGAACGCGATGATCTCTTTTTTGATGCGCACGAGCATCCGCGTGAACGGCTGATGATCCGTCTCGCTGAACTTGGGGGCCAAATCCTCGAGGCCGGGAACCGCGCGCAACTCCGTGAGTAACTGATCAATTTTCACCCGTTCGCCCGCCACAAAAAGATTGATGCCTTCGTGGCTCAAAAGAATTGTGCCCTTCAATTCCCACGCGACACATTGCGCGAGCAGGCGCATACGTAACGCGCGGATGTCCGGCAGCGCGGCGAATTTGTAGGCGGCGATGTTGGAAATGTTCTTCATCGAAACGGGCGCGAGTCTAACAGAGGCAGCGGCGGAAGCGAGTGCGTTGCCATGGTCACTTGGCCACCCAGATACGAAAGGTTTCGCCTTTAGAGCAGAGCGGCTCGAAACCGATTTCCCAGAGATACGCACCAAATTCTTTCGTGCGCGGCTTGATGACGATTTCCTTGATGCCACGTTTGCGAAAAACATCCGCTTGCTCGATGAATAAAAATTTTCCGATGTGCAGATTGCGGTAGCGCGGAATGACGAAGTCGAGTTGGACGGAAAGTTTTTCCGGCGTCGCCGACTCGGCAAGAAGCACACCCACCGGCGTGCAATCGCGCAAAATAAAAATGGCCAACTGCCCGGCCCGCGGCGAAAAAGCAAACCCCGGCAGCACTCGCTGGATTTCAGCGGAGTAAAATTTTAGGAAGTGCGCGAGAAAATCCGATTCAGGCCGCACTTCCAACAAGTGATACACCTGCTTGGCGAGCAGCAAGCGGCGCAGGTGATAAATATTTACGCACACGATGATACTGTTCAACACCGCCACCGGATACGCGTGGATGCACAGACCGTAAAACGCAAAACCGGACGCGCCAACGAGGTTGATGATGCGCAGCCGCTTGATGGAACTCATCATCAGCGACACCGCAATCAATGCGGACGCGCCATAACCGAGGAGTTCAAGAGCCAGATGTTTTTCCATTTGCAACTGGCAGCTTAAGCCGCGCACCGACACAACTCCAGCGCGGTGTTCGCACCGCACTTGACCGGAGATCGTTTTATTCTTTGAGCAACGCTGACAGATCCAGCGGGCGGGTAAACATCGCCAGTTGGCCCTTGGCATCGCGCGGCCATTCGGCTTCGGGCCGATCGCGGTAAAGTTCCACGCCGTTGCCATCGGGGTCGCGGAGGTAGAGTGCCTCACTGACACCGTGATCAGCGGCACCTTCTAGTTCCACACCCGCCTTCACCAGCCGACGCAAGGCATCCGCCAACGCAGCGCGGTCGGGATAAAGAATTGCCAGATGATAAAGCCCGGTGCTGCGCGGCGGCGGCGGCGAACCACCCGCGCTCTCCTAAGTGTTCAGCCCGATGTGATGATGGTAACCACCCGCCGAAATGAATGCGGCCTGCGTGCCAAACTTTTGCTGCAACTCGAAGCCCAGCACGCCGCAATAAAAGCTCAGCGCGCGTTCGAGGTCGGCGACTTTCAGGTGGACGTGGCCGATGCGGACGCGCGCGTCAATGGGTTTGCTAACCGGCCTTGAATTCATGACGATATTTTAGCCCAAGTTTTCCAAGGTGGCGAATGGAATGGCTGACCCGCAGGGAAATAACTTGTCCGCTGAACCCGCCAACTTCTATTTTTAGCGAAGTGAACAAATCATCCGGGCGCATTTTTTCCCAACTTAGCCAATCGTGGCTGATTGCCTGCCTGTTGGCGGCGGCTATATTCGCATTATTCGCTCCCGTCATAGGCTTTGATTTTCTTAATTACGACGACAATCTTTATGTCTATCAAAATCCTCACGTCCTCGGCGGATTCAGCACGGACGGATTGACCTATGCGTTTCGCACCCTTGAGGGTTCCAGCTGGATGCCGGTGACGTGGATTTCATATATGCTAGATGCGTCAGTCTTTGGTGCCAGCCCCGCCGGGTTTCATCTGACCAACTTGCTTTTACATTCCGCCAACGTGGTCCTCCTGTTCTGCCTGCTCCAACGGTTGACGAAAAAAACTTGGGCCGCCGTCATCATCGCCGCGATTTTTGCCATTCACCCGCAGCGCGCGGAATCCGTGGTGTGGATTGCCGAGCGCAAAGATGTCTTGTGCGTTTTCTTTTGGCTGCTCGCGCTGCTAGCGTATGCCCGCCATGTGGAAAATCCTTCACGCGGACGATTCGGGTTGGTGACGGGGATTTTTATTTTGGCCGTGATGTCCAAGCCCATGGTCGTTTCTTTTCCGCTGGTGTTATTGCTGATAGATTTTTGGCCACTAGGACGTTTGGGCGGCACAGCGGCGCAAATGCGCGCGCAGTTCTGGCCGTTGCTACGAGAAAAAATCCCCCTGCTGCTCATTTGTCTCGCCACTGCAGCCATCACTCTCTGGGCACAACAGCAAACGCACGGAATTCTCGCAACGCATGTTGCGTGGCACGAAAAATTGTTTCGCATCCTTGAAAATACGAGTTTTTACATCCGAATGTTTTTTTCGCCATCTGGCATGAGCATCCTGTATCGACCAGAGCCGCTGAACTATCTGGCGCTGACGTGTCTTGGGCTGGCGCTGATTGCCTTCAGCGGGCTGGCTGCCCTACGCTGGCGAAGCTGGCCGTGGCTTGGTGTGGGATGGTTTTGGTTCTTGCTCACCCTCGCGCCGGTGGCGGGTTTTATCCCCATCGGTTACACGAACGTGGCCGACCGATATAGCTACCTACCCAGCATCGGGCTGGCGGTGGCAGTGTTTTTTTTGGCGGCAGAAATTTTCAAAAATTGGCCGCGCGCACGCAGTGGAATCGCCGTCGTTTTCGCCGGGTGGATTTTATTTTGCGCGCTGGCAACATGGGCCGATCTACCGCGTTGGCGCAACACGTTCTCAATTTTTGAAAGCGCGTATCGCCACGGCGCGCATTTCATCGCCTGCGACCAACTCGGTTCCCAGCTCTACTCGCGGCAGGAATACCAAGCCTCGCTAGCGGTGTGCAGTCGTGGCTTGGCGGACAATCCGCAGTTCGCCTCCCTCTACAATACGCGTGGCGGAAGCTATTTTATGCTGGGTGATTTGGATAGCGCTCTCGCGGATTTCAACCAGTCCATCGCCGTCAACCCGTCGTTCCTGCCGGCGTATTATAGTCGCGCGCTCGTGCACCAGCGCCGCCAAGAGTTCGCCCAAGCTGAAGCCGATGCGCGGGATTATGCACGATACGGCGGCAAGCTGGATGTTTCGACTTTTATCAGTCCGCAAAAATAGCCAGATGCAGCCCCCAAGCAATTTTTCCACGGTCAAAAACTATAGCTGATGCCAAGGTGGACGAAGATTGAGTTATTCAGATCCACTTCCGCTGTGCGCCCGCCGAAGTTGTGGCTGTATGTGCCGAGGTCTTGATACTGAACGCCCATTTCAACGCCCCAGCGTGGATTGATCTGATACTGCGCGTCCAGTCCGACGTAAAATCCCCAGAGTAAATCCACATCCGAACCCGAACCGACCACGCGACTCGTGCCGCCGCCACCGGCAAGCGTCAAGGTCTCATTCCACGATGCGTCAGCTTGCATCACCCCCACGGCCAATCCACCGGAAAGATGGAAACTAAATTTATCCGTGAACGGATATTCGAGATACGGCCCGAGGCGTGCGCCCCAGAGATTGCCGTCAAAATCCTGATTCACTCTCAACGTCGCAGAACCAAGCGGCGTGATGACGCTGCTGTGCGCGGTCTGAATCACAAAGCCTGGTCCGCCAAAACTTCCTTGATACGGCAACGTCACAGACGGCGGCGTGGTTCCGTTAAAATAACCGTAAGTATCCGTCGTCCGCGCGAGCGTTAGGTTGTAAACCCCATTGCCGCCGAACGCGACAGGCATCCAGTTCAATGCGCCTTCGATGCCATATCGCAACTCGTGACCGTCGTCGTCCACTTTTTTGCCCAGCTCATAATTGTAGGAAATTTCCGCGCCAACGCTCGGCGTGTCTAGATCGCCACCGGAGGAATTACGAATTCCGGTTGCCGACGTGCGGTGCAAATCAATCCTGTTCGCCCCGGAGGCATTTATCTGGCTCGTAGTGTCGTAGCCCCAATACCAAGTCAGTCCGTCTTTGCTTCCGCTGCCATCGACAAGCGCATAGCCGTCGTCGTAATTATATTTGTCGCCGTGCGGCGTGAAGCGCGGGTTCGCCAACGGTGAGCCGGGGCCGAACGTGGTGCCCACGCCCTTGAAACCGCCGCTGATGTTAAAGCCTAGCCGCAGCTTCAAAGCCACGCGGTTGGTCGAGTTCACCGATGTTTGCTCGCTCTGTTCAGCGGATACGGCAGTGGCAAAAAGCAGCACGCCCGTCACGGGCATCCTCCAACCTGTTTGATTTTTCTTCATGACAATTCAGTTAAATTCTTAATTCTTGATCACGCGGTAAAACCGGTTCGTCACCGACATCGGCAAACTTTCCGTCTTCGGCGGGCCGTCGTCATACCACTGCGTTGCGTTGGCGTTAGCGGTCACGCTCGGCGTGGCAACTTTCCAGTTCAGCAAGTCGTGGCTATAAATAATCGTGTAAGTTTTGCCCGGCACGGACGCGAACTCGATGACGAACCGCGTGCCATTTGTGCGCGTGTCCGTGAAGATTTTTTCTACATTAACAAAGCCGTTTGTGCCAATGCCGCCGATGTTCGCCGGAATCACCGGCACGACTTGCAAGGTGTTTGTGAACGGCACGCGCAGCGGGTCATAGAATTCCAATACAACGCTGACGTGATTGCTCGGATCAAGCGGAGAACTGTATTGCACGTAGCGGACACCGCCGTTCGTGCCAGTGGCGTTCCACAATTGCACATTTGGTGTCAGCACCGTGACGTATAGCCAGAAGCCGGCGATGGTTCCATTGCCATTGTTCGTTACGATGACCGTTTCCTCGTAGAGTCCCGTCTGCGGATTGAAGATTGGCGTGCCGCCCAGCCAGCTCAAATCCGCCACGCTCACAGTGGTCAACGCCTGTGATGCGGGTGCCACACCAGTGTTGTTCGTCGGGTTCGGGTCAAGCGTGTCAGAGGTTGCCGAGGCGACGTTCGTGAACGTGCCGACGAACGGCGAGTTGACGGTGAGGAAATAATTCGACGTGCCGCCGACCGTGAGAAACGCAATCTTCGGCCACTTCACCACGCTGTTGCTGAACACGCCACCGCTCGACGCGCTGACGAACACGAAGTTCGTCGGCAACTGATCGCTCGTGATGGCATTGGACGCAACGCTCGGGCCGGCGTTACTCAAGATGAGCGAATAGACAAAGTTGCTTCCCTGCACGGCGTTCGTCGGGCCATAGAGCAACACGATGAGGTCGGCGACGGGAACAATCTTGGTAGCCACGCGTGACTTGTTGAGCGAGCCGTTGTTGTTCGTGAGGTTCGGGTCCGGCGTCGGAGAGGTCGACAGCGCGATGTTCGTGAACAGGCCGCTCGCCGGAGCCGTAAGGGCGATAGTGAAGTTCACCGACGCACCATTTGTCAGCAGGATGGGCGACCAAGTCACGACGTTATTGCTGAGAGTGTAGCTGCCGGATGCACTCTGGAACGCAGAGCCAGGAGGCAGGTTGTCGATCACGAGGACGTTCGTCGCGGTGGACGGGCCGGCGTTCGTGCCGGTGATGGTGTAGTTCACCGTGCTGCCCGCCGCGACGTTGGTGCCGCCGTCCTTGAAGATCTGCACATCCGCCTGCGCCGTAACCACCGTGCGCGCTTGCGAGTTGGTCAACGTGCCATTGTTATTCGTCGGGTTCGGGTCAAACGCGTCGGAAGTCGCGGTGGCGAAATTGGTGAACGTGCCGCCTTCTATCGGACGCGCCGTGAGCGTGAGGTTCGTCTTTCCATTCGCGCCGAGCTTGAACACGGACCAGTTCACCACGTTGCCAACGATTGAGGAATTTGTCGGCGTGGCGCTGACGAAGATGAAGCCGGCGGGTAACGTGTCGGTGATGACGACGTTCGTCGCCGGCGAAGTGCCGAGGTTCGTGACCGTGATGGAATAGACGATGTTCGAGCCGGCGGTGGCGTTCGTCGGTCCGCTCTTGAACACCGCAAGGTCGGCGATAAACGGCGTGCCCACCGTGATGCTCACGGTCGCCGGCGCGCTGTCCGTGGTGCCGTCATTCACCCGGAAGGTAAACGTGTCCGTGCCGGTGAAATTATTCGTCGGAGTGTAAGTCACCGCGCCGGTGTTCGGGTTCAACCCCGTCAACGTGCCGCCGCCCGGCGAAGTCACGATGATGAACGTGAGCGCGTCGCCATCCGGGTCGCTGCCCGTGAGCGTGAGTGCCTTGGCGGTGTTGAAGGTGGTGTTTGTGCTCTGGGCATTCGCGAACGGCGCACGATTTGTGATGGTGACCGTGATGAGCGCTGAAGCCGTGCCACCAAATCCATCCGAGACCGTGTAGCCAACGAAAGTCACGCCGATAAAATTATTCGTCGGTGTAAAGATGACGTTCGTTCCGCTGATGCTTGCAAAGCCATTCGTCGCCGCCACCGAAATGATTGCGAGTGTATCGCCGTCCACATCAGAGTCGTTCACCAAAACTGGAATCGTGACCGTGACATTTTTCGGCGCGCTAGCCGAGTCATTCACAGCGACCGGCGGACGGTTTGTGACATTGATGCTGATGAGAGCGGTGTTTGTGCCGCCAAATCCATCCGTGATGGTGTAGCCGATGAGGGCCGTGCCGAGGAAGTTATTCGTCGGCGTAAAGAACACGTTCGTGCCACTAATGATGGCCGTGCCGTTCGTCGCGGCGACAGAGATGATCGCTAGTGCTTGGATTCAAGTTGGCAGTGCGACAGACTTGGCGTGTGAAATATCATCGATTAAGTGTTGAGGAACGATATGAAATTGCTGCCATGCGGCAACAGAAAATGGGTGTTGCGGAGATGGCGGAGCATCTTGGGCGGCATCG
>CAINDH010000039.1 GCA_903847285.1 uncultured Verrucomicrobia subdivision 3 bacterium | reverse complement strand
TGCTTAAAGGCTGCGTCGTAACGTTTGTATTTGCTGGTGGCTGGTTCCGTTTTCATGTGTGCGGTCCCTAGCTCACACAATCACATGTCTCCTGTCCACCAAATCGAGGCAAGGCCACCTATGGAACGAAATAACCATTAGAGAAAGCCTCGGATGATGTCAACAGGATTGCCTCGGAAAATCTTGCTTGAGTGAGAAGCGCCCACGCTCATGGCGGATGAGTCTCCGTGATTCCAATCAACCCTGATTTTTATAGCTGCCAGCCTGCGCTATTGTCGGCATGATTGCCCGGAAACTTTTACAAAAAAAATTATGAACCAGATGCACGAGATTGACTACAAAGTTTTTGGCGACGCGATGCAGTTCGTTGAAATCGAACTCGACCCGAACGAAGCCGCGGTGGCCGAAGCGGGCGGCATGATGTATATGGACGATGGCATCGAGATGGAGACGATCTTCGGCGACGGCTCGCAGACGAGCAGCGGTTTCATGGGCGCTCTCATGGGCGCGGGCAAACGGTTGCTCACGGGCGAGTCGTTGTTCATGACGGTGTTTCAGAATCGCGGTCTCGGAAAGAAACGCGTGGCGTTCGGCGCGCCGTATCCGGGCAAGATCATTCCCGTGAAACTTTCGGATGTCGGCGGTGAACTCATCGCGCAGAAAGATTCCTTCCTCGTCGCGGCGAAGGGCGTGAGCGTGGGCATCGCGTTCAACAAAAAGATCGGCGCGGGATTGTTCGGCGGCGAAGGGTTTATCATGGAACGCTTGCAGGGCGATGGCTGGGCATTTCTGAACGCCGGCGGCAACATCTATGAACGCACGCTCGCGCCGGGTGAACTGCTGCGCGTGGACACGGGTTGCATCGTGGCCTTTCAGCCCGGGGTGAACTTCGACATCCAATACGTGGGCAAGATCAAGTCGGCGTTGTTTGGCGGCGAAGGCTTGTTCTTCGCGACATTGCGCGGGCCCGGGAAAATCTGGCTGCAATCGTTGCCGTTCAGCCGCATGGCGGACCGTATCGTGGCGGCTTCCAAAGTTGGCGGCGGCAAGGAACAGGGTTCGGTTCTTGGCGGTTTGTTTGAAGGAGACAACTAGACAGAGTTGAAACACTAAGTCGTGCTGATAAACAATTGCGCGACTGAGCGGAGATTGACGATTTAGCGTTCAGGCAAATTCCGGAATTGACTCTACCACACAAAAGTGGGGCAATTTGCGCCGTGCACCACATCTTGTTTCTCATCACCGTGCTGGTTCTGGGCTGCCCGGCGGCGTTCGCCCTCGACCGCACGAATGATGTCTTCAAAATTTTCCAATTCCCCACCGACAAAATCCCGACGGTGGACGGCCAGACGAATGATTGGAGTATCGTGCCGGAGAGCTATGTCATCGGCAGCGACCAGTTCATCGAGGATTTTGGCAGGCATCAGTTGAGCGATGCTTCTACACCGAAGGTTCGGGTGAAGTGCGGCTGGGTGCGCGGCTTGAACCGGCTTTATTTTCTCTTTGAGGCGGACGACGATTACTGGGATTTCGCCGATCCGGGTTTGCACAACGATACGTTTGAACTTGTCGTGGACGGTGATCTGTCCGGCGGGCCGCTGATTGAAAAGTTTTCACCCGCCAAACCCACCATTGGTCAGTGGGAAACGTATTTTACGCTGCACGGCACACACGCGCAGAATTATCACATCTTCACGCCGCACGCGGGCAAGGACTGGTGCATGGCGTGGGGCCCGATGCAGTGGGTCAAGGAATTGCCTTACGCGAACGCGGCACAGAAATATGATTTCAAGCCCGGCGAGGGTGGGCATTACGTCCTGGAATTTTGGATCACGCCGTTTGATTACGCTGGAGCAGAAGGCCCGCAACGCGCGGTGGAATCCAAGCTCGTGGAAAACAAGCTCATCGGCATGAGCTACGCACTGATTGATTACGATGACATCCATTCCGGCGATACGAACAACGGCTTTTGGGACCTTTCACGGCATCACACGATGTATGGGCAGGCAGATCAGTTGTGCGCGTTCAAGCTGATGCCGCTGGAAGCAGCGTTTGTGAAATCACTAGATGCCAATTGGTCATGGCAGTTGCTCGACGAAAAGTCGCGCAAGGTTGCCTTCAAAGATTTGTCGGTCGGCGAAATCAAAACGTGGCACTGGGATTTCGGCGACGGCGAAACCTCCTCGGAACAAAACCCCATTCACACTTATAAAAAAACGGACCACTACGTCGTAGTGCTGGATGTTGAAGGCCTGGCGGGCAAAGCGCGCCGAGCCAAAGTTTGGGACGTGGCGGTGAAATAAAGTTGCCGCAAAAATTTACTATCAGTGTTTGGTCATTGCCCCGCTCCAGAAAGTCGGCAGGTTTGCTGATTTGAGGACAGGCTGAAAACTCTAACTCGCTTTATTTCACCCAAACCGGGGCCGCCGCCAACATCGCCGCCACTTTCTCCGCAATAATTTTTTCACAACGAGCCACTTCTTCCTGACGCAGTTTAAGGTATTCAGCGGCGATGCCCTGCAGATCGTCCACATTGTAGAGATAGACGTTGTCTAAATTACTCACGGCGGGATCAATGTCGCGCGGCACAGCGATGTCGATCAACAGCAGCGGACGATGTCGGCGACGACGCATGAGCGGCTCCAGCGTCGCGCGGTCCAGAATGGGCTGAGGCGCGGCGGTGCTGCTGATAGCGATGTCGATGCGCTCGAACTCCTCCGGCCATTGCTGGAACGGCACGGTGCGTGCGCCAAGTTCCGCCGCGAGCGACGCCGCCCGCTCCGGCGAACGGTTGGTGACGGTGATGCGTTTCACGCCGCGAGATTGCAGAGCGCGCGCGGTTTTTTCGCTCGTCTCGCCCGCGCCAATGACCAGGACTTCGTGCTCCGCTAAATCGGTGAAAATTTTCTCCGCAAGTTCCACGGCGGCAGACATCACAGACACGCTGCCGCGCTGGATGTTTGTTGCCGTGCGGATGTGTTTGGCGACGTTGAAGGCGCGCTGAAACGCCTTATTCAACCGCGTGCCAGTGTGCTGATGTGTGAAGGCGAGTTCGTAAGCGGCTTTGAGTTGTCCAAAAACTTCCGTCTCGCCGATGACCATGGAATCGAGTCCGCTCGCGACCTTGAACAGATGATGCAGACTGTGCGGCTCGGCGTGGAAATAAATCTCATCGCCGAGCAAGGCAGGGGTGTCCACGGTCCCCCTGCCCCATTGGACCAAGAATTTTTTCAATTCCGCAAACGCCGCCTCCGGCGCGAGCGGCGTGGCGGCGTAAAGTTCCACCCGGTTGCACGTCGAGAGAATGGTTGCCTCACTTGCCAATCCGGAGGCGCGCAACGTGGTCAGCGCCGCCGGAATTTTCTCCTCAGCAAAGGCGAAACGTTCGCGCACTTCAACTGGCGACGTGCGATGGCTTAATCCTATGACGACGACGTTCATTGACGGGTGACTAGTGAATCGTGAAATGTGACCCGTAACACGGTGTTGGTGGTGACTGGTGCATCATCCTGATGCATCGGCGAAAATTTATTCGTCAAGCCGAACGTCAGCAGTAAACACACAAACGCCACGATGATGCCGATGGTGAAGCGGCGGCTCGACCGGCCAAAAAATTTATACGCCACCAGCGATTCCAGATAGACCAGCCAGAGTAGCGCCGACCACACGACTTTGGTGTCCGAGAAATAGGGTTTGCCAGCGGGGCGCGGCAGGTTCCACCCCGCGACGAGGCCGATCGTGAGCAACACAAAGCCTACCGCCACCAACCGGAACGCGATGAGTTCCAGCCGTTGAATGGATGGGAGCAGCGAGAGCAACGCGCGCAGCTTGTGCATTTTCAAATCGTGCCGTTGCATCAGGAACATTCCCGCTGCCACCGCGGCGAGGCCGAACGCACCGTAAGCTTGAAGAATCGTCGCCGCGTGCAGACTGCGGAGCGCGCCGGAAAATTCCGGCTTCAATCCATGCGGCGGATCCAGCGATGGCATCAGCGCAAAAATTCCGACGGTGAACAACACCGGCGCAGTGAAGGCCGCGAGAAATTTGAAGCGCGGCAGCAGCGAATACACGAGACAGGCCAGACCGAGCGTCCAAAGCAGGAACGTGGTGGCTTCGTAGAGATTGTTGACGGGGCAGCTGTGCAGCGAGAGTCCGCGCTTGGTCATCGCGAGGGTGTGGAGCGCGACCCCAGCGACAAGCAGGAGATAATTCACCCAGTCGTCGCGGCGGAAACCTTTGCGCCAGAGGAAAACTGAATAGAGCGTCGCGCCGCCGTAAAACAGCACCGCGAGGAAAAATAAATGCCGGTCAGTGAACCAAGCCATGCCCGCAGCTTAAATCCCGCAAGCCACCGTGCAAAGCGCAATTCCCGCGCTTCGGCCGAAACGAAAAGCGAAATAATTCACAAAACCCCCATCGCAACCACTGCTTGCCGCGATTTCTCCGGTGACTCGTGCAGAATCGCGCGCCAGCCACGCGCTGCGCCAGCCGCGATGTTTTCAGCGCGGTCATCGAGATAAATTAAATCCGCGCCGCGCCGTCCGCACATGGCTTCCATCGCCTCATAGATTTTTGGCAATGGCTTCATCGCGCCGACTTCGTAGGAGTAGATGTAGCCATCAAAGTTCTGGAAGAACGGAAAGTTGCGCTGGACGTGTTCGATGGCGAGGTCGTTGGTGTTGGAAAAGATGTAGGTCTTGAACCCGCGCTGCCGCAATTCCGCGTGCAGCGCAATCGTGCCGGGCATCTCGGCAAAGATGTCCGCGAACGCGCCGCCAAACTCCGCGAGGCCGCCCTGAAACCCAATGGCGTGGCAGATGGCTTCGTAAAAAGACTGACGCGTGAGGCGTCCGCTCTCGAATTCGACAAGCAGCGGCGAACTACCGAGGAACGCGTGTAAATCTTCCGGGGCCTTGGCACTGCGCGCGGCAATCTTGCGCGCGGCGATGGAGTAATCAAAATCCACCAACACTTTACCGAGGTCGAAGATGAAGACGGGCGCGGTGTTCACAACATTTCCCTGCGACCTTCCAGCGCGCGATTGAGTGTCAGTTCATCTGCAAATTCCAAACCACTTCCCGCTGGCAGACCGAATCCGATGCGGGAAATCTTCAGACCACTGCGCGCGAGACGCTTTGCGAGATAGTTGCTGGTGGCGTCACCTTCGACATCCGTGCCGAGGGCGATAATGAGTTCGCGGATAGGTTCGACAGCGAGTCTTTGTTCCAATCCGCCGATGCGCAAATCATCCGGCTCCACGCCATCGAGCGGAGAAATTTTGCCGCCGAGCACGTGAAACTTGCCGCGAAAGGAGCCAGATTTTTCGATGCTCAAAATGTCCACGGCGCGTTCCACAATACAGACAATCGAGGCATCACGGCGGTCGTCCGTGCAAGTCGCACAGGGAGATATTTCCGTGAGCGCGCCGCAGGTTTCGCAGAAGCGGATGCGTTCGCGCGCGGTCAAAATAGTTTCCGCGAGATGCTTAACTGTCGGCACGTCAGCCTGCACCAGGTGCAGAGCAATGCGCTCAGCAGAACGGGGACCGACGCCCGGCAACTTGGCGAGCGCGGCGGTCAGGGCGATGATGGGTTCGGGCAGCATGAATTTTTGCTCGCGCATGATGGGAAATTATTTCAGTAGTTTCCAGTAATCTCTTCCAAGGGCCTGCCGTCTGTTGTGGCGAATGAATTGGAAACGAATTTTTGCGCTCGCTGGCATCCTTGCCGTCATCAACGTTCACGCGGTAGACGGCTGGAAGCTGGTTTGGTCGGATGAATTCAATACCAACGGCGCGCCGAATCCGGCGAATTGGAAAAACGAACGCGGCTTTATCCGCAATGAGGAGCTCCAATGGTATCAGCCGGAAAACGTAGTTTGCACGAATGGCCTGCTCGTCATCGAAGCCCGCCGCGAAACCAAGCCAAATCCTCATTACTCAGCGAAGAGCGGTGATTGGCGTAAAAACCGCAAAGAGGTCACCTACACATCCGCCAGCCTGACGTCACATCGGTTGCAGGAATTCACTTACGGAAAATTCGAGATGAGGGCGCGCATTGATACGCGGTTGGGAAGCTGGCCGGCATTCTGGACCCTCGGCGCCGGATTTGGTCACACCCGCTGGCCCGCCTGTGGCGAAATCGATATCATGGAATTTTACACCGGCACTGTGCTCGCCAACATCGGCTACCAGCTCGACGGCGATATCAAATGGCTCGCCCAAAAAAAACCGGTCACCGAATTGAACGATCCAAACTGGTCCGAAAAATTCCACACCTGGACAATGGAATGGGACAACACCAACATCGACCTCTCGATGGATGGCAAGTTGATGAACCATCTAACGCTATCAGATGCCGACCATGCTGACCGCGGGAATCCATTCCATCGCCCTGTTTACATCATTCTCAACCAAGCCATTGGTGGGGATTGCGGCGGCGACCCGACGTCAACCGATTTCCCCATCAAGTTTGAAGTGGACTGGGTTCGCGTTTATCAGCAGAAAAAATAACTGAAGACTTGCCGTTTTTACGCTTGTGAGCCACGCCGGGCAAACAACAAAATGCCCGAACTACAAAATTATTATCCATGAAAAACTCATCACGTTCCCTGCCCGTCTCATTATTTTTTGGACTATTGTTCGCGGCTTCCGTTGCGACGGCAGACTCACTTGACTCCGGTTTTCTCACGCCGCCCGATTCCGCCAAGCCGCAAACATGGTGGCATTGGATGAACGGAAACATCACCAAAGCCGGCATCACCGCCGACTTGGAAGCGATGAAGCAAATTGGCCTCGGTGGTGCGACCATCGTGAACGTTGATTGTGGAATCCCGCGCGGCCCGGTTAATTTCATGAGTGCGGAATGGCGGGAGGATTTTAAGTTCGCCGTGCAAGAAGCCAACCGCCTTGGCTTGGAACTTTCCGTGGAGAATTGTGCCGGCTGGTCCAGTAGCGGCGGGCCTTGGAACACGGTCACGAACGCCATGATGCGCGTCACGATCAGCGAAATGCGTGTGTCCGGCCCGACGAACTATAATACCACGCTGCCACTACCCCCCATAAAACTCGGGTTTTATCGCGACATTGCGGTGCTAGCCTACCCCGTCGGCCCGACTCCGCTTTTGAAGATCAAAAATTTAGGCCGGAAGATTACCATGGAAATCGGCGGAGGCGTCGGACAAGCCGAAGCCTTGTCGGATCGGGACGCAAATTTTAGCCCTGCGGGCGCTATGCCGCAGCGGGAAATTATAGATCTCACCTCCAAATTGACGGCCGATGGTCGGTTGAATTGGCGCGTGCCCACTGGCGAATGGGTCATCCAACGTTTCGGTTTCACCCCCACCGGCAAAAATAATCATCCCGCACCGAAGGAAGGCGAAGGTTTGGAGTGCGACAAGTTCAGCAAGGCGGCACTGGATGCGCATTGGAATGGCTTCATGAAAGTCGTGCTCGACGACATCGGACCGCTCGCGGGCAAAGCCCTAAACACCTCGCTCATTGACAGCTACGAAGTCGGCGGCCAGAACTGGAATCAGGATTTCCGTAAAGAATTTCAAAAGCGGCGGGGCTACGACCTCACCAAATTTCTACCGGCATTCACCGGCCTCGTCGTGGAAAATCCTGCCGTCTCGGAAAGATTTCTCTGGGACGTTCGCCGCACGATTGCGGATTTATTTGCGGAAAACTATTTCGGGCATTTCGCCGAGCTGTGCAAGCAGAACGGTTTGCTCAACGCCATCGAACCTTACACCGGGCCGTTTGAATCCATGCAGAGCGGTGCGCCCGCTGACGTGGTGATGGGCGAGTTTTGGAGCGGTAGCCAAGGACATTCTTCGGTCAAACTGGCGGCCTCCATCGCGCATATTTACGGCAAGAGTATCGTCGCGGCGGAGTCGTTCACCGCTTCGCCTGAACCCGGGCGCTGGCAGAACGACCCGTATTCGCTCAAGACGCTAGGCGATCTCATGTATTGCCAAGGCTTGAACCGCTATGTCTTTCATCGTTACGCCATGCAGCCATGGACGAACACTTTTCCCGGCATGACCATGGGCCAGTGGGGATTTCATTTTGAGCGCACGGTGACTTGGTGGAATCAGGGCAAGCCGTGGATTGATTACATTTCGCGCTGCGAATTCCTTTTGCAACAGGGCCGAGCCGTAGCTGACGCCGCTTACTTCACTGGCGAAAGTGCGCCCAGCGAAATGCGCGTAGGCAATCCTCCCCTGCCCGCTAGTTACGATTACGATGCCATCAACGCCGACGTGCTGCTACACGGCGCGACGGTGAAGCACGGACGACTCACGCTAGCGAGCGGTGCAAATTACGCCGCACTAATCCTGCCACCGAACGATTCTGATATGACACCGCAATTGCTCGAGCGAATCGGGAAACTTGTGCGCGAGGGTGCAACGGTCGTCGGCCAACGACCGCAACATTCGCCCAGCCTCACGGACTATCCGAAGTGCGATGAGCAGGTCAAAAAACTCGCTGGCAAGCTATGGGGCAAGTGTGATGGCACGAATGTTTTTGAAAATGCCGTCGGAAAAGGGCGGATTGTCTGGGGCCAACCGCTCGCGGACATTTTTACGACGCAGAAACTAAAGCCTGATTTTGAATTCACCGGCGCCGACAAAGCTTCACGACTGGCGTTTTGCCATCGGGTTGACGGTGACGCAGAGATTTATTTCGTCTCCAACCAGCGGCGGCAGTTTGATTCTGCGAACTGCACCTTCCGCGTGAACGGAAAAATCCCAGAACTGTGGCATCCCGAAACCGGCGCCATTGAACCCGCATCGGTTTGGAGCGAACAGGACGGACGCATGACAGTGCGGCTGAATTTTCAACCCGCCGAATCTGTGTTCGTCATCTTCCGACACGCGACAGCAGGAGCCGACCACGTCATCGCAGTGAGTGGTGACTTGAAAGTTGAAAATGCGCCACTGCCAAAACTGGAAATCCACAGCGCGACTTACGCTGCGATCGACGGCACGGCGAGTCTGGATGTCACCGCGAAAATTTCCGAGTTGGTGCGCCACGGGACCACCGTTATCGCTGCCAACAACGAAACGCTTGGCCTCGACCCGGCATTTAACCACGAGAAAGAGTTGCGCGTGAACTACACCTTCAACGGCAAGCCAGGTCAATTGACCGCTCACGAGAAAGGAACCCTCACACTCCCGGGTGCGACCGGCCTCGGCCAACCGCCACAATGGGAAAGCAGCGTTAAACCCGACGGCACAACCATCGTAAAAGCTTGGAGCAACGGGCGTTTGGAGTTGCACACTGCTGGCGGAAAAAAGATGCTAGCGGAGGTGAAAAACCTACCCGTGTCGCAACAGATTGCTGGCGCATGGACACTGAACTTCCCTTCAAACTGGGGCGCACCACCAACGGTCGCACTGGACGATTTGATTTCCTGGACGACGCACACAAACAGCGGTGTGCGTTATTTTTCGGGCACGGCAACTTACGAAAAGGAGATTGGTATCGCCGCCGATCAATTGGTTGCCAACCGCGAACTCTGGCTCGATCTGGGAGCGGTGAAAAACTTTGCGGAAGTCTCGCTGAACGGAAACGACCTCGGCATTTTGTGGAAACCGCCGTTCCGTGTCAATATCACTGCTGCTGCCAAATCCGGCGCGAACAAGCTCATTGTCAAAGTTACGAACCTCTGGCCGAACCGCCTCATCGGCGACGAACAATTGCCAGACGATCGCGAGTGGAACGGCAAGCAGCTAAAAGCGTGGCCGCAGTGGCTCCTCGACGGCAAGTCGAGCCCGACCGGACGGCTCACGTTCACGACGTGGCATCATTGGACTAAGACTTCGCCGCTTCTGAAGTCAGGTCTGCTCGGCCCGGTTACGTTGAGAAGCGCGGAGATAATTCCAGCCCGCTAAGAATACAAAAAAGTTTTAGTTTTTAGCTGGCCTGTGCTGGGAGGAGACTACTCCGTTTACTCAAACACACTTAACTCCCGGTTTGCCTTGCGGAGTTTGGCGGTCAGGTTGAGCGAGAGGTTCGCGAGCATCTTGATTTTGATTTCAGGATGCGACTTGCCCAGCGCGAGAAATTTTTCCTGCGTTAGCAAATCACATTCGACCTCCGAGTCGGCGACGATGTTGGCGGAACGCGGAGCGCCGTCGAGAAACGCCATCTCGCCGAAGGACATCCCTGGCGAGAATGTCGCCAGCCGATGTCGTTCCTCGCCAGGCAACAGAACGCTGACATGTCCACGGGCGAGGAAAAACATTTCGTGGGCGTCGTCGCCGGCGTTGATGATGACGTGCCCGCGCTTAAAGCTCTGCGGCTGCAGGAGCGGCTGGATGATTTTTAATTCGGCGGCGGTCAAGTCCTTAAGCAATTCGTAATCGGCAGGCTTGGCACGGAAATGTGGCGCGTGGGCATACCGCGTGTTTTCGAGCAGGGTTTCCTCACACCATTCCAACGCGAGATCGTTGTTGGAATACGCGATAAACTGTTCCGCGAACGAGGCTCCGAGTTTTTTCTTCATCATGCGGCGCAGTAATGGCAGATGTTCACAGTGCGTGAAGACAACGGTTTTTTCGGCAGCATGCAGCTTGGTGACGAGCGAATGCAGGAGATGACCGGCGCTTTCATTCAGGCTCAGCACGCGTTTAAGGTCGAGGATGGGAAAACGGATTTTCTGCGCATGTTCGAGCACGTCGTGCAACAATGGCTCGGTGGTGGCAAAGGCAAGATGACCTTGCAACTGATAAACGTGGATGACTTTTGCCAGTTCGCGCAACGCCTGGCCTTCGTCAAAAGTGCGAACATGACTAGAGTTGAAGTCAGCGCCGGTAAATTTTAGCCGGATGGTGGATTTGCCGGTGACTGGGCGATTAAACAAATGCAAATCAAGTCGCCGCGATAATTCTTTGCAAACGCGGATGCCACGGACGCTATTGCCGTGTGCGTCAAGCCGAGGTGAAAAAACACCTATGCCAATCTGCCCCGGCAACACCGCGAGCACGCCGCCCGCGACACCGCTCTTGGCAGGGATGCCGACGTGATAAAGCCATTCGCCCGCATAGTCATACATCCCGCATGTGCCCATCACACTCAACACGCTCTCAACATATTCGCCGCGCAGCGCCTGTTTGCCGGTAAGCGGATTGATGCCGCGATTCGCCAACGTCGCTGCCATCATGCCAAGATCGCGGCAGGTGACGGAAATGGAACACTGTTGAAAATAAATTTCCGTCGTCGCCGCGGGATCGCCGGAAAGCTGATTAAAATTTCGAAGCATGTGGCCGATGGCGCGATTGCGATGCCCGGTGTCGCTCTCAGACTGGTAGACGGCGCGATCTACTTTTAGCGAGCGACCGGCGTAAGCGGAAAACGTTTCCAAAATTCGTTTGAAGCGCGACTCCGGCGATTTGCCCGCGATGAGGCCGGCGGTGGCGATTGCGCCTGCATTAATCATCGGATTGCGCGGACGCCCCGTCTCGGGATCAAGACTGATGGAATTAAACGCATCACCCGTCGGCTCGACACCGACGCGCTCCAGCGTGGCATCACGTCCGTTATCTTCTAGCGCCAGGCCATAGACAAACGGTTTGGAGATGGACTGAATGGTGAATTCCTGCTGCGTATCGCCGACTTCATACACCGAGCCGTTGGCGGTGACGATGCAGATACCGAACCAGCCAGGGTTAGCCTTCGCGAGTTCGGGAATGTAAGTGGCCACTTCACCGTCATTGTCGGCAGCGCAGTTGCTATGCAGCTCCGATAGAAAATCCTGAATAGGTGAAGGTAAAACAGAGTCGTTTGTTTTTTTCATCGCGGTAAAATTGGTTCGAATTCCTTGCTAACAATCTAATTCCAAAGCTGACGGCGGGGAGATTGAACGTTCTGTTTCCGCGCGTCAAGCCGGACGCGTTCAAAGCAAGCTGCTGCCGCTGAAGCGCAGACTTGCACGGCGAGTGAATGCATGGAAAACTGTGCGTTCGTTAGAACTTTGACTATGACGCAAAAAGCAAACAACGGAACAGATTCGCTGGTTGAAAAATTTTCCAAACTGGAATCCGCCGCGCAGCCCGTGTGGCTCGCGCCCGTGCGCAAGGCCGGCATCGCCAGCTTCGCCGACCAAGGCTTTCCCCAATTGAGCGACGAGGACTGGCGTTTCACCAATGTCACGCCCATCGCTAATTTAAATTTCCAGCTCGCCACGCCTGCAGCGGTCAATGGCGCGGAAAGCAAACTGCTGGACGAAGCCGCATTCACCAAGCTGCCCGGCCAACGCCTTGTTTTCGTGAACGGATTTTTCTGTGACAAACTTTCCAGCCTCAAGCCGGTCGCCGGCGGTGTGCGGATTGAAAACCTTTCCGCCGCGCTCGTGAAAGATTCTGCGTTCATCGAAAAGCATCTCGGCAAATATGCGCACACGGCAAATAACGCGTTCGCCGCACTGAATCAGGCGCTCTTCACGGACGGCGCGTTCATCTTCGTGCCGCAAGGCGTCGAAGTGATCGAACCAGTTCAACTCATTTACATTTCTTCCGCCAAAAATTCCGGCGAAACAATTTTGCCGCGCAACCTCGTCATTGCTGAGGCAAACAGCAAATTGACTGTCGTGGAAAGCTACATCAGCACCGGCAACGTCGCGTATTTCACCAATGCAGTGACGGAAATTTTTGCGGGCGACAACGCCCGCGTAGAACACGTCAAATTGCAGGACGAAGCGCCGGAAGCGTTTCATATCGCAACCATCGCAGGCGAATTTGGCCGCACGAGCAACGTCAGCGTCCACTCCATCGCGCTCGGCGCAAAAATTTCCCGCAACAACATCCGCACGAATCTCGCGGGCGAAGGTCTCGAATGCATTCTCAACGGTCTTTACCTCACGAAGGATGAACAGCTAGCCGACCATCATATGATTGTCGAACACGCACAGCCACATTGCGCGAGCCACGAATACTTCAATGGCATTCTCGACGATAAGTCTAAGGGTGTTTTCCACGGGCGCATCCTTGTCCGCGAAATCGCGCAAAAGACAGACGCCAAACAAACGAATAAAAATCTTCTGCTCTCCGACGACGCCACCGCCGACACGAAGCCGCAGTTGGAAATTTATGCGGACGATGTGAAATGCACGCACGGCGCGACCATCGGCCAGTTGAATCCGGAAAGTATTTTCTATCTGCGTTCGCGCGGCATGGGCAAAGACACGGCGCGGCAGATGTTAATCCACGCATTCGCCGGCGAAATCATTGAGCGTATCAAGTGCGAACCGGCACGCGAGGTGATTGATAAACTCGTGTGGGATCGCTTAGAAGCACATCCGCATTTGTTGGGGAAATAATAATTTGCCACAGCGGCACAGAAGACGCCGAGAAACATATTTTTCACCCTGAACGCTCTGCGGCTAAATCAAAATGTTTGACGACGTAAACGACCTTTATCAGCAGGTCATCCTTGACCACTGCAAGCAGCCGCGCAATTTCCACGAGATGCCGGATGCCACCCGCATGGCGCAAGGTCATAACCCGCTCTGCGGCGATAACTTGAAATTATTTCTCACGCTGGATGGCGACGTCATCAAGGACGCCAGCTTCGTTGGCTCCGGCTGCTGCATCTCTAAAGCTTCGGCTTCGTTGCTGACCGACAACGTCAAAGGCAAGACCAAGGCCGAGGCGGAAAAAACCTTTGAGCAGGTGCGTGACATGATTACGACTGGCAAAGTGAATGGCGACGTCGGCAAGCTCGCGGTGTTTGCAGGTGTTTACAAATATCCCGCGCGCGTGAAGTGCGCAATTCTCTCCTGGCACGCGCTCATGGGCGCTCTGAAAGGCGATAGCCAACCGGTCAGCACGGAAAACGAACAGACGTGATTTGATTTTAACCTCAGTAACAGCGATGATGTTTCCATTATGAGTTCCGAACAAAAGATTTTAACCCGCGACGTGGAAGCTTCGGTAGTTCCCATCGGCACGAAGGTGACGCTTCAAAAAGGTGAGACTGCGCACATCACGCAATCGCTCGGCGGCACTTACACCGTCATCGTCAATGGCAACATGTTCCGCATTGAGTCGAAGGACGCCGACGCGTTGGGCATTGAGGTTGTCGCCACGCCCGTGACCGCCACCCCGAGCGGGCCGATGACGTTGGAACAGCTTGAGAAAAAAGTTTGGGAGTCACTCAAGACTTGTTACGACCCGGAAATTCCCGTCAACATCGTTGACCTGGGATTGATTTACGATTGCCACCTCACGCCCATCGGCGCGGACAATTACAAAGCCGATGTGAAAATGACTTTGACTGCACCCGGCTGCGGCATGGGTCCGGTGCTCGCGCAGGACGTGCAAAATAAACTCATTTCTCTCGAACCGATTGACGAGGCGAACGTTGAACTCGGCTGGGATCCGCCGTGGAACCAAGGCATGATGACCGAGGCGGCGAAACTACAGCTCGGACTGCTGTAACTTTTCAACCACGGATGAACACGGATTAACACGGATAAATTTCATCTTTGAATTTTTGTCCATCTGTGTTTATCCGTGGTTAAATTTTTTGAATGAGTGACTTGAATACCATTGACTGGGCCAAACTGCGCACCGACTTTCCAATTCTGGATCAGAAAGTTCACGGCAAGCCGCTCGTCTATTTCGACAACGCCGCCACATCGCAGAAGCCGCGCTCTGTCATTGATGCACTCGTGCATTACTACGAACGCGACAACTCCAATGTCCATCGCGGCATCCACGAGCTAAGCAATCGCGCGACAAATCACTTCGAGGCCGCACGCACGCGCACCGCAAAATTCATCAACGCCAAGAGCGCGGACGAAATCATCTGGACGCGTGGCACCACGGAAAGCATCAACCTCGTCGCGGCCACTTGGGGTGCGAAGAATCTTAAGGCCGGCGATGTGATTCTGCTTACCGAGTTGGAGCATCACAGCAATCTCGTCCCGTGGCAGATGCTCGCGAAGAAGACTGGCGCGAAGATTTTCTATATTCCTGTCACCGGAGATGATGGCGTTTTGGATTTGTCCAAGCTCGATTCCCTGCTCACCTCCCAAGTGAAGCTGCTTTCGATGGTTCACATCTCGAACTCGATGGGCGTCGTGAATCCGGTCGAAGAACTTTGTGCCCGCGCGCGCAAGCTCGGCATCGTCACGCTCGTGGATGGTGCGCAGAGCGCCGGGCATCTGCCGGTGGACGTGCAGGCCATCGGCTGCGACTTTTTTGCGTTCTCCGGCCACAAGATTTGCGGGCCGACCGGCATCGGCGTGTTGTGGGGACAGAAAGAAATTCTCGACGCCATGCCGCCGTATCAAGGCGGCGGAGAAATGATTCTGACCGTCGGCTACGACAAGACGGAATTCAAAGACGCGCCACATCGCTTCGAGGCCGGCACGCCGGACATTTCCGGCCCGATCGGTTTGCACGCCGCGATGGATTATCTCGATGCCATCGGGCGCGAGAACATCTGGAAGCATGATCAGGAGCTGGCGAACTACGCCGCAGAAAAACTTTCTGCGCTGCGAAACATCCGCATCTTCGGTCCGAAACAGAACCGCGCTGGCCTGGTGAGTTTTCTGCTGAAGGATGTTCATGCGCACGACGTGGTGACGCTCGCGGATCAGGCGGGCGTGGCGTTACGCGGCGGCCATCACTGCACGCAACCGCTCATGCACAAGCTCGGCGTGGAATCCACCGCCCGCGCGAGCTTTTATTTCTACAACACCAAGGCTGAAGTGGATGTCTTCGTGGCCGTGGTAAAAGAAATCCAGAAGTTTTTCGGCAGCTAATCGGATTTGATTCTTCCGCCACGTTTCTTCATGCTTTGCCGACATGAGTCTTCCCGAACATCGTCAGGCGATTGACAAACTGGACGCTCAAATCGTCCGGCTGCTCAACGAACGCACGCGCCATGTGCTTGCCATCGGCGAAATCAAGCTGGCGGCGGGCGAGGAAATCTACGCGCCGCACCGCGAACGCACGGTGTTCGAACGCGTCTGCAGCCACAACGCCGGCCCCATCACGGACGACCAGCTCCGCGCCATCTACCGCGAGATCATGTCCAGCGCGCTTGCGTTGGAGAAGACGATGACCATCGCGTATTTCGGGCCGGAGGCGACATTCACGCATCAGGCAGCCATCCAAAAATTCGGCGCGAGCCTCGGCTATTCCGCGCAAAAAACCATCGGCGATGTCTTCACGGAAGTCAGCAAGCGCACGGCGGATTACGGTGTGGTGCCGGTGGAAAATTCCACCGAGGGCGTCGTCACGCACACACTCGACATGTTCGTGGACAGCGAGTTGAAGATCGTTTCGCAGGTGCTCCTCAAGATTCAGCAATGTCTGATGAGCAATTCGCCCAAGGCGAAGATCAAAAAACTTTACGTCCATCCGCAATCGCTGGCGCAATGCCGCGGCTGGCTGGCGAAGAATCTGCCGCGCGTGGAAATCGTGGAGACGTCGTCCAACGCGCGCTCGGCGGAACTGGCGGCAAAGGAAAAATTCTCTGCTGCGCTCGGCGGCGTGCTGGCAGCGGAAAAATACGGCCTGAAAGTTTTGGCGCAGGACATCCAGGACAACACTGTGAACGTCACGCGTTTCATCGTGCTGGGCCGCACTTGCAGTCCGCCGACGGGCGACGACCGCACAAGCCTGATGTTGAGCGTGGCAGACAAAGCCGGCGCGTTGCACGAGGCGATCGCGGCGTTCCGTAAGTTCAAGATAAACATGACGAAGATCGAGTCGCGTCCGAGCAAGCGCAAGGCGTGGGAATATTTCTTCTTCGTGGACTGCGCCGGACATTTTCAGGATGCGAAGGTCGCTAAGGCCATTGCGCAACTGGGCAAGCATTGCAACTTCGTGAAAATTCTCGGCTCGTATCCCAACGCCGAATAGGCAAACCGCTGACGACCATGAGCCATCAAGCCAAAGCCCGTGAAGTGTTTGATATTGAACTGGCCGCATTGAAATCCGTCCGCGCGCTGATCGATAAATCGTTCGATGCCGCCGTTGAAACCGTCGTCGCGGCGCTTAAACAACGTGGGAAAATTGTCATAGTTGGTGTCGGTAAATCCGGAAATGTCGGCCAAAAAATCGCAGCTACACTCACTAGCACCGGCTCCACCGCCGTCGTCCTCAACAGCGTGGACGCCATGCACGGCGATCTCGGCATCATAAACGACGGCGATGTGATTCTGGCGTTGAGCTATTCCGGCGAGTCTGAGGAGCTGCTGAACCTGCTGCCAGCGCTCAAAAGATTTTCCATCAAAATCATTTCACTCACCGGCAATCTGAAATCTGCCCTGGCACGCCACAGTGACGTGGCCATCAACGTCAAAATCCCCAAAGAAGCCTGCCCCTTCAACCTTGCGCCCACCAGCAGCACTACGGCGACGCTCGTCATGGGCGACGCGTTGGCGATGGCGGTTTTACAGGCGCGCGGCTTCAAACAGAATGATTTTGCCAAGTATCATCCCAACGGCGCTATTGGCCGGGCGATGTTGCTGAAAGTTGGCGACATCATGCGCTCAGGGAATCGCAACGCCGTGGCGGTTGAAACCCTCCCCGTCAAGGACGCGCTCTTCGTGATGACGCAGGCCAAATCCGGCAGCCTCGCAGTGGTGAATGCGCGCGGCAAGCTCGCTGGTGTATTCACCGATGGCGATTTCCGACGGCTCATGGCCAGCGGCGACGGCCTGCTCGCGCAGCCGCTAAAACGCGTGATGACCCCAAAACCCATTTGCATCTCGCAAAACGCGCTGGCCGTCGAGGCGTTGAAAATTTTCAACGAGCGGAATATTGACGACCTCATCGTGGTGAACGAGAAGAATGAACCCGTCGGCATGGTAGATTCCCAAGATCTACCGAAGTTGAAAATCATGTAGCAACGGACGTCAGTCCGCTCACACTTTTATCGTGAAAGAATTTAACCGAATTATTTTTCTACTGTTACTTGGTCTCACTGCCTGCACCACTGGCAAAAAAATACCCGCCATGAAACCCGGCCAGACTGCCCAAAAATTTTCCATCGAACGCAAACAGGTGCTGGCCGCCGATTACCTTTTGTTCCTGCCAGAAGGCTACGGCGCAGACGCCGCAAAACTCTGGCCGCTAATTTTATTTCTCCACGGCGCAGGCGAACGCGGCCAGGACATTTGGCTCGTCGCGAAACATGGCCCACCCAAGATTGATACGACGGAGAAAAATTTTCCCTTCATCGTCCTCTCACCGCAATGTCCGAGCGGACAGATTTGGTCGAACGATTTGCTGCTCGCGCTGCTGGCGGAGATTGAAAAGAAATACGCCGTGGATACAAACCGCGTCTATCTCACAGGCATCAGTATGGGCGGGTTCGGGACGTGGAGCCTAGGACTGAGTCACCCTGAAAAATTCGCGGCCATCGCGCCGATTTGTGGCGGCGGGCAAACCATTCAGGTTACGCTTGCGCAGCATTTTGACGCCGCGACGCTGGCCAGTTTCAAAAGGATGGGCATCTGGGCATTTCACGGCGGCAAAGACACAACGGTGACGCCGGATGAATCCGAGCACATGGTGAATGCACTAAAAAAAGCCGGCTGCACAGACGTCAAGCTGACGATTTATCCTGAAGCCCAGCACGACAGTTGGACGCAAACCTACGCGAATCCGGAATTGCTCACGTGGTTCTTGCAACACACCCGCTGAAAGAAATCACGGCACCAGCTTGAGCCGGTAAAACTGTTGCGGAAAATTCGTCGCTTGCCCGTCCGTGAATTGCCACTCGCCCGTCACGCCCAATGTATTCGTCGCCACCGGCGACCAGATTCCAGAAGTTAAATCCGGGGAACTTTCCAACACGTAGGTTGAGCCGTAGCCGCCATTCAGTTTCAATTTTAAGCCTGACGGCTGGCTGGAAACGCCGGCGATGTTCGGCGTGGAATTCGTCTGCGGCACGACGGTAATGCTCACGGTCTGAAAATTCGTCCCGCCAAAACCATCGCTGATGACGCAAATGAACTGGTCGTCTACGTAGTTGGGATTGGAATAGAAAAACGACGGAGTTGCGTTCGTGACCATCACGCCGTTGGTGCTAGTGCCGATGGAGACGATGGACAACGTATCGCCATCGCCATCACTCCAGTTCGTTGCGAGGTCTACGACGACGATGTTCAAAGCCATTCCGGCGGTGAGCGAGTAAAACGCTGGGGCAACCTCGGGCGGATGGTTCGTGACGATTTGGGCTAGCGAATTGGTGGCAGGCGGATAATTCACGTCGCCAGAATAAATCGCGACGATGAGATTGGTGCCGCGCGGCAGGTTTGAAAGATTCGCGCTGACAGCGGCGCCGGTGGCGAGCGGTTGCAGATCAAACGCGGCTCCGTTCGTGAAGAACTGGACTGCTCCCGTCGCATTCGTCGGCGTGATACTGGCGGTAAAATTCAAGATGTCGTGAAAGCCATCCGGGTTTGCCGACGAGGACAGCGCGATACTGGATACCAATAAGTTCACCGTTAACGAGGCCACGATGCTTGTCGTGGAACCACCGGACGCGGTGACAATAATGGAATAATTTCCAGCGCTGTCGGCGGTGAGATTGGAAAGCGTCAATTTGCTGTTCGTCTGCGCCGTCAAAATACCATTGCCGGAAAGCCACTGGAACGATTGCGACGTGCAAGCCGTTGCAGCGACACTGAAGCTGACGGTCTCGCCGACGAAGTTTGTCCGGCTCTGCGGTTGGCTGGTGATGAGCGGCGGCACGGTATCGCGAACAATGATGATGTTGGTGGCATAGCTCGTATTGCCAAAAGCGTCGCCGACGGAAATGACCACCGAGTTAGTGCCGAGAGGCAAAACAGAATTACTGACAGGCGATTGTGAAATTGAAAGCGGACCGGACAAATCGCTGGCGAGAATAAAATTTGTTCCAATCACGTTCGGCATCACCGCGCTACAATTCGTATCGAGGGACAGGACGAGATTGGTGAAGCTCCACGTTATCACCGGCGGCGTGGTGTCGCGAACGACCACGGTGCGGGTGACGGCGTTAGTGTTGCCGCTGAAGTCGGTGATGTTGTAGGCCAGCACGTTCGTGCCAATGATACTGACATTCACCGTGCCGTTCGTCGTCACGGTTAAAATTCCAGAGCACGCATCGCTGAACATCACGCCCGGATCGGCGAACGCCGTGCCTAGTTCATGGGTCAGCAACGCACCGCCGATTAGGGTGATGAGCGGCGGCGTCTGGTCGAGCACGACGATGCGGTTGGTGGAAATCGATTTATTGTTCGAAGCGTCGGCGACGGTGATGACGATGACATTGGTGCCGACCGGCAACGGCGTATTGTTCGTAGGACTTTGCGCGATGAAGAGCGAGCCGGATAAATCGCTCGCGAGAATAAAATTTGTGCCGGTTACATTCGTCATCAGCGCGACGCAGTTGGAATTTGCGACGAGCACAAGGTTCGTGAAGCTCCACGTAATCAACGGCGGCGTGGTGTCGCGGACGATGACCGTCCGGGTAACGATGTTGGTGTTGCCGTTGCCATCGCCGGCCTTGTAAGTGAGCGTGTTGGTGGCGGTAAGATTTATGTTCAACACACCATTGGTGATGACGGCGACCGTTCCCGCACAAGTGTCGCTAGCCGTCGCGCCGGGGTCGGTGAAGGCGGAGCCAAGTTCATTGGTTATGAGCGCGCCGCCGTTAAGCGTTATGAAAGGGGCGAGCGTGTCGTTCACGGTGAGCGCGACCGAGTTGCTGGCGCTGCCAAAAAAATTGGTGATGACGACCGCCACAGTGTGGCTGGGCAGATGAACATTTGTCGTGGCGAAGGTGGCGTTGGTCGCACCGCTAACCGGCACATTGTCCAGTAGCCATTGGTAATTCAATTTCGCCGTGCCGGTGGCGGTCACAGTAAAGATCGCGTTACTTCCGCATTGAATGGCTTGCGCCACCGGTGGAACGGTGATTACAGGCGGCTGACCGTTGGTGTTGATCGTCAGAATGGCGGCGATGCTGGAGGTGGTCTGGCCATCCGGGTTGATGACAGTAATGGTGCGCGCCGTGTCCGAGGCGTTGGTGGCAATCGTGAGATTCAGCGTTAGGTTCGTAGGATTTACATAGGTGACGCTGTTTAACGTGATACCGCCGCCGTTCACGACTGTGGCCAGACGATTGGAAAATCCTACGCCTGGGTCGTAAAATCCCGAGCCGCTGGAACTGGAACCCAGCAGCGTGACATTGATGCCGGCGACGCCTTGCGTAACGACGGCGGGCGAACAACTTGTGGGCAACGCGGGTGGCGGCGCGGAAAATTTCCCAATTTGCACGGCGTAGGAATTCACGGCATTCACATTTTCCTGAATGGTCCACATGGTCATGTCATCATTCGGGTCGAGACTTGTGTAGGAATAATCGCCCCAGCGATCATAAGGCGGACTGTAAGCGGCGGCACCGGCGGAGTAAATGATGGGCGAGCCAAACGTGCCAGCCGTGGCATTCGTCAGCCTACCCGCGACCGCCGCCCCGACAAACTGCGACGAGCTGGACGCGCTAAAACCGGCGATGGCGTGCCCCTGACCGGAAACCATGACCGTGCCCATCCAATAAAATATGTTCGTGCTAGAAGCATCATAAATTGTTCCCGACTGCTGCACCGTAGGGGTTTGGCCGGTGGGTATGCCGCCAATTTTATACCAGCGCACACCGTTGCGCGTCGTCGCGGAAGTGCCGCCGCTGCTGTTCACGCCGACATTCTGCGAAGTCCAAAGCGAGCCATTGCGATAATGCGCGGCGAGTAGGCGTTGATCTAGCCCGTCCAAATTACTACTCGTGCCTGAACTCGGAACGACCAAGGGTCCGGCGAAGCTGGAAACGGTGACGCTAACATTTCCTGAAATTGTCGGCGCGCCACCTGGGTTTAAGACACGGCGCAGGCGCAGTCGCGTGGCGCTTGAATAATCTATCCCGATGAGATAGCCCTCCGTGGCGTTCGGATCAAAATTATCCACGCCCTGAGGCGTGTAGGGGCCGGTGACACCACTAATGAGCCGCCGTAATGCCGTGACAACTATCGGCCCGCCGGAGAGCAGCGAACTTTTTCGCACTACGAACGCAGTCGTATTATCAAACGAGCCGGCGCTGGTAAAAATATTCACGCCGATGTAGAGCGCGTTGGCATCAATTCCCAGCGAGGGATAATCCGCAAATTCCCCCGTGTCACCCGCAGGGGAAACTTGGTCGTGTTGAAAATAATAAAAACTCCATACCGTGCCCGCCGTGATCACACTGGAATCACTCACTGCCAGCAACACTCGGTTCGGCGACGCGCCGTTCTGCCCCGGCACGTCAATGATAAGGACGAACCAGCGGCCCGAGAGTCGGTCGTAACGGATGCGCGGGTCGCTGGTAAAATTGTTGTTCGCGGGCGGCGTCATCACCGAGTTGAAAAACGAATCCATGGAGGAGTTCAGCACGCCATCCGCGAGGCCGGTGCTTTTATCAAAGGTGCGGATGCGTCCGTTCACCGCCACGATGAATTGCGACGGCCCGACCGCGCCCATGGTGTCTGGCGGATACGCGCCGGTATCGGACAACGTCGCACCTGTGAAGGCTATCGGCGTGCCGTTCGTGCCAAATGGGCCGGGCTGCGCCACGCGTAGCAAAGTGGTCGGGCTGCCGCCACTGGCGTTTGTGCCTGTGAAGATGGGAAACTCCACCTCGCCGCCGAGTTCCGAATCGCGATGATGCCGCGAAATGAAACGTCGTTCCTTTACCCGCTCTGCATCGCGCAAGCGCGCACGCGTCATGAGTTGAGCCACGCTCTCCTTGCTAGCCGCGCGTGACATGTGACCGGATTGGCTCTGTTGCTGCTTGAGTTCTGCGGCGGCGGGCAAAGCCAGTAGCCCGGCAGTAAAAAACACCACCACCACGCTCGCCAGTTTTCCGGGGTGAAACATTGCTCGATAAAATCCAACCAGCACACAATTCTGTCAATCAGATACGCGACCTGCATTGCTCATACTGGGTGTTACGTTGTTTTTATGAAGGCGAGAAATAGGACGAATCTTAAGAGCTGCCGCGCCCCCCAGCTAAAGCAGCCAGCGCGCCCGAGCGACGCCGGAAAAAGTTGCGGCGACAATCGGGAAACTGTTTTAATCCGCGTGCATGAAACGCACTTCATTCTGGACGAGAATTTTTCCCGCAATAATTCTGCTCCTCGCGCTGGCCCCTGCCCTGCGATCGCAAATCGTCATCACGAATTTTGCCGGATTAAATTATACTGATGTCGGTGGTGGCACCCCGCCCGACACAATGGGCGCGGCGGGCACGAATCAATTCGTTGTCTTCATCAACGGCGGCTTTGCGGTTTATAGCAAGTCCGGTGTGCGCCAGTCATTCGTCGCGGACACGGCGTTCTGGACGAGCGCTGGCATCAGCGCTGGAACGATCGCCGCCGGATTGAGTGACCCGCGCATCATCTACGACGCAGGCAGCGGCCGCTGGTTCGTGTCGGAAATTACCGTGGACACTACCGGCAATAAGGTTTTGATTGGGCGTTCAGACAGTTCCAATCCATCGGGAACGTGGAAGGCGACTTCCTTCACCGGCAGCGCCGCCGGGTTTGCTGATTACGACACGCTCGGGGTCGATTCGCTCGCGGTCTATGTGGGAGCCAATATTTTTGACGCGACAGGAACTTCCATGACCGGGGTTTCATTCTTTTCTATCCCCAAAACTAATCTGCTCGCCAGCACACCGTCGGTTTCCTCAATGGCCAAGTTTGAAAACCTGAACGCCAACACTTACGGCTTCACCCCGCAAGGCGTCAGCAATCCCGACCCCGGCGCGGGACGCGGCGTGATGATCGCGATTGATAACGTTTCGCTAAAACGATTCAACCGCACTACCGTCAGTAATCCCGGCAACGCCAGCGCCACGCTCACGAGTCATGTCCAGCTTGTAAACACCTACGACGGCGCACCCGTTCCCGCCGCGCAACCGGGCGGCAACACACTCGACACGCTCGACGATCGTTTTTCTGGTTCTGTGAGGCAAGTCGGCGGCTACATTTTTATGGCCAACACGGTGACGAACACCGGCAGTTCCAAGTGTGCAGTTCACTGGCTGGTGATGAACGAGACCAACAACGTCGTCATTGGCGAAGGCATTGTGATCAGTAACAACTATGACTTTTTCCAGCCTTCCATTGCGGCGAACAAGTCAGGGAAAATCTTTCTCTCTTTCAACCGTTGCGGCCCCACAGCCACGCTCGGCAACATCAGCATCTACGGCGCAGTTGGAACGTGGAGCGGCGCCAGCGCCTCAATGAGCGCGCCATTCCTCATCAAGCAGGGAACGATTAGCAACTTCGGCGTCAGTGGCGATGGCCCGATTTATCGCTGGGGCGATTACTCCGCGACCATGGCCGACCCAACCGACGACGATCTATTTTGGACCATTCAGGAAATCCCCGCTTCCACGACCACTTGGGGGACACAAGTCGCGCTCATCTCCGTCGCCACGAACCGTCCCACGCTGACCATCTCGCGCAGCGGCAACACCGCCACGGTGAAATGGCCGTTGAGCACTGACCCCGGCTATGGACTCCAGTCCAACACCAATCTGCTCTTCACAAACTCGTGGACCGCCGTGACCAATGTGCCGCTTATCAGTATCAACCAAAACCTCGTCACACTGAACCTCACGAACCGACCGACTTTTTTCCGATTGAAGAAATGACCTGCCGCGCACCAATTACATTCAACCGGACGTTTCCGCTTTCGGCTTTTCGCCATACGTTTTAACTTCTTCACGTGTCTGTTCAATTCACCATCCTCGGCAGCGGCTCGGCCGGCAACTGCGCCTACGTCGAGACCGCCGAGACGCGCATCCTCGTGGACGCGGGCTTTTCACCGCTGCAAATCCGCAAACGGCTCGCCACCATAGGCAAGACGCCTGAAAAACTTTCCGCGATCCTCATCACGCACGAACACTCCGACCACATCGCTGGCATTCTCGGACTCGCAGATAAGTTTAATATCCCGGTCTTCTGCAATCGCGGCACACAGGACGGAACCATCTGGGCGTTCAAAGCCAAATTCGCCAGCAAGAAAAGTCTCGCGCTCGAGGGTGCTGATGGCACAGCGGCCCTGAAAGCCAAAGTGGATTGGCGACTGTTCGAGACTGGCGCGAGTTTTGAAATCGGCGACGTTGGCATCGATACGTTTTCCATTCCGCACGACGCACAAGACCCAGTCGGCTATCTCCTCCGCACCACGGCGGGCAACATCGGTTTCGCTACCGACCTCGGCCACGTCACCAAGCTCGTGCTGGAACGCATTCGTGTCGCGAACGTCCTCGTGCTAGAATCCAATCACGACGTGAAGATGTTACAGGATTGCCCGCGTCGTTCGTGGGCATTGAAGCAACGCATCCTCGGCCGCCACGGACACATCTCCAACGTCACCGCCGCCGAGACCGTCGCGCAAATCATATCCGCCGAGTTACGGCAACTTTACCTCGCGCACTTGAGCCGCGAGTGCAACAAACCCGAACTCGCCGAACACGTCATGGCGGAGCAACTCCACCACATCGGCGCGAAACACGTCCAATTGCAAATCGCCGCACAGGATGTGCCTTGCGTAACGATAACTCTCTAATCCAGATAGACGGCAAATAAATCGGCCATAACTCAGTGCTAAAACTATCAGGTCGTTATGGGAAACGATTCGTGAATCGGCAGCCATTACACCCTGCCGCTACAGTTATTTATCCACCAGTTCGCGTTCGATTTCTTCCAACGATTTGCCCTTCGTCTCCGGCAGCTTGAAAAAGATGAAGATAAAACCCAGAACGCAAATCACCGCGTAAAGCCAGAACGTCCCCGCTGCACCGAGCTTGGCGTTCAACATCGGGAAGGTGTAGGTCAGGATGAAGCACGCAATCCAAAGCGCGCACACCGCCACAGACATCGCGGCGCCGCGGATGTGGTTAGGGAAAATTTCCGAGATTACCACCCACGTCACCGGCGCGAGCGACATCGCGTAGCAGGCAATAGCTCCAAGCACCAGCAAGAGCACCGGCAGACCTAGGACGTGTTGTTGATAGCAATAGCCCATCGCAAAATAAATCAAGGCGAGCGCCGCCGAACCAAACAGCATCAACGGACGCCGCCCACCCTTGTCCACTACGCCGAACGCAACGAATGTAAACGCCAGATTCACCGAGCCGGTCCAGGCGATGTTGCTCAACACGCTCGAAATGTCGTAGCCCGCCGCCTTGAAAATTTCTTCAGCATAGTTGAAAATCACATTGATGCCGCACCATTGTTGAAAGACCGCCAACACGACTCCAAGCACCAGCACCTTCGCCATTTTTGGGTCGAGCAAGTCGGCGAAACGGACGCGTTGGATTTCTTCGCTGGCGAGCGTGGAATTAATTTCACCTAATGCCGCCGCGCTGTAATTTTCCCCGCCAATTTTCACGAGAACTTTTTCAGCAAGTTTCTTGTTACCATTTTTTGCCAGCCAGCGAGGACTTTCGGGAACGAGCAACATGCCGATGAAAAATATAATGGACGGCGCGACGGTCAGGCCGAACATCCAGCGCCAGCCCTGCTGACCGAACCATGAATTGCGAATGAATTCATCGGTAGCGCCGGCTGGCAGGTTGCGCACGAGATACCAGTTGATGACCTGGGCCAGCAGAATACCGATAACGATTGTGAGTTGATTGATAGAAACGAGCTTGCCGCGCATCTGCGATGGCGCAACTTCCGAGATATACATCGGCGATAAACTTGATGCGATTCCAATAGCCACCCCTCCTAGAATCCGCCAGGCAATGAAGACAGAATAGTTTTCTGCCAGCGCATTGCCGAGCGAGGAGACGGCAAAAATCAACGCGGATAAAATCAACAGTTTCTTGCGCCCGAATTTATCGCTCAGCATACCCGCCACGAGCGCGCCGACGAGGCAGCCGATGAGCGCGCAACTATTCGCCCAACCGATCTGCGCCTCGCTGGTGAGTTCGAAGTAACGCTGGAAAAATGGCTTCGCGCCGCCGATCACGACCCAATCCCAGCCGAACAGCAATCCGCCGAGTGCGGCGACGGACGAAATAAGCCAGATGTAGCCGAGGTTCAAGTCGGCCTTAAGGTTTGACGGTTCCGTTCGCGAGGCAGTAATCATGAGTTTGTTTCGGGTGGTTATAAACTGAAGTTAATACTACTCGTTTGCAAATTCCACAGTCCAGCGAACGGTGCGGCTCGGTTTTGAATCAATACCGACACGACACCAGCCATCTTCGCCAGCGACGACGGTTTTGGGAGTGATTGTAATACCGGCAGCCTGATCTTCCGCAGAAACCTCGGCGGAGACGAGCTTCCACTTTTGGCCGACGGCAACCAATCCGGCCACGCGCAGTTCGTAAGGGTCATTGCCGATAATTTGGCTAATACCGGAAAGAGTCTTTTTGTCAGCATTCCATTCTTCGCTGGAGACATCCACCATGCCTTGTGTGACGTGGCGTGAAGTGCTGACCAGCACGGGATGATTCTCTACGCTGCGCACCGCGATGATGCGGCACGCGGTCGGCACCACTTCGCAGTTGAATTCATCTTGAAACATTGGTGCGGGCGTGTTGGCCCAGAAGTCAAAGGCATAATATTTTTTCCCGGAATCAAGCCCTAGCTTAGCACAGGAATAGTTCACTTTTATTCCGTTGGTTTCAAAGTTGAACACGCCAATGACATCACGACGAACCAGATTGTTGGTGGCGGTGACCAGCCAGGTGGTTGGAAGCTCGTGGTCGAAATAATCCACCGGCCGGGCGGTGGCGTCGTGCGACAACATGGTGCGCTTCAATATATCCAGCCGCTCGGGCGGCAGCGCGGGCAGCCAGTCACTGACCAGAAAAAATTGTCCTGCCATCGCCACCCAGGAAGCAGTGAGCCGAGCTTGATTCAGCGTAACGGCTTTGCCGCCAATGCCGGTGCCGGCGGCCCTGACGATGCAAGGATCGGGATCATTCCACCAAACGCGGCCGTTCAGAAAGTAAAGTTTTGCTCCATATTGAGGACCGCTGCGAAGATTCCCATTGGCGTCCGGACCAATGCGCATTGAATCTACCAAACCGATGGCGCAAAGTTCGCGCATGTTTTGGGCAATGCAACAGCCCGAAAAAAACACATCATCGCCGGCATTTTTTCGGAGCAACTTCAGCCCGTCGCGGTAGGCTTCGATGTTGCTCGTGAGCGGATTGTGAAACGTAAGGTTGTTGCCAAAATGATCTTCTTTATAACCGTCGTTGACGTAAATCTGCTCGCACGCCGCGCCCGTCCAAAGGCCGTCCATTTTGTAATAGGTCACGCCCCAGGAACGGTAGAGCCTAGCAATCCGCGCCAGTTGCGCCTGCACCTCGGGATGCGTGAGGTCGAGGCAGGTGCCGCCCCATTTCGTGTCGTAAGGCGTGCCATCCTCGCGCTTCACAAACCAATCCTGTCGGTTGGTGTATTCAGGGTCTTGGAAATTACGCGCAAACGGCAACCACCACAGGCCGAAAGTCAGGCCGGATTTTTCCACCTCGGCGGCCACTGGCGCGATGCCGTGCGCATACGGACCGTCGGGTCGAACGCGGTCGAAGCCCCGGCGTGGGCCGTTGAAATGTTTACTGTCCTGCCATTCGTCGTCAATCTGCACCACACCAAGACCGAACGGCTTGAGCTCCTTCGCCGCGAACTTTGCCAATTCCAGCGTGGATTTTTCGTCGCCCGCCTCACCATGTTGTTCCGCATACCAAGTGCAATACGTCGCCAGGCGGGGATGCAATGCGATGTGGTATTGTCGCTTAACCGCCTCGGCATATAATTCCTCGCCAATCCGTGCGTCGTCGAAAATACCAATGGCCAAAGTTTCGAGTTTCGCGGAAGCCCCGGCGGGAATCTGGAGGTGGCCATAATCAATCCGTGCTTTGAACTCCACCGCGCCGGCTTTGACACTGGAAAACAGCACGCTGCTGCCACGATCTTCCGTAAGCCAGCCCGCCACCACGCCGCGCCTCGTCAACGGATCGGCGCACGTCAGGAACAAATAGCTGCCGGGATTTTTATCCGGCGCGGTCAAGCCCGCTGTTCCCAACGTGCGGAGTGCACTCGCGGGTTTACCAATGTCGAGCGTGAAGGTAGCCGGAATCACCTTCGACAAATCAATCACCTCCTTGCTTTGATTGTGCCGGAGTCCGCGAACGAGCACGAACGGCAGATGCGGGTAAAGTTCAAGCGATGCGGTGCTGCCATCAGCCTGCGTCAATTGGATGCCATTGCCACGACCAAACACATCGTCCCGCACGCTCCGGACTATGGCGCTGGAGTTGGTGAGATTAAGTTCGCCGCTTTTCACGAAAACCAACCCGGAAGATTTTTCGGAAACCGAAAAATTGCCATCCGCGTCTTCGTAGCTGACCACAAGCGATTGATTTTCGATTGTGAGCATGGCGGCATCGGTGAATGACGCGCTGCCAAAAAATGCGATCCCGAGCAGGAACAAGTTTACTTTTATAATAAACACCGACAGCCGTGAAACTGATGAATTTTGCTTCATGCAGTTGGTCAATTTCGGAGGGCGGTTATTTCGTCACTGGCAAAGACCATTGATCGCGCCATTGCACCAGCGGTTTTCTGTCCGCGTCAAATTCCAGCGGCAGCCAGACGTAACAAGAATTTTGTAGGTCCCACATTTTCCACCGGTCGAACAGGGCTATAAACTGGTTCGTCTGCCCCGCCACCGGCAGGACAAATGTGCTTTGGCAGAAAAAGGTTTTATCAGCATTCTCGCCGCGACAGGGATTGCCTAATTCAGTCCATGGACCAAAAATATTATCCGCCACCGCCGAACGCGCAGTGTTTGGCTCCCATCCAGTGCAATCGGAGCCGATGAGATAGTATTTACCATTGCGTTTAAAAACCGCTGGGGCTTCCATCGATCGTCCGATAAAGATGCGTGCATACTTGCCTGCAGGCTTCAGGTAGTCATCCGTCAACTGGCCTTGCCTCGATTTGGTGGACAGGGAGTGAATGCATGAGGCATGGGTATTTTTAGTTTAGTTGGGTTTCAAAGTCCACAGGGGATTTAAAGCCGAGGGCGCTGTGGAACCGC
>CAINDH010000038.1 GCA_903847285.1 uncultured Verrucomicrobia subdivision 3 bacterium | reverse complement strand
CCATTCCTCGATGTGGCTGGATTTGTCATGCGAGACGTATTGCCAGTGGCGGTCGCCGGTGATGACGGTGAGATTTTTCTGACGGGCGAACAGATCGCGTATCATCGCGCCTTCCACCGAATAGCCGGTGTTCGACAGATTGTCATTCTTCGCTTCTCGATCCGGCCCAACAAGCGGCGTTGGCGTGATGACGATGCGGAACGTCGCATCTGACTCGGATAGCATTCGTTCCAGCCAAGTGATTTGTTCCGCGCCAAGAATCGTCGGTGTGTTGGTGCGATCTGCATCACGCGAGCTGCGAGTTTCGCGGCCTTCGAGCAGCCAGATTTGGAGATGCTTTCCCCAACGGATCGTGCGGAACGGCGGACGGCCCTGCGCGGTCTGTTCCTGAAACACGCGCAACCCATCGTCAAAGGTGAAGTCGCCCGTGCGATTGCCGGGATGTGAATCGTCAGTCAGCGTGTCGTGGTCATCTTTCTGGAAATAGCTACCGACCTGCCGGTGAAAATCCCGCAACGTGGGAAAGCTGAACATCCGCGCCCAGTGATAACGCGCGAGGTCAAGATTCAGCGCGTGAACCGGCCCGTGGTCGTAGTAAACCGCGTCGCCAGTGTTCACGAAAAAGTCCGGCGCAAGCTTCAGCATCGAAGGATAAATTTTGAAACCATCGGGCGAATCGCGGTCTTCGTATTGCTGGCAGGTCATCACGCAGAACTTCACGCTGGCATCGGCGGCCGGCGCGGGCGCGGTGACAAAACCGCCGCTTACCGTGCTGCCCGCAGTGGCATCGGAATTCTTTCGCGCTTCAACTTCGATTTCATAACGCGTTCCGGGCTGCAGGTCGGAGAGCTGGAAGACGGCGGTAAAATCGCGTTTCGGATTCACTTCCTGCCACGCCGTTTCCTCCCAAGAAGCATTGCCAGCGATACGATAGCGAACGCGCGTCTGTCCCGCTGCGCCAACGACCGCGCCGCGGATTGAACCAAAATCAGAACCAGGCGCAAATTCCACGACGGGGCGGCCATTCGTGAAAATCGCATTGTCTTTGATGGCGAGTTCTTTCCCGTTTGTTTTGTCGAACACATGAAGGATGGGCAGCGGCCGGTCATCGGCCGCGCGTCTCGCATCGCGAGTCGCACGCGTCCAGATGGAAACGGTTGTGGCAGTCGGCTCGGAAATTTTTATTCCAGTGGCCTGATGCGCGCCGCTAGAAATCTTTGGCGAAGCAACACATCCGTCCATCGCGAATGCAGCAATCCCAGCGCACGTCAGCAGGAACATCCATACTCGCAGTTGAAACGGGTTCGTCGCGACATTCATCAGTTGTGATTCGTCAGTGCGCCTTTGATTTTGACCACGAGGGTGGAGCAAATCTTATCAGGCGCGGTTTCCGGAACAAGAATGGTTGTGCCATCGGCGGTCTGAATCGACTTCAAATTCTTGCTCGCATCGTCGCCGAGCAACGAGATAGACGCTACTTGGTTGGTGAATGTGGGGACAAAAAGTTTCCCATCCTTCGGCCAGTCGAAGACGTGCAGGTAAAGCGTCGTCCCGACGGCGGTGACTTTCTTTGTGCAGCGCCCCCAATCGAATTTCTTGAACGGACTCGCGGTCGTCCCGTAGATCGCCTCGCCATTCACCTGCAACCACTGGCCGACTTCGCGCAGGCGCTCGACGGACGGCGCGGGAATCACGCCCTCGCCCGTCGGCCCGACGTTGAGCAGAAAGTTTCCGCCCTTACTCGCGATGTCCACCAGATTGCGCACGAGTTCCGAGGTCGGCTTCCAATTGAAGTCATCTTTCTTGTAGCCCCAATGGCCGTTGAGCGTCATGCAGCTCTCCCACGGCAGCGGATTGCCATCGGCAGGAATCGTCTGTTCCTCCACGGTGTAGTCGCCGAGATGGTAGCCGAGGCGCGAGTTCACGACGCAATCCGGTTG
>CAINDH010000037.1 GCA_903847285.1 uncultured Verrucomicrobia subdivision 3 bacterium | reverse complement strand
TGACTGGAGTTCAGACGTGTGCTCTCCGATCTCTGACCGTCGATCGCCGTCCTCGCCATCATCGTGCTGGTTGGTTTTCACCGTTAGCACCGCATTCGAACTCACGACGCCTGCCGCCGCATTCGTGACCGCTAGCGAGTAAGCACCCGCGTCACTCGCGGTCGCACTGGCGATGCTCAACACGTTCGAAAGGGAGCCGGAAATATTTCCGTCATCCACCAGGGCTGTGCCGTCCTTCAACCATTGGTAGCTGAACGGCGCGGTGCCTTTAACCGCAGCACGAAAAATCGTGGCTATACCGGCATTCACCGTCCGGTTCGTCGCCTGCAAGGTGAAGACTGGTGGCAACAACACCTTGAGCGCCGCATTCGAGCTAACGACGGTGTTCAGCACGTTCGCGATGGAAACAGAATACGCCGCCGCGTCGTTCGTCTTGACGCTAGCGATGGTGAAGCTGGCATTCGTTGCGCCCACAAGGTTCACGCCTGCCTTGCGCCACTGAAATTTCATCGGTGCCGTGCCGCTCAAGCCCACGATGAAAGTCACCGGGTTGCCCAGCACGATCGCCTGATTGTCCGGTTGGTCGGTGATGGCCAGCGGCAATAAAATTTTTAGCAGCGCGTTACTGCTCGTGATGTCACCTGCTAAATTATTTGCCACGAGTGAATAGGCTCCGCCGTCATTTGTCGTCAAGCTCGTGACCGTCAGCACGTTTGAAAACGCGCCGGAAAGGTTTCCACCATCCACCAGCGGCTCGCCGTCTTTGAACCACTGGAAATTGATCGGCGCGGTGCCGGAGACCGTGGCGCGAAAAACTGTGTTCGTTCCCAAACGAGCCGCGCGCGCGCCCGCTTGCAGCGTAAACGCCGGGGCGATGAATACTTTCAGGGTGGCAACACTGCTGGTGGCGCGGCCGTAAATGTTCGTGACCAACAAAGAATAGTTTCCGTTGTTGTTAGTCGCCACGTTGTTCAGTGTCAGCGTGGATTGGTTTGCACCGGCGATGTTCGCGTTGTTTTTGCGCCACTGATAAACGAGCGGGCCGGCACCGGTGGCGGTCGCGGTGAAAGTCACCGTATTGCTGCGCACCGCGTTTTGATTCGCGGGCTGCGTGGTGATGCGCGGCGCGATGTTCATCGTCACCGAGGCGCTGGCGCTGGTCGCACTGCCGAACGGATTGCTGACGGTGACGGAATAAAAATCCACATCGTTAGTCGTAATTCCCGTAAGTGTAAGCGTGCGGGTTTGCGCGCCGGAAACAATTCCGCCGTCGGCCAGCACATTGCCATGCTTCAGCCATTGATAGCTCAACGGATCGGTGCCGGTCGCCGTCACCGTAAGCGAAACGGAACTGCCCTCCGCACCGATCTGGTTCGCGGGCGGCACGGTGATGGCGGGTGGCAAAAGCACCGCCAGCACGGCATTGGAACTTGATGCAGTGCCAGCAGTGTTACCTACCGTGACAAAATAATTCGCGGCATCGTTCGCCGTCACGCCCGTGAGCGTGAGCGCGGCGGAAGTTGCGCCGGAAACATTCCCGCCGTTTACTAGCGGCGTTCCATTTTTACGCCATTGAAAATTCAACTGGCTGCTGCCATTCGCCGTCACACTGAAGGTGACATTGCTCCCGGCGAGAATGGTCGCATTTGCCGGTTGCGAGCTGATGACCGGCGGAACTATCACCGTGAGCGTGGCGCTCAAGCTGGTCACGCTGCCGATGGCGTTGGTGACGAAGGCATAATAACTGCCCGCGTCGTTCGTCGTCACCGAAGTGAGCGTGAGCGTGTTTGAATTAGCGGCGTAAGCGTAACCGCCCGTGATTGGATTGCCGTTTTTGAACCAAGTGCACGTCAGCGGCGCAGTGCCCGCCAAGCCGAGGCCAAAGGTTGCGTTCGCACCCAGCACCACCGTAGTGCTGGCTGGTTGCGCGATGACCACCGGTGGCGAAAGCACCGTCAGACTTGCGCCCACGCTCGTCACGCTGCCGGCGACATTGGAAACGGTCACGGAAAAAGTTCCGGTGTCATTCACTGTCAGGCTGGAGAAAGTTAACGTCGCCGTGTTCGCGCCGGAAATGTTTCCGCCGTTGACGAGCGGGTTGCCATTTTTACGCCACTGAAAATTCAACGGTGCCGAGCCGGTCGCGCTGACCGTGAAGGCGGCGGTGGTTCCTGCCTGCGCGATGATGTTGGCGGGCGGCGTAACGATCATCGGCGGCGCAATCACCGCGAGCGTGGCGCTCGCGCTGGTCACAGAACCAAGTGTGTTCGAGACGATGACGGAATACGCCGCTGCGTCATTCGTCGTCACGCTGGTCAGATTCAATGTGGCTGTGCCCGCGCCGGAAAGGTTTCCGCCGTTCGCCAGCGAGCCGCCGTTTTTCAACCAGAAATAATTCAGCGGTGCCGAACCGGCGGCGCTCACGGTGAGGGAAACATTCGCGCCCACCGCCACCGTCTGGCTGGACGGTGATGTTGAAATCACCGGCGATGAAACGAAAGTGAGCCCTGCCGCCGCACTCGTGACACTGCCTGCGAGGTTGGTGACGATGACAGAATAATTTCCCGCATCCGCCGCCGCGATGCCGCTGATGGTGAGGGTGCCGGTATTCGCGCCGGCAAATTTAATTCCGTTCGCCACCGCCACGCCATTTTTAAGCCAGCTAAAACTCAACGGCGTTGTGCCGGTTGTGACCACGCTAAAGGTAGCGCTGCCACCCGCAGCTGCGTTTTGTGCGAGCGGTTGCGTGGTGATGCCCGGTGGCAAAATCACCGCGAGCGTGGCGCTGGAACTGGTGGCGCTGCCGACGGTGTTGGTCACGGTCACGGAATAATTTCCAGCGTCCGTTGCAGCCACGTTGGCCACGGTCAATGTCGTCGTGCCGGAGCCGGAAAGATTGCCGCCATCTGCGAGCGGACTTCCGTTTTTCGACCAGCGATAATTTAATGGCGCCGTGCCGCCCGCGCCGACAGTGAATGTAGCGTTTTTCCCGGCGGCAATGCTCGCACCGATTGGCTGCGTGGTGATGGATGGGGCCGTGGCGACCGTCTGACCGGTGATGGTTATGGTGATGGCTTGTGACAGGGAGGCGTTGCCGGGACTGACGATGGTGACGGTTGTGGGAAAAGTTCCGGCGGACGTCGGTGTGCCGGTGATTTTGCCGCCGATGGTCGATGCGCCATTCACCCACGCGGCGGTAAAAGTTAGGCCGGGCGGCATCGTCAATGTGGTGCTCTGGTTGTTCAACAACAACGGCGAGTTGACGCCGGCGGAAGACACATAAAGATAATCGCTTGAAGCCGCACTATTACCGCCGCCGATGGACACCGTCACGTTTGTGCTGAACGGTGTGCCCACCGCGCCGCTGAAGGTGTTTGGCGTGGTGAAGACCGACGTGGCACCGGACACTGAATCAAACGCTCCGAGCGCCGCCGTGCCGCCAATGGCCCAGCGGATCACTACGGCCCACGTGGACGCGACGGCGGGATGCGTGAACACCGTGCGCACCAGCGGCAGTAATTGCAACAGCGCGGCGAGGATGATGGCGTGACGTTGTAGGGAGTTTCTCATGGTGTGACTTTGAGTTGAGGGTGTGACTTGTGAAAATTTTTAATTGCAACCGCAACCGCCGCCGCCGACGCCGCGTCCGCCGCTGGCTTCTTCGCGCGAGAACCAGATGTGTTCTTTCTGGGCGGAGCCGAGCGGATCGCGGTCGGCTTGCATCGTATAGTCGGCGAGATGCTCGCGCTGCCACGGTTTTACATTGGCGCACCCGGTAAGAATCAAAAGCATCGCCGATGCCAGCAGGAAAAGAGATTTGGTTTTCATGGGATAATTATTTCAAGAGGGATTCAATTTCGCTGATGTATTCTTTTTTGGTCTTTTCGCCGTGAAAGCCACTGTGTAAAAAACGGACTTTGCCTTCGCCATCGAGGATGAAGGAGGTGGGCATGGTCTCCGGCGAGACAACGGCCACGAGCTTCTGTCCACTATCGCGCACGAGCGTGAAACTCACGGCGTGCTTCTTCAAAAACTTGTCCATGTTCGAGGCTTTTTCGTCCACGTTCACACCGATGACCACGAGCTTGTCGCCGTATTTTTTTTGCAGCTCATCCAGCACGGGAAACGACTCGGCGCACGGGAGGCACCACGAGGCCCAAAAATCTACGATGACAATTTTACCCTTGAGCGAGTCGGGCAATTTGCCTTCGAGTTTGAAGCTGGCGAGATCCGGCAACGTCTCGCCAACTTTTAGTTCGGCGCGCGCGGTGAGAAGGGTTCCGGCGAGCAGCGTTGCCAACAGGGATTTTTTGAGCAGGGATGTGTTCATGAGATATTTGTGTGATTAAGTTTTTGCCGCGTAGCAGCCGACGTGAGTCGGCTCTAATTTCACCCGATTTAAATGGAGCGGACTCATGTCCGCTGCTACGAATTCAAGCAGGGATGTATTCATGGAATTTTCGGGAATAGATTTTGGTCTGGTTGGTGGTGATGGCGCCGGCCGCGCCGGGGTGAAGTTCAATCAACTCCATGCCTTCCTTGGCGCCGAGAATACAAACGCTGGTAGAGAGCAAGCCCGCAATGGTGCAACTCGGGGCGATGACGCTCACGGCACGGCAATCGTTCAACGCCGGATAACCCGTGCGCGGATCAAGGATGTGGCCGTAGCGCGTGCCGTTGTGAACGAAGTGGCGGAGATAATCGCCGGAAGTAGCGACGGCGTGATCGGTCACGGCCACGCCGGCCCAGCATTTGCCGGGGTTCGCGGCGTCATCCAGGCCAATCCACCAGAATTTTTTATCCGGCGCATGGCCACGCACGCGCACGTCTTGGCCGAAATCTACCAGAACGTTTTGCGCGCCACGTTCGCTGGCCATATTCATCACGCAATCCACGGCGTATTCTTTGCCGATGCCGCCGAGATCTAACGCCATTCCGCGTTGCGGGAGAAAAATTCCACCTTTACGCCGCTGGATTTTATTCCAGCCAACAAGTTCGCGCGCAGCGCGGATGGCTTCTGCGTCCGGCACTACGGGCGGCGATTGCTTCCAGTTCCACAGTTTGATGAGGGGCAGGGAGGTCGGGTCAAATGAACCGCGCGTGAAGAAAAATAATTCCTGACACAGTTGAAATAGCCGGTCAGTTTCGGGATCAGTTTCAATCCAGTGTTCCCCGGCGGCGGCGTTGATCTTACCGATGAGGCTGTCAGGGATGAAGCGCGAGTAGCGTGCTTCAAATTGAGCGACCCATTGCACGATGTCCCGCTGCAAGTCGCGCGCAACGGACGCGGCGACGCCATGAAAATTCACGCGGCACTCGGTGCTCATTGCGCGGAACTCTAGCCGGTGCAAACTGTTCTCCACCGACACCCGCGCGGATTGAGCCACGCGAGTGATGGCTTCGGCAGACGAGCTGGGACTGGTCATTACCATCGGAGTGAGAGGCCGACTGTGAAGATGTTTGCTTTGGGATACATATCAGCAGTGGTCCGGTCGAGACCGTGCATTTCATAGCGGTGATAGCCGCCGACAATACGCAAGTGGTCGTTGATCAACATCGTGGCCTGGATGCCGTAGTCCAAGGAATATAATTCAGACAGGCGATAGTCGGATGACAGATAGCTTGGAAGCGGATCTGTAAATTGAGTTGAATAGAATGACGCTGCCGATTGTGTGTAAAAACGAAACATCGGTTCAACAATTAGGTGTTTGCCAAGGTGTTGATACCAGTTCAGGCCAACCGTATGGCTAAAGACATCATAAGAATCATGGTGGAAGCGGTAGGTTGCTTCCAAGCTGCCGTCAACCTTCTCAAAGTAATGAGTGGCTGTTAACTGCAGGACTTCCTTGCTCCGATAGCCCGGTCGTTGTTCGGTAGTGCCAATGGGAAAAGGCGGGAATACGGGAGCATATTCAGCCAGACGATACGGATCATTCAGGTAGCCGTCATCATATCCAAAAGTGAACGCTCCACTGAAGACTGTCTTGGGCGAGAGCAGTTGAGAAAGGCCTACAATAATATCCGTGCTGTCTTTACTCGACCACGTGACACGGTCGCCATGGCGCACATCATCGAAGTTATGCGATGCTCCATATTGAAGGATGGTATTTTTGTCATTAAACTCTACCGCGTCCGAGAGTGAGATTCCGATCGATCGATAATCGCTCTCTTCGCTATAAGCAACACCGGGGGACAACAGGTGGTTTCGCAATCGCCAGTCAAGGTTCAAATTACCCGCCCAGCGCGTGTCTTCAACTTGGGTGGTCTTGGCAATTCCCTTCACATGGGTTCCCGTCGGCGTGGCTCCGGAGATGCCATCATAGATCACTTCGCCTTTGGCGACTACGGCGTCGGAAAGTTTCTGCTCGAAATAAACCGAGTGCGTCTCGATTTTCATCCGGTCGTTTTCTTCGCCGTAAAATTCGTAGCGGTAGTCAACGTGGTTTTCGGCGCGCAGGATTTGCGGGAGGCCAAAGGCCAGGCCCAGCGGCAAAAAGCGCCGACCGTTGCGGAGGGCGCCAATGATTTTGTCCGCGTGTAGAGCGAACCCGGAGAGTATGGATTTATTAATCATGTCACTGGATAGTTGTTGCAAAATCTACGGCGAATATAGCCCAGCATCATTAAAACGGCACGCGGGCTGGATTAAATTATTTTTATCTTTGCCAGCAAGGATAGCTTTAATTCATGGCAAAGACGCAAAGTTAATTTCACAATCCGGCGGTTGCATCAGCTCCATCGCTGTCATTGCGCCTGGGCGTTGAAAAATGGGCTGGCGGCTAATTCAGTATTGAAATGAAAGCGGTTGTTCCACGGAAGGCACGCGGAGGACGGTGGCGTAATAATCATTACCGCGCCGCCGTTGCAGGTGCACATCCGGTTCGAGCCGTAACAATGCGGCCACCACGCGCAGGCCGAGGCCGAGCGTGGATTCAGCTTTGGCAGTGCGGTTCACGCGGTTGGAGACAAGGAGGATGGCGTAGCGCGGACGATGTTTCAGTCGCACCGTCAGGTCGCCGCTGCCGTGCTTGAGGGCGTTCGTCAGCAGGGTGTGCGTGATCTGGCGCAAGTGGCGCGGATCGGCGGAGACCCAACAACTTGCGTCCGAGCGCAGGGTGAATTTCCGATCCTGCTCTGCCGCCAATAGTTGAAAATCGCCGACGACTTCAGCGACGGCCGCCGAAAAATCAAATACCGAACGCATCGGCAACAACCGGCCTTGTTCGGCGCGGGCGATGAGCAACGACTGATCCACGACGTGCGTGAGGCGGTGCATTTCATTCTCCAATTCCTCCGCGAGTCCCGGCGCGATGCGTTCACCCGCCTGCTCGACTTTCAAACGCATGATGGAGAGCGGCGTGCGCAGTTCGTGGGCGACTTTGGCGGCGTAGTTGTTCATCTCCGCAAACGATGCGTCCAAACGCGCGAGCAAATCATTCAACTGCCGTAACAAGTCACGGAATTCTGAATCGGCTTCCGGCAATGAAATCGTTCGCCGAGGTTGGCTGGGTTTTTTGCCTCCAACTGCCGGTTCACGCTCGCGATGGGGCGCAAGGACTGCCGTGCCAGCCAGTAGCCGCCCGCGATGGCCACGAGCAGCACCGGCACCGCCCAAACGAGCGCGGACTTAATCATCTCGCGCGCAATTTCTTTCACTTCTAGCTCAGTCAGACTGTTGTGCAGGTTCCAATCTGGTAGTTCGGGGTAGGCTTTGCTGCACGCCTTTTGCAGCAACTCGGCTTCGAGTGTGTGTTGGATCAGCACCATGAACGCCGCCGTGATGACGAGAAAACCGATGCCGAACCAGAGCGTCAAACGCAGGCGTAGCGATTTCATGCCGTCTCCTCGTGCAATGCAAAGCCCACGCCGCGCACGGTGTGAATGAGCGGAGGCAAACCGGGGCGGTCAATTTTTTTGCGCAGCATGTTCACATACACATTCACTACGTTCGTCTCGGAGTCGAAGTGTTGATCCCAGACGTGTTCCACGATGGCGGTCTTGCTGACCGGCTTCGGAGAATTACTCATGAGAAATTCCAGTAACGCAAATTCGCGGGGCGTCAAAACAATCTGCTCACCCGCGCGCCGGGCTTCGTGTGACACCATATCCAGTTCCAAATCGCCCACGCGCACGATGGTTGAAGCGGATGGACGTTGCCGCCGTAATACCGCGCGCAGCCGCGCTAGCAGTTCGGTGATGGAAAATGGTTTCGTGAGGTAATCATCAGCGCCCGCGTCGAGGCCGCGCACTTTGTCTTGCACATCGTCGCGTGCCGTGATGAAAATCACTGGCGCGAGAATTTGTTTTCGGCGCAGGTGGCGCACCACGGTAAAGCCGTCCTTGTGCGGCATCGTCACATCGAGCAGCAGCGCGTCGTATTTGTTTTCTTCGGCGAGCCAGATGGCTTCATCGCCATCCACCGCCACATCCACGGCGTAACCCTCGGCGGTGAGGCCGAGGCGGACATGCTCGGCTACTTTGGGTTCGTCTTCGGCGAGGAGGATGCGCATGGCGTTGGAAATTTTAATTCTCCGCCTTGGATTCGCGCGCGGTCAAGTCTTGCAATGCCTTCGCCGGCAGCTTGCCTTCGTAGAGCGCAGCGTAAATCTCATCTATGATGGGTGTTTCAATTTTCAGTTTGCGCGCCAAGGCGTGCGCAGACTTCGCTGTCGGATAACCTTCGGCCACGGAAACAGCGTTCGCCAGAATCGCATCTACTTTTTCTCCGCGCCCCAGCCGCTCGCCGAATGTGCGGTTGCGGCTCAGCTTGGAAAAACACGTCACCATCAAATCGCCGAGCCCGCTCAAACCGGGAAACGTTCCTGACTGCGCGCCGCACGCCACGCCAAGTCGGCGCATTTCCGCCAGCCCGCGCGTGACGAGTGCCGCTTTGGAATTGTCGCCAAACCCCAGCCCGTCGCATACGCCCGCTGCGATGGCGATGACGTTTTTTAAAGCGCCGCCTAACTCCACGCCATTTAAATCCAGGCTGGTATAAACACGAAACGTCGGGCGATGAAATAATTTTTGGACGGCAGTTGCGGTGGCCGCATCGTTGCTTGCGGCGACAATGGCGGTCGGCACGCCGCGCGCCACTTCCAGCGCGAGCGATGGCCCGGAGAGCGCCGCGAGTTTTGCGCCGGGTGAATTCTCTGCCAACACGCCGCACATCGTCAGGCCGCTGGCGTGTTCAATTCCCTTCGTCACACTGACTGTGATGCCAGAAAAATCTTTCAGTGAACTGGTGACTGGGCGGAAGGCTTTTGACGGCACGGCCACCACGATCAACTCCGCGTTGTCAATGGCGCGCTGCAAATCTGTTTCCAATCTCAACTCAGGCGGCAATTTTATGCCCGGCAGATAACGCTCGTTGTGTTGCGTCGCGCGCAAGTCCTCCAGATGCTCCACGTTGTGACCCCAGAGCGTGACGGAATTTTTCTCGTCGCATAATAGTCGCGCGAGCGCCGTGCCCCATGCGCCTGCACCCAGAACAGCGGTTTTCATTTTCCACCTCCGTCAGTTTTCTTTTTGCCGAGTCGGTTTTCTGTTCCTGCGATGAGCCGCTGGATGTTGGATTTGTGTTTCCAAACCGCCAACGCGCCAAGTGCCGTCGTGACGAGGCACAGTAATAAATTATTTGGCGACATCACCCAGACTGTGACTGGCAGCGCAATCGCCGCTGCGATGGAACCAACGGAAACATATTTCGTGACTAGCAGCACGAGAATGAAAACCACGAGCGCAATGCCGACCGCCGCTGGCGCAAGGGCGAGATAAACGCCCGCCGTCGTGGCGATGCCTTTGCCACCTTTGAATTTCAACCAGCAGGTGTAGTTGTGTCCCAGCACGGCGCAGATGCCGCCCAGCACCATGAACCGGGCTTGAACGTCTACCGGTTCGCTTTGAAACCAGGCGAGCGGCTCAATAAAATGCGGCGCGGTGGAATTGTAAATGAGCGCGGGCAGAAATGCGCACGCGGCGTAACCTTTCAACGCATCCATCAGCAGCACAAAAATTCCCGCTGGTTTGCCGAGCACGCGCATGGCGTTCGTCGCACCGATGTTGCCGCTACCGGCTTTTTGTATGTCTATGCCCTTGGCTTTCGCGACGACATAGCCAAAGGGAATCGAGCCGAGCAGATACGCGCCGAGCGCGGTGAGAATGTAAGCGATGACTGGCACGCCGCTACTCTAACGGTTGCCGGCGGAAAGTTGAAAGTTGAAAGTTTCGCGATGGTGGGACGACTAATGGCTGGTGGGTCAAGTCGCGTTGAGACTTGGCCTGACCGCGCAGCGGCCATCTTGTGGCGTGAGATTTTTCAGGCACGCGAAAAATTCCGTTGCCTGACGCTGCGCTCGGCGACGGCATTAGCCGCTACGTGTTCAATGCCAGTCTCACATTACCGCTTGCGGCCGCCGAATAATGAACCCATCAATCCACGCATGATTTCGCGGCCCACCGTGCTGCTGGCGGAACGCGCTACGCTCTTGAGCACCGTGGTCGCAATGCTATCGCCGTGCGCGCTGGTCTTGCCAAAAATCGCACCGAAAATTCCGCCGCCGCTGGTTGTCGGCGAGGAAACCGTCGGAGCCGGGGCGCTCGCTGCCGGCCTTGCGGTGGAAATCGAAGTCGTCGGCGACGGTGCGGCCGTTGGCGTTGCGCCTTTTAATTTTTCATACGCGGATTCACGGTCTACCACTTTTTCATAAACGCCCGCCACCAGGGAGTTCGCCATGAGTTGCTGGCGTTGCGCGACGGTGATGGGTCCGATTTGGCTGCGCGGCGGAACAATCCAGGCGCGTTCCACGATGCCCGGTTGGCCGTTCGCGTCGAGCAGCGAGACGAGGGCCTCGCCCACGGCGAGTTCCGTCAGCACGGCTTCGGTGTTGAGCTTCGGATTTGGTCGGAAGGTTTCTGCTGCGGCCTTCACGGCTTTTTGATCCGCCGGCGTAAAGGCGCGTAATGCATGTTGCACGCGGTTGCCGAGCTGGCCGAGAATCGTGTCAGGAATATCGCGTGGATTCTGGCTTACGAAATAAATCCCGACGCCCTTGGAGCGAACGAGCCGAACAACTTGCTCAATTTTTTCGAGCAGCGCGGGCGGAATGTCATTGAAGAGCAGGTGCGCTTCGTCGAAGAAAAATACTAACTTGGGCTGCTGCACATCGCCGACTTCCGGCAGGCGCTCGAATAATTCTGACAGCAGCCACAGCAGAAATGTCGCGTAAATCTTCGGCGCTTGCATGAGCTTGTCCGCCGCGAGAATGTTGATGACGCCTTTGCCGTTGGCATCTGTTTGAATCAAATCATCAAGGTTCAATGCGGGTTCGGCGAAAAATTTTTCTGCGCCCTGTGATTCCAGTGCGAGCAGATTGCGCTGGATGGCGCCGATGCTAGCGGGCGAAATGTTGCCGTATTCCGTGGTGAATTCACCTGCGTGGTCGCCGACGAATTGCAGCATCGCGCGCAAATCTTTTTCATCCAGTAACAACAGACCGTTCGTGTCGGCGATGCGGAAAACGAGATTGAGCACGCCCGCCTGCGTGTCGTTTAAGTTCAACAGGCGAGACAGCAGCAGCGGACCCATATCGGAAATTGTCGCTCGCACCGGATGACCGCTCGCGCCGAAGACATCCCAGAACGTCACCGGACAACCAGCGGGTGTGAAGTCATCCAATTTCAATTGCCGCACCCGCTCTTGGACCTTCGGCGATTGTCCCCCCGGCTGGCAGATGCCTGCGAGGTCGCCTTTTACGTCAGCCATGAATACAGGCACGCCCTGCGAACTGAAATTTTCCGCCAGCACTTGCAGCGTGATGGTTTTCCCCGTGCCCGTTGCTCCAGCAATGAGGCCGTGGCGGTTCGCCATTTGCGGGAGCAGAAAAATTTTGGCGGAACTTTTGGCGACAAGAATAGGCGTGGCAGACATGAAAAAATTAAATCAGTCAAGCTGCGCCCGCTCAAGGCAAATTCCGAAGCCTGCGGTTGTTCTCTAGCTGGCTGGATTTTTAGCCCAATCGGTGGGCCCGTGGCCGACGGTCACATCCCTATGGTTAGAGGGGGCCGGAGCGCGCAGGATTCATTTTCGTCGTGCATTTTCGCGGGGATGATTTTTAATGGCGTCATGAGCATTTGGATTTTAGCACTTCTGGTGGTGGCGGCGGCGACTTTGGCCGGCTGGCGGCAGGGTGGGATTCGGGCGGCGATTGGGTTTGCTGGTATTTTTATCGCCACACTATTCGCGCCGTTGGTGGGTAAATTATTTCATGTGCTGCTGCCAATTTTGGGGGCGACGAATCCGGTGACGGTCTGGGCGCTTTCGCCGATCTGCGGATTCATCGTGGTCTCGATTATTTTTTCCGTCATCGCGTTCAACGTGCATCGCAAGGTGGATGTGTATTACAAATACAAAGCGGGCGACCTGCGGCTGGCTTTGTGGGAACGGTTGAATTCTAGGCTCGGCATTTGCGTGGGGGTTTTGAACGGTGTGATTTATTTCATCCTCATCAGTTTCCTGTTGTTCAACCTGACTTACTGGACGACGCAGGCTTCGGCAGGCGCGGCTCAACCGTCCATGATTTTGCGTCTGGTCAACAGCATGGGGCAGGGATTGCAGACAACTGGATTCGCGCGCACTTCTGCTTCCGTTGCCACCTTGCCCCCGCTCTATTACAAGTATGCAGACCTTTCCGGCTTCTTGATGCAAAATCCGCAGACTGGTTCGCGTCTCGCGGAGTATCCGGCGCTGGCTTCGCTGTGGGAACAAGCCGATATGCAGGGACTCGTGACTGACACCGCGTTGACTGGCGCGCTCACGGCTGGAACTTCGCTGGGCGAAATCATGAACCTGCCGTCGGTGCAGGATTTTTTGAAGAACAAGGAATTAAGCAAACGCGTGACTGGAATTATCGAAACCAATCTGGATGATATCGCGGTTTATTTGCAGACCGGCAAGTCGGCGAAATATGACGGCGAGAAAATTCTGGGTCGCTGGCAGTTCAATCCCAGCGTTACGCTCGCATGGTTCCGCCAGAGCCAACCCAAAATTCAAGTTAAAGAAATGGCTGCTATCCGCGCGCTCTGGTCGGCTGCCTACGCGCAGACGACGTTGCACCTTACGTCAGACAACATGGTGTTCGTGAAAAATTATCCGCACTTCCAGCAGTCGGTTCCGCCGTTCACCGCGGAAAATTGGAACGGCGACTGGAGTCGCGAAGGCGAGACATACACGATTCATCTCGCGTTGAATGGTGCGGATAAATTTATCACCGCCACTACTCCTGATGGTTTGCGCCTTTCTGTGAAAGATGGACGCAACCTGCTGATCTTCGACCGCGTGGACTAAATTCTTGCCGTGACTTGGCTTGCGCCCTGCTTAATGGCAGGCATGAACTTTTCAGCATTGTTAAAAGTCTTTGGTATAGTCGCGGCCTTGGCGGGCGCAGGTTATAAGTATACGCCACATTTCTGGCAAAAATCTGCTGCTGCCAAATCCGTCGCTTCGGACGATGGCAAGTCGACCATCCCAGCCCGACCAGGTGAATTGGGTGAAGTTGTCCTTACCAATCATTTTGAAACGGTCGTGCGGGTTGGCAATGGCAAGAACTGCACGCTTGTGCCGCGCCAGATGGGGAGCCACAACGTGGAATTGACCCTCTCGCTAGAATCCCGCAACGCCGCTGGCAAAACCCACGAGCTTTCTGTGACGCAAGTATCCGCAACGTCTGGCAAGCCGATGGAAGTGGCGTTGGGCGGGATGCAGCTTTCCTTCACCCCAAAAATCGTGCAATAAATTTTGACCGGACTTCTTAAAATTGGCGGGGTCGTTTCAGAAAAACTGGCGTCAAAAGCAGTATCAATCGGCTGGGAAGAGAATTCCGGCCGGATTTTGCCTGCACTAAAAGTTGGCAGCGTGTCTCAATGTGAGAGCAATGCTTGGGCAAATTTGCCGAGGATGCCGAGGGCGCAGATCAGCATTACACCGCCCCAAAAATCCATCCGCGCCTTGCGCAGTTGGTTCGTGGGCCAGACTAAATCGAGCGAATGAAAGAATTCGCTCCGCTTGAGCTTGCTGTTCGGCGCAATGATGGTTGCCTTCATACTCATCTGATTGCAGCCGCCATGCCAACGTTCAAATTCGTTTCGCAGCCCGCGCGTGACAAATCTTTGGACAGAAACTAGCATCGCCGCCGGATGAACCCGACCCTCCGCCACATCGCCAACCTCTGGACGCTTATGGAACATCCCTGGTCGCTAGATGAAAAACTCTGTGCGTTTAAGGATGCCGGCTTCGACGGCGTGTGTTGGGGCGGCAGTCCCGAACTAGGCGACGGCTGCGCAAAGCACAGATTGATCTTCGTCGGCGGCATGGCCAGCGGCAGCGCGGCGGATTTTCCGCGCTTGTTGCAAGAGCAGAAGGACTGCGGCGCAATCCATGTGAACGTGCAGCTAGCGGGCGATGAAACTTCCGCCGCCGAAGCTTTGCAACTGGCGCTCACTCTCAATCGCGAGGGCAAACGTATCGGACTCGTGCCCGGCATTGAGACGCATCGCGGAACCTGCACCGAGACGCCGGAAAAACATCACGCGCTCTGCGACGCTTATCACCAAGCAACGGGCGAACTTCTGCCGCTCTCGATTGACTTCTCGCATTTTGCCGTCGTCAAACACCTTGTGCCGGAAAGTTTCGCCGCCCGCCTGCTTGTCCGCCCCGACTTGGTCCGGCACGCACAGCAATTTCATTTTCGTCCGTTCAATGGCCATCACGTTCAGATTCCTATCACCGACGGGCGGGGAAATCTCACCAAAGAATTTCATGAATGGCTGCCTTTCGCCGAGGCACTACTAAAATGCTGGCTTGATGGCAACCGCCACACGGACCGCGAAATTTATATTTGCCCAGAACTTGGGCCGGTCGTCGGTGGCTATTGCCTTTCGACGTTTCCAGACAGCTGGGAAGATAAAAAAATTCTGCGCGGCGAAATCGAAAAGTTGTGGCGAAAACTCATAGTGTGAATGCGTCCTGAAATTTACTTCCGCCGATACGCGCCCGGCGAGCAGCCCAAAACGCTTTTGAACACACGGTGAAATTGCGGATAACTTCCGAAACCCGCCTCAAGTGCCGCTTCGAGCATCGTCATCCGCTGGCCGGTGCGGTAAAGCGCGAGAAATTTTTCCACACGCTGACGGTTGCGAAAATCTACCAGGGCAATCCCCGTCTGCTGTTTGAATAACCGGCTTAAGCGCGACGGGCTCAAGCCAGCGTGTTGAGCGAGTTTAACCAAGCCAAGAGTGTTGTTCTGGTCACGGATGTGGCGCGCGGCTTTCTCCACTGCAGGATGAACGTCGTGAACGGGAACGTCGGCGGCTTGTTCGAAATTCTGCCACGCGGCGAGGAATGCGTAGGCGAGTCCAGCGTTGAACAAGCCAGCCTGCGAATGAGTTGCAGAAATCTTTGCAAGCAAACTTTCCAGCAGCGTAAATTCGGGTTGTGGCAAACGGCGGCAGTATTCGCCTGTTGGATTTTTTTGCCGCAAAACTTTCGCGCTCACATCGGTTGCGATGCGTCGCACGGTGGTCGGTTTGGCCACGCCGATCCACATTTCAAAATCCGAAGACTGTTCGACGAGGACATGTTCCTGCTGCGGAAACAGCCAGAGCAAGTCGCCGCGCCGAACCTGGTATTTACGGTTCGCCAGCAGATAAAGGCCGCGCCCCTGTGTGACGAGATTGAATTCCAGTTCCGCGTGGTGGTGCATCGCGTTGGCGCGACCCTGGTGGCGGTAGTGCCACAGATGGCCATCGAGTCCGAGGGGGAGTTTGAGTTGTTGGCGCATGGCGACAAAAAATGATAACAAGTCGGCGGCAAAATGAGAAGATGCGTCAGACATTTTTTGCGAACCTTTCACCATGATCACCATCACCCAAGCGCAACGCGACCTTTACCAAAGCGAAGGTTACATGATTTTGCCCGCCGTCATTCCGCCCGCCATGCTCGAAATGCTGCGCGAGGAATGTTCCTACTACATCGGCTACATGGATGCGCTGATGGATTCCAAAGGTGTCAAGAGCGTCGGCATCACGCACCGCGGCAGCCGCTATTTCATCAACAACCGCTACCGCTTGAGCCAGCGCTTGTATCAATTCATTTTCAGCGACCTCATGGCGCAGGTAGCCGAGGCCACCGTCGGCCCGGATGCGCAGTTGTTCCATGAGCAATGGGTCGTGAAGGGCGCGGAGCAGGGCATGAAATTTTCGTGGCATCAGGACAGTGGCTATGTGAAATGGTATGACCCGACCACGAACCACAAACCTTATGTCACCTGCTGGTGCACGCTGGACGCGGTGAGTGAGGAGAACGGCACTGTTTATATTTTACCGCATTCACGTGCTGGCACGCGCGGCAAGCTGATTGACCATCACAAGGAAGAGGGCACGAACGATCTCATCGGCTACACTGGCGCAGACCCAGGCGATCCACTTATCGTGCCCGCCGGTAGCATCGTGGCGTTTGATAGCTTCTTGTTCCATCGCAGCGGACCGAACAAGACGAACAAGATGCGCCGCATTTATCTTCCGCAATACAGCGGTGCCCCGATCAACCGTCCCGACGGCAAGCCGTGGGCAATGGCCACGCCGTTTTTGAAAGGCGGAAAAAATATCTACAGCCACGCCGAAGACACCGAGGCGAACTGGGGGCCGTTCCCGGATAAGAGTAAAGAATCCATCTGAACCGCTGACCCCAAGAAGCGCAGAGGAAAAATTCTCTGCGCTTTTTGCTTTCTTTGCGGTTTAATTGTTGGAAACCCGTGAACAAAACTTCCTATACCACTAGGTTCAGCTACGCCGCCAGCGATGTCGCCGGGCAGTTGGTTTTTACCTTCATCATCGGGGGCTATCTAAGCAAGTTTTTCACAGACATCTACGGATTGTCCGCCGTGACGTGCGGGACAATTATTGCCCTTGCGCGGTGGATTGATGCGATTGATGCACCCGTTTGGGGAATCATTTTCGACAAAACGCACAGCCGCCTTGGTAAAAGTCGTCCGTGGTTTCTCTGGCTGTGCGTGCCGTTTGCGACCTTCGGCGTGCTGACTTTTCAGACGCCGGATTTGAGTCACACTGCCAAGGTCTGGTATGCGGCGGTCACCTACATCCTCTGCAATATCCTCTACACCGGCATCAACACACCCGTGACTTCTATCTTGTCTGGTCTTACGACAGATCCGCAGGAACGCGTGACGCTGACCTGTTTCCGGATGTTCGGTTCCAAACTTGGCGTGCTCATTGTCAACCTCACCGCGCT
>CAINDH010000036.1 GCA_903847285.1 uncultured Verrucomicrobia subdivision 3 bacterium | reverse complement strand
CCGCCGTCAATCGGCAGCACCACGCCGGTCACAAATTTCGCCGCCGGTGAACACAGATAAACCGCCGCCCAGCCGATGTCATGTGGTTCGCCCATGCGGCCCATCGGCGTGCGGCTGATGATCTTTGCGCGCCGCGCGGTGTCGCCCGCAAGCGCCTTTTCGAGCATCTCGGATTGAATCCAGCCCGGCGCGATGGCATTGACACGAACGCCCTTGCTCGACCACTCGGCGGCGAGCGCGCGCACGACGCCAAGGTAAGCGGACTTCGCGGCGGAATACGCCACGACTTGAGTCATGCCGATGAAGGAAGTCATCGAGGCAGTGAAAAGAATGCTGCCGCGACCGCGTTCCAGCATTCCTTTGGACGCCTCGCGGCTCAACGAGAACGCGGCGAACAAATGCGTTTGAATCACCGATTGAAATTCCGCATCGGATGTCACCGCCGCCGGCTTTTTCAAATGGACGCCGGCGTTGTTCACCAAAATGGTCAGCGGGCCGTTTTTATTTTCCGCTTCGGAAATCAACGTCGCGACACGTGCCGGGTCGGTGATGTCCGCCGCGAGAAAATTCGCGCTCGCGCCGAGTTCCTTGCACGCGGCCTGGAGCGGTTCAGGCCGACGGCCAACAATCGTGACGCGCGCCCCGGCGGCGACAAAACATTGCGCCATCGCCAGGCCAAGTCCCGTGCCGCCACCAGTGATCAAGGCGTGTTCGCTGGCGAGTGAAAATATTTTTCCAAAATCTGAGGATGCGTTGCTCATGGTTCGTAATTATAAAATGCCGTATTTTTTGAACGCGGCGGTGCTGGACATGCCAGCCTCGATTTCCTTGCGCACGAGTTTTTCGCCGCGCGCTTTTTCGAGCGCCTTCGCGATGACTTCCTTTTCGTGTTTGCGCGGGACGATTACCACGCCGTCGAGATCGCCGAAAACCAGGTCGCCCGGTTCGATCCACACGCCGCCGACTTCGAGGGCGCAGCGGAAATCCACGACCTTGGTGCGCACGCTGGAATCCTGCGCGTAACGGCCGCGGCTGAACACCGGCCAGTTCTGCGACAACATCTGCGGCGTGTCGCGGTGAAAACCGTTGATCACCGCGCCGGCCGCGCCGCGCGTGCGGGCCGTGGCCGTGAGAATTTCGCCCCAATAGGCGCAGCGCATGTCGCCGCCGGACGCGACATAAATTTCGCCGGGTTCGAGCTGGTCGAGCGCCTCGGTGAGCAGACCGAAAGGTTTTTTCTGCGGGCCATGCACGTCAATCATCACCACCGGCATCGCGCGACCGGCGACTTTCATCGTGTCGAGCGCGGGCTGCACCGGCTGCGGCAGAAATTGGTGGCAGCAGCCAAGGCCGTCGAGGATGTCACCGACGACCGGCGTGTAGAGAACTTCTTTCATCAGCCGAAAAAGCTCGGCGTCATTTTTCCATTCGGTGTGAGAGTCGGGCATAAATAAATTTAGAAAATTGGTTTCAGATTTTTTCGTTCGCAACAGAGTTGGTGAGCGTGCCGATTTTTTCGATCTCAATGTTCACGCGGTCGCCGGGGCGCAGCCAGCGCGGCGGTTTTTGCGCCATGCCGACGCCGTGCGGCGTGCCGGTCAGAATCACCGTGCCGGGCAACAGCGTCGTGCTGCCGCTCAAAAATTCGATGAGCGTCGGCACGTCGAAAATCATATCGTTCGTGTTCCAGTCTTGCATCACCTGGCCGTTGAGCACGGTGGAAATTTTTAATGAATTCGGATTCGGAATTTCGTCGGGGGTCACAAGACACGGACCAAGCGGGCTGAACGTGTCAAAACTTTTGCCACGACACCTTTGGCCGCCGCTGCGTTTGATCTGCCAGTCGCGCGCGCTGACATCGTTGCAACAAGTGT
>CAINDH010000035.1 GCA_903847285.1 uncultured Verrucomicrobia subdivision 3 bacterium | reverse complement strand
GGTGTCGCCGCGCAACTTGATCGTGGCCGAGGCGAACAGCCGCGTGACGATCGTGGAAAGTTATATCGCAACCACTGACGCGGCGTATTTCACGAATGCGGTGACGGAAATCTTTGCGGGCGATAACGCGTTCGTGGAGCATCTGAAATTTCAAGATGAAGCGCCGGCGGCGTTTCACCTTGCGGCCATCAACGGGGAGTTCGGCCGGGCGAGCAACGTGAACATCCATTCCTTTGCGCTCGGCGCCAAGCTTTCCCGCAACAGCATCCGCACGAAGCTGGCGGGCGAAGGCTTGGAGTGCATCCTGAACGGGCTTTACCTGACGCGCGACGAGCAGTTGGCGGATCATCACATGGTGGTCGAACACGCGCAGCCGAATTGTGCCAGCCACGAATATTTCAACGGCATCCTCGACGATAAATCCAAGGGCGTCTTTCACGGGCGGATTCTGGTGCAGCAGATCGCGCAGAAAACCGACGCGAAGCAGACGAACAAAAATCTTTTGCTCTCCGACGACGCCACGGCCGACACGAAGCCGCAGTTGGAGATCTATGCCGACGACGTGAAATGCACGCACGGCGCGACCATCGGCCAGTTGAACGACGAGAGCATCTATTATCTGCGTTCGCGCGGCATCGGCAAGGAGATGGCGCGGCAGATGTTGATCCATGCGTTCGCGGGCGAGATCATCGAGCGTATCAAATGCGAATCGGCGCGCGAAGTGGTGGACAAGCTGGTGTGGGATCGCCTGGAGGCGAATCCGCATTTGCTGGGGAAATGATTCGCGGTTAGAGTCCCCTCATGTTCGACGACATCAACGACCTTTATCAGCAGGTCATCCTGGACCACTGTAAGCAGCCGCGCAATTTTCACGAGTTGCCGGCGGCGACCCGCTCCGCGCAAGGTCGCAACCCGATCTGCGGCGATCAGCTCAAATTGTTTCTCACGTTGGACGGCGACAAGATCACCGATGCCAGCTTCACTGGGTCGGGCTGCTGCATTTCCAAGGCGTCGGCGTCCTTGCTCACGGAAAACGTGAAGGGGAAGACGCGGGCCGAGGCGGAAAAGACTTTCGAGCAAGTGCGCGAGATGGTCACCACTGGCAAAGCGTCCGGCGACGTCGGCAAGCTGGCGGTGTTCGCCGGCGTGCACAAATATCCAGCCCGCGTGAAGTGCGCGATCTTGGCGTGGCACGCCTTGATGGGTGCGCTTCAGGGTGACGACAAGCCGGTGACGACGGAGTCGGAGCAGAATTGAAATTCGTCTGCTCGGGCTGCTTTACTTCACATTCAGTTCCCGCTGAATCCCAAACTTATCAATCCGTTTCCGCAGCGTGGCGCGCGTGATACCGAGCATCTTGGCGGCGTGAACCTGATTGTTGTTTGTCTCCTTGAGTGCCTGAATCACCAGCTCGCGTTCCACGGCAGGAATGATCTTCAGTTTCGGATCACGCTTGGCTAACTGAAATAATTGTCGCGCCAACGAAGCAGCATCGGTCGCTCCAACTTCTACGCCAACGCTCGGCGGCGCGGCACTCACACCACCCTGACCGGAGATTTCCGGCGGCAGGTCGCTGGACAAAATAGCATCGCTCTTGGCCATGACGATCGCGCGGCGGATGGCATTCTCCAGTTCGCGGACATTGCCGGGCCAATGATATTTCTCAAGGAGTTTGAGCACGCTGGCGGCGATAGACTTCGGCTGTTGCTGTTGCTCGCGGGAAATCTTCTTCAGGAAATAATTCACCAGCAGCGGAATGTCATCACGCCGATCACGTAGCGGCGGGATGTGGATGCGCACGACGTTGAGGCGATAAAACAAGTCTTCGCGAAACTGTTTCGCAGCAACGGCGGCTTCGAGCGGCTTGTTGGTCGCGGCGATGACGCGCACATCGGCCTGGATCGGTTGATTGCCACCAACGCGTTCGAACGTGCCGGATTGCAGCACACGGAGGATCTTCGTCTGCGTGGGCGGCGTCATGTCGCCGATTTCGTCGAGGAAGATGGTGCCTTTATTGCATTGCTCGAACTTGCCGATGCGTTGCAGGGTCGCGCCGGTGAACGCACCGCGTTCGTGGCCGAAGAGTTCGCTTTCGAGCAATTGTTCTGGAATAGCGGCGCAGTTGATGGCGAGGAAGGGTTGG
>CAINDH010000034.1 GCA_903847285.1 uncultured Verrucomicrobia subdivision 3 bacterium | reverse complement strand
CTTGGCGGTTAAACTCGCGCATGGAAAATCCCGACCAACTACGCGAACTCTTTCGGATGCAAAAAGCCCTCAATGAACGCATCGGCGTGAAAACCGACGGCATGAGTGAGGAGGAGAAAACTAAGTGGCTGCTCAATTACACCCGCGCCATGCAGCAAGAGATGGCCGAGCTGACCGACAGCGTGCCGTGGAAATGGTGGGCCAAGTATCAGAAATTCGACGAACAGAACGCGCGCGTTGAAGTCGTGGACCTGTTTCATTTTCTCATCAGCATGGCGCAAGTGCTCGGTATGAGCGCGGACGATGTCTTCGCAGCTTACGTCAAAAAGAATGAGGTGAATTTCAAACGCCAGGACAGCGGCTATGTGAAGAAGGACGAGAACGATTCCAAACACATCTAATTTGTGACCACAAAAATTAAATCCCAAGCGGCAGTGCCGCCGCGCTGGCGCAAAGATGTGCAGAGCGTCCTTATCACTGACGAACAACTTGCCAAACGTATCAAGATTCTGGCGCGGCAAATCGAGAAGGATTTTGCCGGACGCGAAATGGTCGTGGTCTCGCTCTTGAGCGGCACGGTCATGTTTCTTGCGGATTTGATCCGCCATCTCAACTCGCCGCTGCGTTTGGATTTCATGGGCGTATCCAGTTACGGCGCAGGCACCGAATCGGGCGAGTTGGTTTTCACGAAAGAACTGCGCATTGATGTGCGCGGTCGCGATGTCCTCTTGGTGGATGACATCCTCGACACGGGGAAAACCTTGAGTCGCGTCATTCCGAAATTACAGGCACTCAAGCCGCGTCGCATCAAGACCTGTGTGTTGCTGAACAAAGCCGCGCGCCGCGTCGAGAAAATCAAAGCAGACTACGTCGGCTTCGAGATTCCAGATTATTTTGTCATCGGCTACGGGCTTGATTTTGCAGAGCGTTACCGCAATCTTCCGTTCGTCGGCGTGCTGCATCCGCATATTTACAAGGAAGTGTTGGAGCACGGCGCGAAAAAATAAATGGAACTCAAACTGATTAGTTTCTTCGGCTGGCTCACGATGCTTTCGATCGCGTGGGCGATTTCCTTCAACCGCAAAAAGTTTCCCTGGCGCACGGTCATCTGGGGCACTGGCCTGCAATTCCTGCTCGCGCTGCTGATCCTGAACACGCAGTTCGGCAAAGATTTTTTCATCGTCGCCGGCAAGGTGGTGCAGAAGCTCATTCAGTTTTCCACGGACGGAACCAAATTCGTTTTCGGACCGCTGGCGGACAGCAGTTCACTCGGAAAATCTTTCGGACCGGAACACAGTTTGGTTTTTGCGATTCTCGTGACCGGCACAGTCGTAATCGTCTCCGCGTTGTCATCGCTGTTTTATCACTGGGGAATTTTGCAGCGCGTCGTCCGCGCGGTGGCCTTCGTGATGCGCAAGGCGATGGGCACCAGTGGAAGCGAAACGCTTTCTGCCGCCGCGAACATTTTCATGGGGCAGACGGAAGCGCCGCTCGTCATCCGGCCTTACGTCCCGCGCATGACGAAGAGCGAGTTGATGACCATCATGGTCTGCGGCATGGCACACATCGCGGGCGGCGTGGCGGCGGTGTATGCGGCGATGGGAATGCAGGCTGGCTATCACGATACCGCCGGGCATCTGCTCACGGCGTCGGTGTTGAATTGTCCCGCTGCGCTGATGATCGCCAAGATCATGCTGCCGGAAACCGAAGTCAGCGAAACCGCCGGGACTTCACCCGCTACCGTCCCGCGCACGACGGCGAATTCAATTGATGCCATCTGTCGCGGGGCAGGTGATGGTTTTCATCTGGCGCTGAACATCATTGCGATGCTCATTGCCTTCATCGCCATCATCGCGCTGGCGAATTACGTCGTGGGTTTTCCACAAACGCATTTCGGCGTGAAGAATCCAGTGACGCTCCAAAACATTTTCGGCTGGATCAACGCCCCGTTCGCGTGGCTCATGGGCGTGCCGACGCAGGACTGCTTGAGCATCGGGCAGATTTTGGGCGAACGTATCGTGCTGAATGAATTCGTCGGCTACCTCGATCTCACGGGCAACGCAACTCAATTAAATCTGACGCCGCGCGCTTTCACGATTGCCACCTACGCACTGTGCGGCTTCGCGAATTTCTCCAGCATCGCTATCCAGGTCGGCGGCATCGGCTCGCTCGCGCCGGAGCGTCGCAGCGAAATGGCCAAGCTCGGTTTCCGCGCGATGATCGGCGGCTTGTTGGCGGCTTACATGACGGCGTCGCTCGCGGGATTATTGTTGTAAATTTATGCCCTTCACCTTGCCGCAACTTTCGCGGCGTGAATTTCTGAAACGCACCGCACTCGCAGGTGCTGCCGTCACGTTTGCGCCTTCGAGTTACGCCGGGCTGTTTGGCAAATCGCGCGACAAGCACACGTTCGTCTTTTTCTCCGACACGCACATTGCCGCCGATCCGGCGCAGACGTATCTGAACGTCAACATGACCGACCATCTGGCCACCTGCTTGCGGGAACTCGCCGCATGGCCGGTGAAGCCCGCCGCCGTCATCGTCAATGGTGACCTCGCGTATCTCACCGGCAAGCCGGAAGATTATGTGGCATTCGGGAAAGGCATCGCCGCCGTCCGTGCCATTGCTCCGATTCATCTGACGCTGGGCAACCATGACGAGCGGAAAAATTTTTGGAGCGCATTTCCCCATGACGCGAAGAAATTAAAATCCGTTCCACAAAAGCAGGTGGGCGTTTTTAGCAGTGACCGCGCGAACTGGTTTCTGCTCGACTCGCTGCTGGACTCCGGCAAGACGCCCGGCGAAGTCGGCGCAGCGCAGCTCGAATGGCTCGCGCGCGAACTGGATGCGCGTCGGCAAAAACCGGCGGTGGTCATGGTTCATCACAATCCGCAATTTCCGAAGGTGACGACGGGTTTGAAGGATTCGTCTGCCTTGTTGGAATTGCTGGCATCTCGCCGTCAGGCCAAAGCGCTCATCTTCGGCCACACGCACGACTGGAAAATTTCACAGCACGAATGCGGCTTGCATCTCATCAACTTGCCGCCGACGTGTTATCCCTTCAAAGAGGGCCGTCCGAGTGGTTGGGTGCGCGCCACGCTGGCGAGCAATGCGATGGAAATTGAATTGCGTTGTCTAGACGCGAAACATCCCGAGCACGCCCAGGTGCAGACGTTGAAGTGGCGGGCTTAATTAAAAACGGCCTACTGTAAACAGTGGGCCGTTCAGGTTGCTGAACGATTTTATTTTACGCTCAATTCCAAAATCGTGATGGAGCAGGGCGGGTAACTGCGGGTGAAACTAGTGCCGAGGTCATTCACCTTGTCCGTGACGGGAATCACCTTCGTCGGTTCTTGAATCGAGTTGGTTGCATCACGGCTGGCCGCTTTCAACACGGTGGCGAGTCCTTCATCCGCGATGGAGCCAACGCCTGTGATTTCTACTTTCACCGCTTGCGCCACATCCGCGCGGTTTACGATTTTGACAATGATTTTACCAGCAGCAGTGTCGCGCGTGGCAGAGTAGAAAATGGATTTCACTTCGTTGGTGCGCGGCGGCTGCGCTACGCCGTTGCGGGTGCGTCCGTTTTGAATCCAGGTGTAGGTAGGCAGATTTTGCGCGGAAACCGTGAGCACTTCATCGCCGCCGTGCGTGCCAAACATCTGCTGGGCGTAATACGACGGTGAACCATAGCTGTTCAATGCGTCGTAGCCGATGAGGTCGGATTTCCATTGCATTGACCGCCCCGCGCCGAGGTCGCTGACGTTCACAAAGAGCGGCGCGTAGCAGTGCATGAGCACGATGTCGGCGTTGCGTTCCATGCCGCACATCCAAGCGGCATCGCCTAGCGCACCCGCCATGTTCGGCGTGGGCGAGCCGACGCGTGTCGCCCATTCACCCACGAAAATCTTTGTCGGATTACTGCGGTCGCGCTTGTCATAAACGAACGACTGCGACTCCATTTCTTCCTCCGACTTGTAGTAGTGTTCGTCCACCAGATCAGGCGTGCGACTGTGGACGCGTTGAGATTCCGAGTGTTCGTTGCCGACGGTGGAAATGATTTTCAGCTGTGGATACTTGGCCTTGATAGCGTCGTAGAATTGCGCGAAGCGCCCATCGTAATTGCCGGAGGTGTCGAACCAATCCTCGTTGCCGATCTCGAGGTAGCGCAGCTTGAACGGATTCGGATAGCCATCTTTCACGCGTTGCGCGCCCCACTTGGTCGTCGCGTCCCCAGTGACGTATTCAATTTCTTCGAGCGCTTCTTGGATGTAAGGTTCCAGCTTGGGGCCTGCGGGAATGACATCGTGTTTCAACGTGTAACCGGCAAAGACGGCAAGCACGGGTTCCATCTTCAAATCCTGACACCAGCCGAGAAATTCAGGTAGACCAAAACCATCCGTGGACCAGTAGCCCCAGCAACTGCGGTGGCCGGGACGCTGCTCGATTGGGCCGATGGTTTCCTTCCAGTTGAAACGCTCATTGAAGTAATCGCCCTCGACGTAATTGCCGCCAGGGAAGCGTAGGAACTTCGGCTTCGCATCGGCCAGTAGTTTCGAGATGTCGGTGCGGTTGCCATTTGGGCGGTTCTTGTAGGTCGGCGGCATGAGCGAAACCTGTTGCAGCCAGATGATGCCGTGATGATTGAAGAACGTGCCGGACTTCGTCGTAGAAATCACGAGATGGTTTTCCTTGGACGGCGTGATGTCACCGGTCGTAGTCAAGGTCACTTCATACTTCTGCCAGTCACCGGAAATTTTTTGGACGGTTGTGCTAGCGATCGTGATGGTCGTTTCACCGAGGCGAACGTTAGTTCCCGGCGGTGTTTTCCCCGTCACGCTCTTCGGATCTGCGACGTGGACGAGGCTGATGGTCAATTCGCCGTTGAAATTTTTAGCCTTCGCGTAAAACGAGGTGCGATACGTCGTGTTCGGCTTTACAGGAATTCCCCAATAGCCGCCGTTCGCGATACCTGCCGGAGAATTTTTCGCCGCGCCGCTGATGTCGAGCTTGAGGCTGATGTTAAGCGCATCATTTAAGGGCGTGTTTGTATCGAGCGAGATTTTGGCGCTGCCGACGGTGCTCCAAAATTTTGGGGCGTTCGTCACGGCGATCTTCACTGGATAATGTTTCGCCGGATCATAATTTTCCGGCTTGATGATTTCTTGGATGGCATCCGCCTTGAACGCACGGTTGCGGACGAGCTCACCGTAGAGTCCGCCTTCGTAGGAGTAGTTGATCTCTTCCGTCATCAGCCCGTAAAACGTCGGCGGCATCTTAGCGACGACCTGGTCAGCGCGGATTTGGAGGCAGGGCAGCGGCGTGTTTGACTGGGCGTAACCCGCCGTGACATAAAATAGAGTGGCGGCTAACAAAATGAGATTCCACGACGAAAGTGCGTGCGAGAGGGACTTAACTAGGTTCATCGTGAAATTATTGAAACGCCATCGATTCAAAGTCCATCGCTAAAACTGGTGATGCTGGAAAAGAATACTTTGTTCATTCACGGCTTCGTTGTTTATTTTCTGGCGTGCATCAGCAACCCCCAACCCTCGCTGCAAAATACCGCGGACGACTCGCGCCGTCGCCGACGGGCTATCTGCACATTGGCCACGCGCGGACGTTTTGGGTGGCACAGCAACGTGCAAAAAAATATGCCGGTGAGTTAATTTTGCGGAACGACGACCTGGATTCCACGCGCTACAAAATGGAGTTCGTGGACGCGATGCTGGAGGATTTGCGCTGGTTCGGTTTTCAGTGGAGCGAAGGACCGGATGTGGGCGGGACGTTCGCACCTTACAATCAGAGCGAGCGGATGAGTTTTTATCATGCGGCACTGGAGAAATTACGCGCGGGAAATTTTATTTACCCCTGCACCTGTTCACGTAAAGACATTCAGCAGGCGGTGACCGCGCCGCATGCGGCTGATGACGAGGTTGTTTATCCGGGGACATGCCGGGATAATTCAAAATTAAAAGTTCAAAATTCAAAGTTTGCTTGGCGCTTCCGTGTTCCTGACGGTGAAACCATTGCGTTCACGGATGAAAATATGGACGGGCAACAGTTTGTCGCGGGTAAAGATTTTGGCGATTTCGTGGTGTGGCGCAACGACGGCGTGCCGGCGTATCAACTCTCCTGCGTTGCCGACGATGCAGCGATGGGTATCACCGAGGTGGTGCGTGGCGCGGATTTGCTGGTGAGCACGGCGCGGCAGATTTTACTGTATCGCGCTCTGGGTCTGCCCGTGCCGAAATTTTATCACTGCACATTGGTGCTGGATGCGCAGGGCGAGCGGCTGGCCAAACGGCATGATGCGCTGTCGCTGCGCACTTTGCGGAGCCAGGGCGAGTCGCCGGAAAAAATTCGCGCAGAGTGGGGTTGGACAAAGGCTGCTTCCTGACCAAATTATTTTGAAAATGTGCTTGTGAAAAAATTCACGATGAGGCATTTTTTGCGACTCCGACGCCCCATGGAAGGCAGGTTTGTGGCAATTGGTGGCGTTAGAAATTATTTATTGTGGTTCGTTTTTGCAAAATCATCTTGGCGTTCGTGTTTCTGATTACCGTTTCGGCGGTGAATCTGCAGGCAGAAACTCATGCCGCATCCGCTGCCACCGCTGGCGTGGCGGCTGTGGAACACGCCTCGCATCATCAAGCACCTTTGGTTACGGGCGATGCTCCAACCCTCTTCAAAGTCGCCGGAATCTCGATCACCAACTCGATGGTGTTCGCGTGGATTGTGGTGTTGGTTATCTGCATCTTTGTTCAACTCGCCACGCGCAAGATGAAAGAAGCTCCGTCGGGAATTCAAAACCTGCTCGAAGCGATGATTGAAGGTTGGGAAAATCTTTCTGGCGTCATTCTTGAACCCAAAGTTTCCCGCTGGGTTTTCCCCTTCGCAGTCACGTTCTTCTTTTTTGCGCTGACCTCCAACCTGCTTGGTCTGTTGCCAGGCGTTGGCAGTATTGGTTTCGGTCCGAAAGTGGAAGCCGGAGCGGCTTTTAGTTCGCTGCCGTTGTCCATCGAGCACGCCACTCGTCCATTGCTTCGTCCGCCCACGGCCGACGCAAACATGACGGTGGTTATGGCGCTGATTTTCTTGGTGATGAGTTTTGTCTGGGCGCTGCGTTACAACGGCCCGATGGGTTTGGTCAAGCACGTCTTCGGCGTCAAAGTAGATGCCAAGAAGTGGCTGTATCCGCTGCTGTTCCTGATGTTTTTGTTTGTTGGTTTGATGGAAACCCTGTCCATCGTTTTCGTTCGTCCGCTGGCGCTGGCGGTGCGTCTTTACGGCAACATTTTCGCCGGCGAAAGCTTGCTCGCGATGATGATGAACACGAAGCCGTTCATCATGGGCTTGCTGATTTCGCTGCCATTTTACTTTTTTGAATTATTCGTCGCGGTCGTGCAGGCGTTCGTATTCGCCATGCTGACACTGGCGTTTGTCGGGACGTTGTGTTCTCATTCAGACGAAGAGCACGGCCATTAAACATATTACAATTTGCAACCGGGAGACCTTTCGGCGAACGGTTGCGAGAAACTAAAAACTAAACATATAAAACATATGATGCTCGCAGAAACAGTTGGTAATGTTCACGTCGGTTTGGCTTTCGGTGGCGCGGCCATCGGTATCGGTATCGCAGCGGCTGGCGCAGCGATGGCGATTGGTCGTAACCCCGGCACGTTCGGTAAGATTTTCGCCATCATGATTCTTGGTATCGCCCTCGCAGAAGGCGCGGCCATCGTGGCGTTCGTGCTCGGTAAAGCTCAATAACCTGAGGCTCGCATGAACGAGACACTCGAAATGCTCGGCATTCATTGGACGAAGTTGATCATTCAAACGATCAACTTTTCCATCGTGCTGTTCGTCCTGTGGAAATTCGCCTACAAGCCCGTGTTCAAGATTTTGGACGCGCGCAAGGTGAAGATAGCCGAGGGCATCGCCAACGCCGAGAAAATCAAGACGCAGCTCGCGCAGACCGAGACGGATCGTCAAAAGACGCTCGGTGAAGCCGGTGAATTGGCGAATAAAATCATCGCCGATGCCCGCGCTGCCGCGACTCGCGTGACCGAATTGGAAACCCAAAAAGCGGTTGCCGCTGCCGAACAGATTATCGCGAAAGCGCGTGAAGCCACGGCGCAAGAGCGCGCGGCCACCCTCGCGGAATTGAAGCGCGAAGTCGGTCGTCTCGTGGTGCAAACCACCACCACGGTGACTGGAAAAGTGCTTACGGCAGACGACCAAAAACGTTTGGCGGAAGAAACCCAAAAGCAACTCGCTTGATTTGACGCCGGCATGAAGATTTCCAAGCAAGCCCAACGCGACGCGCGCCAACTGTTCCGCAGTTCTACGGTGAACGGCGTCTTGGATAAAGGCCGCGTCAGCCAGGTGGTGAAGCTGCTGGCGGAAAAGAAGCCGCGCGGCTATGTGGAAATTCTTTCGCGCTTGCACCGTCTGGTGCAATTGGACGTGGCTAAGCGCACGGCCAAAGTGGAGAACGCCGTTGAAACCTCGCCCGAACAGCGCGCGAGCATCAAGGCGAGTTTGGAAAAACAATACGGAACCAGCTTGGACATTTCCTACGCCATCAACCCGGCGTTGCTCGGTGGTTTGCGGATTCAGGTCGGCAGCGATCTTTACGATGGCAGCGTGAAAACGCGTTTGGAAAAATTGGCGCAGAGTTTTTAATCGAATTTTTTAATCGGACACTATGAGTAATTTGTTGCAAGAAATCGAAGCCCAGATCGCCGGTGCAAAAACCGCGACGGCAAAACAG
>CAINDH010000033.1 GCA_903847285.1 uncultured Verrucomicrobia subdivision 3 bacterium | reverse complement strand
CTTCGTTCGGTTTGCATTCCGAGCCGTCGTCGCGGAGGACCACGGGTTCCACGCCGAAGAACGCGCGGCCAGCGCTGCCGGGTTTGAGCGTATGTGCGCCCGCGAGCGGCGTGTTGAGATGCCCGCCGGTCTCGGTCTGCCACCAAGTATCAACGATGGGGCAACGTTCGCCGCCGATGTGTTTGTAATACCACATCCACGCTTCGGGATTGATGGGCTCGCCAACGGAGCCGAGCACGCGGAGCGAAGACAAATTATACTTCGCGGGAAATTCATCACCGAGGCGGATGAGTGCGCGGATGGCCGTTGGTGCGGTGTAGAAGGAGCTTACTTTGAACTTCTCGACGATTTTCCAGAAGCGTCCGGCGTCGGGATAGGTCGGCACGCCTTCGAACATCAGCGTGGTGCCGCCGTTGCAGAGCGGGCCGTAAACGACGTAGCTGTGGCCGGTCACCCAGCCGATGTCGGCGGTGCAGAAATAAACATCGCCCTCGTGAATATCAAAAACGTATTTGTGTGTGAGCGCGCTCCAGAGCAGATAGCCGGCGGTGCTGTGGACGACGCCCTTGGGTTTGCCGGTGGAACCGGAGGTGTAGAGGATGAAAAGATAATCTTCGGCATTCATCTTTTCCGCCGGGCATTCGGCGGAGGCTTGCGCCATCAATTCGTGATACCACACGTCGCGTCCAGCGACGATGTTGCAAGGCTCGTCGTTGCGTTTCACGACGACGACCTTTTGGATGCTGGGCGTGTGGGTGAGCGCGGCGTCGGCAAGCTGTTTGAGCGCGAGCGATTTTCCGGCGCGGAGCGAGACGTTCGCGGTGATGAGCAATTTGCATTCGGAATCATTGATGCGGCCCGCAAGTGAATCGGAGCTGAAACCACCAAAGACAATCGAGTGAATCGCACCGATGCGTGCGCACGCGAGCATCGCGACAGCGGCTTCGGGAATCATCGGCATGTAGATCGCGATGCGGTCGCCTTTGCTGGCGCCGAGCGATTTGAGGACATTGGCGAACTTGCAGACATCTTTGTGAAGCTCGGCGTAAGAGATGCGCTTCACGTCTTCCTCCGGTTCGCCCTGCCAGATGATGGCGGTCTGGTTGCCGCGCGTTTTCAAATGGCGATCGAGGCAGTTGGTTGTGACGTTGAGTTGTCCGTCCTCGAAAAACGTGTGCTGAATTTTCCGGGCGTCCGTGTTCCAGTCAAATTTACGCGCGTGCGTCGGCTGCTTAAACCACTCCAACGTCTGCGCCTGCTCCATCCAGAATTTTTCCGGCTCGCCGATGGAGCGCGCATACATCGCGTCGTATTGGGCGGAGTTGATGAGGGCGTGTTTGATGACTTCGGGCGACGGCGGGAAGGTGCGTCCGGCTTGTTGCAAAGATTGGGTGGAGATGGCTTGGTTGCTCATGGTGTTTCGGTGAATTCAGTCGCAGAATTTCCGAAAATAATTCCACGGTGTCAATCGTAGGGATTGGCTGGTGAGGTTCTGATTTGTGTGAATGGAGCGCGGAACATTGCTCCGCGCGGGATGAAAACTATTCAGTTCGCGCAGAGCAATGCCCTGCGCTCCTAAAAACTTACCCCACCAGATCCCGCCACGGCGTGAAGTTCAGCAACTCCACCTCATTCATGTGCGCATGAATCGCCACTTGCGTCACGCTTGCATACTCGACATCGAACTGGTTCGTCTGCGGCAGTTTCAGTTTGAGCAGGATGGCGAGCATCATGCGGATCACGCCGCCATGGCAAAACACCGCCACGTTTTCACCCGGATGATTCGCGATGATTTCCCGGAGACAGGGTTCAATACGCCTTTGAAAATCTTTTCCACTCTCGCCGCCCGGCGAGCCGTGCTTGTCGATCTGATGCAACCATTCAAACGCCTGAAAGCCGAACCGCTCCTGCACATCCTTCCAGCCGAGGCCGGTCCATTTGCCAAAATCAATCTCGTGCAAATCCGGCATGATGGTTTGCTTCATGCCGCGCTGTTTCAGCGTCGGTGAAAGCGTCTGTTGCACGCGTTTCATCGGGCTGGCGTAAATGGCATCAATCGTTTTGGCGCGGAGATAATTCGCGAGCACTTTCGCCTGGCGCTTACCGTTCGGCGAAAGATTCATGTTGATCGTGCCACCAAATTTATTGTGGTAACTCTGCTCGACTTCACCGTGACGGATCAGCAGCAAACGCGTGGCGGCGGGTGGCGGCAACTGTTTGCGCCGGGAAGTTTTTTTGGCCATAGGAAAAATCATCCCTGCGAAATTGCTGCTTGTTGCGCGGCGATGAGTTCGCGGATGCCAGCCTTGCCGGCGGCGAGCAATGCGGCGAGTTGCGTCTCGCTGAACGTCGCTTCCTCGCCCGAGCCTTGCAGCTCGATGAATTCCCCGGCGGAATTCATCACCAGATTCATGTCCACCGTCGCGGCGACATCTTCGGTGTAGCACAAGTCCAGCAACGCCGTGCCTTCCACGATGCCCACGCTTGCGGCGGCGACGGGATGCAGGATGGGATTCGTGGTGAGTTTGTTCTCCACCATCAGTTTGTTCACCGCCAGCGAGAGCGCCACGAAGGCGCCTGTGATGGCCGCCGTGCGCGTGCCGCCGTCCGCCTGCAACACATCGCAATCCACGCAGACTGTGCGCGTGCCCATCTTTTCCAGGTCCACCGCCGCGCGCATGGAGCGGCCGATGAGGCGCTGGATTTCCGAAGAGCGTCCGTCCAGTTTGCCCTTCGTGATGTCGCGCGGTTTGCGGTCGAGGGTGGAGTAGGGGAGCATGGAATACTCCGCCGTGAGCCAGCCGCCGGTGACTTTTTGTTCCTTCATCCAGCGCGGGACATTTTCCTCGATGGTCACGGCGCAGATGACGCGTGTCTTGCCCCACTCGATGAGCGTGGAACCGGCCGCGTAGGGCGCGATGTGGTTTTGGAAACGCAGCGGGCGCAGTTGGTTGGCGGAACGACCGTCCGCGCGGATGAAATCAGCCATAAATGTCCGCCATGTTAAACGTCAACCGCGCAGTCGGGCAACGAGGAAAAAAGAAAACTGACGGAAACCAATTTTTGCAAATTGTGGTGGCAGTTCTGTGGCGGTAGTGGTGGGCTGGCTCGCGCTGCGAGCCAGCCCGTCGCCGAGCGCAGCGTCAGGCGACGGAATCATTCGCGTGCCGAAAACCTTCCACACCACAAGGTGCCTGCTCCGCAGGTAAATTATGTCGCAGCGCGACATACTCCACCCGTCAATCGCGCCATCGGGCAACGAGGAAAAAAGAATTGGCCGTTTTATTCAAAATCAAGTTTCAAGACTTTTGCCAAGATTCCTTTATGATTATTCCGCATGGAATTACGCCATCTCCGTTACTTTGTCGCCGTGGCCGAGGAGGAAAATGTCTCCCGCGCTGCGCGTCAGTTGCACGTCTCGCAGCCGGGCTTGAGCCGCCAAATCCGCGACCTCGAAGACGAAATCGGTTTTCAACTGTTCGAACGCAGCGCCAAATCCGTGCGGCTCACGGCGGCGGGAAAAGTTTTTTTGACTGAGGCGCGTGAAGTTTTGTTGCAAGCCGAGGCGGCGGTGAAGAAAGCCCGCGCCGTCGCTCACGGCAGCAGTGGCGAAATCCATGTCGGCTATGCGCCATCGCTCACGGTGCAAATGCTGCCGCCGCTGCTGCGAGCGTTTCAGGGTGAATTCCCGCATGTGCGCGTGACGTTGCATGATTTGTCTTCCGAAGAAATGCTTGCGCAACTCGGCACGAAGACCTTGCAAGTCGCGCTCACCGTGCGTCCGCCGGCGAAAATGTTGCGCGGATTTTTCTTCCTGGAAATCGCCCGCTACGCGATGGTCGTGGCAGTGGCTCCCAACCATCCGCTGGCGAAACTGAAAGCCATCACGCTTGAGCAAGTCGCGCCGGAACCGTTGATAGGCTTGAACCGGAAGGATTATCCCGAGTATCACGCCGAGACGAGAAAGCTGTTTGCTGACGTCGGCCTCAAGCCGAACTTTGCCGAGGAGCATGAAGGCGGCACCGGCATCATCGCCGCCGTCGAAGCCGGACGCGGCATCGCGCTGGTGCCGAGCAGCCTGGCGTGCATCGTCGGGTCGCGGGTGAAATTGATTCCGCTCAAGCCGGCCTTGCCGCCGATTCGCGTGGGCGCCGTCACGCTGAAAGAAAATGAATCGGAGTTGGTGAAGAAATTTATCGCCTCGGCCACGTTGGCAAAATGACTTCGATCGTTATGGTGGGCCAAGTCGCCCTGCGCTGCCACCTGCCAAATCAAGCCGCCGTGCCGACCGCTTCGTGAATCGTTTTGAAGCCTGCCGCCGAAACTTTCTCCCGCAAGCCAGTAACAACTTTTCTTGCCAGCGCTGGCCCTTCATAGACCAGACCCGTGTAGCACTGCACGAGCGACGCGCCGGCGGTGATTTTCTCCCACGCATCGTCCGCTGAAAAAATTCCACCCACGCCGATGATGGGCAATTTGCCTTTCGTCTGTTTGAAAAGATGCCTCACCACTTCGGTGCTGCGGGCGCGCAACGGCTTGCCGCTCAAGCCGCCGGTCTCCGCGTAAATTTTCTGGAGTGCGCCATCGTTCGTCTGCGGGCGCGTGATGGTGGTGTTCGTCGCCACGATGCCGGCGATGTTGCGTGGTCCGACAAGTTCCAGAATTTCATCTAGCGCTTCAAAGGTCAGGTCCGGCGCGACTTTGACGAGGATGGGCTTGCGTGAAAGGTTCAACTCTTGCAACGCCGCAAAAATTTCATCCAGCGCCGCCTTGTCCTGCAACTGCCGCAAGTTTGGCGTGTTCGGCGAACTGACGTTCACCACAAAAAAATCCGCGAGGTCGCGCAGTGCGTGGAATGAACTGGCGTAATCCCCGGCCGCCTTCTCCAGCGGGGTGATCTTGGATTTACCGAGGTTGATGCCGATGGGATGGTTCGGCCAGCTTCCGGATTCTTTCCACTCAGAAAGTTTCTTCGCCACAGCTTCCGCGCCGGAATTATTGAAGCCCATGCGGTTGATGACCGCCTCATCGGGGATTGCACGAAACATGCGCGGCTTGGGATTGCCGGGTTGCGCGTGCCACGTCACGCCGCCGAGTTCCGTGAAGCCGAACCCGAGCGCCGCCCAGCCGGGAACCGCCGCCGCGTGTTTATCCATGCCCGCCGCGAGGCCGACCGGGTTGGGAAATTTCAGACCGAACACTTCCGTGGGCAGTTCCGGAGCGCCGTAGATTTTTTCAACACAGCCGAGCAGGAACTCATCGCGGCTCACCAAGCCGAGCTGGCGGACGACGGCGTTGTGAGCACGTTCGGAATCCTGCCGGAACAGCAGGGGACGGAGAATTTTTTTGTGGATGAAACCCATGAAGCCGACAGCTTAATTTCTGCGCGGCTTGGTGGAAATGTTTTTCAATTGGTTTACCGCCGCACCAACAACGCCACACCACCGAGGGCGAGCAGGTCAGGGTGCTGGTGGAGGTTAGGTTGAAACGCCGGGGCCGAGGTAGCGACGGTCTCCTATTGCAGAGAATCCGGATGCAAAACCTTATGCAAGGTGTTGAGAAGGGTGGCGGTGTCGAACGGCTTTTTGAGGATCTCCCGGATTCCTGCCTGATGGCATTTTTCCTCGTCGAGCGTATTGCCCAGACCGCTGGCGATGATGACCGGGATGCCGGGATGAGATTGCTGGATGGCTTGGGCAAGCGCACAGCCATTCATGCCGGGCATGGAGTAGTCGGTGACGACGAGGCGGATGGTGTGTGGGTTTTGCGAGAGCAGGTTGAGGGCTTCGGTTCCGTTTTGGGCGACGAGCGGTTGATAGCCGTTGCGCTCCAAAATTTTGCCGGCCACTTTCAGAATGGCCGTTTCGTCATCCACGAGCAGGATGACTTCGCCGCCGCCGCGGGACGTTGCCGGCGCGTTTTCCAGCGGGGCTACGGGGACTTCAACGAAGGGCACGGCGGGCAGGTGGATCTTGAATTCCGAGCCGGCGCCGGGTGCGCTTTGGACGTGGATGAAGCCGCCGTGGTTTTCGATGACGCCGATGACGACGGAAAGACCGAGGCCCGTGCCCTGACCGATTTCCTTGGTGGTGTAAAAGGGTTCGAACACGCGCTTCAAAACTTCGGGGGTCATGCCGATGCCGGTGTCGCGCACGGAAAGCACAGCATAGGGCCCGGGCTGGGAGCGGAGGGAAAGGGTGCGGATGTTCTCATCGAGATCGACGTTCTCGGCGGTGAGGGTGAGGGTGCCGCCGGTCGGCATGGAGTCGCGCGCGTTGATGACGAGGTTCAGCAGCACCTGATAAATCTGGGTGGGGTCGCCGAGCACGGAGCCCAGTTGTTCGGGGCAGGCAACGTGGAGGGCCACATTTTTGGGGAAGGTCTCGCGGATGATTTTGGCGACTTCGCGGAGCGGGCCGGCGGGATTGAAAGTAATACGCCGGGCGTCCCCGCCGCGTCCGAAGAGCAGTAGTTGCCGGACGATGTCCGCGCCGCGATGGATGCTGTTCTCCATGACCTCAATCAGTTCCCGGGTTTCGTGGGTGGTGATTTCCTCGCGCAGGATCGGCAGGCCGACGAGGAACGGGGCGAAGATGTTGTTCAGGTCGTGCGCCACTCCGCTGGACAGGGTGCCGATGGTTTGCAGACGTTCGGAGCGGAGGAGCTGGGCTTCCAGTTTTTTCTGGTTGGTGATGTCGTTGGCGATGCCGAGGTAGCCGGTGATCTTTCCTTCGGCGTCGCGGACTTCGCTGACGCTCAAACTCACGGGGAAGGTGAAGCCATCTTTCCGTTTGTGGCCGACTTCGGTCTGGACCCGGCCCAGCCGTGCGACTTCCGAGTTCAGGTGCGCGCAATCCTTGAGTTGCTCCGGCGTGTGGACGAGTGCAAGGGACTGGCCGAGCATCTCGGATTTTTCATAGCCGTGCATTTTGGCCCACGCTTCGTTCACGTAGGTGAACTTCTCGTCGAGGCCGATGACAGCGATGGCGTCTTTGGCCTCATCCAAAACACTGGCCTGTTGCTGGATTTTGATCTCCGACAATTTCTTATCTGTGACGTCTGAGAAAATCACCGCGAACTGGCCGGGAGCGGTTTGAAACGTCAGGGTGTCATAATAACGCCCCAGCTCGCGCGAGAAATTCATGTAGTTGCGCGCCCCCCCCGTCAAAGCGACCGACCCGAAAACCTCAATCCAATAATCCTCGGTGTCGGGCTTCACCTCGCGGATGGTTTTGCCGAGGATGGTCGCCGCCGGGATGCCGGTCAGTTTCTCGAAGGCGGGATTTACTTTCAGATAACGGTAGTCGATGGGCTTGCCGTTTGCGTCGCAGATGATTTCATGCTGGGCGAAACCCACGGTCATGTTCTCGAACAACTGCCGGTAATTTTTTTCGCTCTCCGCAATGGCCTGCCGTTCCTGGTGATAGTTGTAAACGACGATTCGAAGGATGAGCGCTAGTGCCAGGCAGCTGAAAACGACGGACACCACGATGTCCAGAATCATCTCGCCGGGCTGCTGTAACTTGATGATCCAATGGGGAAACAGCAGGCTCAGCGCACAGACCCCGCCAAAATTCACCGCCATCAACCCCAACGCCAGCCTACGTAGCCAATTCGTGTAAAAAATCAGCGGCAACATGACGAGCGTTGGGAAAAAGAGCGGAACGCCGCCCATGAAACCGCCGTTGGTGAACCACGAAATATCCGTGACCAAAACCACCGCTATCAAGAACAGCGCCACGTGATGCCGCCCCTGGCGCGCCGCCCGATGGAACGCTAATGACAGTAACCCGAGACCGATGATCAAAAAGTTGACCGACTTAGGCACATCGTGCTCGAACAAATTCGCTGGCCACAAGACAAACAGGCAAAGCACCCCGGTGACCAAGGTTACCAAACGGAACATGCGCACTGATAGTGGCTCTGAATTTGGCCCGACCGTAGGCTCCGGTATTTTTTTGAGGAAATTTGACATCGCTGAGGCGGATTGCGTTAAAATTAAACTTACCCGTGCGGAAATGAAAACCTAAAGATGGGTGACCTTAAGAAATTTCCAAATCCCGCCTCCTGGAAGTCCTGGTCAAGCATCCGTAATCAAACCTAAACGCTGAGCTGCGGTTTGCATCCATCAATACCGGTTGAAATAATCCGTCACGTCGTCCAGCACCGGACACATCCACTGGTTTGGCCAGGCCAGCGCGATCACCACGCCGCCGTGACCGCGATTGGGATAGGTGATGTATTCCACGTTGCCGCCCGCCTGCCGGATGTGCGTGACGAGGCTCAGAGAATTGCTTGGGTCAACGATGGTGTCCTTCAAGCCGTGCACCACGAGCATCGGCGGTTCTTTTCCGTTCACAAAAGTGATGGGCTCGATTTTGGGATCAATCGTCGGGTCGTTGGCTGCCCGCCCGAACACGGCCCGATTTTCCGGTAAGGAGGCGAAATCATACGGCCCGGATAGTCCGGCGGTCGCGCGGATGATGTTTCGATCCAACCCTACGGCTTTCAGATAATGCTCATCCAGCGTAAGCAGCGCCGCCGTGTGCGAGCCGGCGGAATGCCCCATCAGATAGATCTGGTTCGTGTCTCCGCCGTAAGCGCCGATATGATCCCGCGTCCAGCGCACTGCCGCCGCTCCGTCTTCGATGAAGGCCGGGAAAGTCACCTGCGGATAGAGCCGGTAGTCCGGCACCACGGCGATGAATCCGCGCGAGGTCAGTGCCTGTGCCACGAAGCGGTAATCCGCCTTGCTGCCCACGCGCCACGAGCCGCCGTAAAAGAAGACCACCACTTTGCCGTTCGGTTTGACGGATGCCGGCACAAAGACATCGAGCTTCTGCCGCGCATCCGCGCCGAAAGCCACGTTGCGCGTGGGCACGTAACCGCGATGAGACAAGGTGAAGTTGAGATATTGAAAGTTGGTGCAGCCGGTGAGCGCGAGCAGCGACAACACCATCAGCATTTCGATCAAGACTGAAACCACCGCGCGTTGAAGATTCAAGACCTTGCTCCGCTGTTGAGAATGAAACCCATGTGGCCGACAGGATAAATTTTGCGCGGGACGTTGGAAATGTTTTTCAAGTCACCGCGGATTGCCTGCGAAGTTCGCTTGCCGCCGCTCGAAAACGATGTTTTGCTTGGCGGGTGAGCCGGCCTTACGAAGAAATTCTCAATGGTGAAACGCTTCCGCGCTCGTCGCCCGGCGAGCGCCACGAAGCCCTTTGCGCGCGGTTGCACCGGGAGATGGCAGTGAGCGTGAACGGTCTTGCGACCACGCAACTGCTCTTGCCGCGGACAGCAGTGCAGGTGGCGCGCACGACGTTGCTTTGTCCCGACCTTGCGCTCGTCACGGCCACCACCGGAAAACTTTTTCTCGCGGTGGAAATTGTCAGCCGCGACGATCACCGTGCAGACACGGTGACGAAAAAGGAAATCTACGAGCAGATCCGCGTGCCGCGATTGTGGATGGTAGATCCGCGCTATGACAACGTGGAGATTTACCACGCATTTGAATTTGGTCTGCGCTTGCAGGGCATTCTGGCGGGCAGCGAATTGCTGGAGGAAAAACTGGTGCCGCAATTCAAGCTGACGGTGAAAGAGTTGTTCGCGCCGTAAAATTATTTCTACCGCTGGTTGAAGACCACGCAATCGGCATACTTCACGCCGCTGCCGCCGAAGATGTCCAATGCAGAGCCGATGGTGAGGTCAACTTTACCGCCGCCGAGTCGGGTGACTTTTTCCAGATCAGCCAGCGAGTTCGCGCCGCCCGCGTAAGTCATCGGAATGGGTGACCACTGGCCAAGTTTTTCCACCAACTGACCGTCAATGCCCTGACACAAACCTTCCACATCTACGGCGTGAATTAAAAACTCGGCGCAGTAACTGAAAAATTTTTGGAGGGTGTCGGCGTTCACTTCCAACTCGGTAAATTTTTGCCAGCGGTCGGTGACGACGAAATAGGTGTCGCCGCGTTTCCGGCAGCTCAAGTCGAGAACAAGTTTTTCTTTGCCAATGGTTTTAACGAGTTCGTCCAGCCGCGCCCAGTCCACACGACCCTCGCGGAAGACCCAGCTGGTGACGATGACCTGTGAGGCGCCGGCATCGAGCCAGCCGCGTGCGTTGGCGGCGTTGATGCCGCCGCCGATCTGAAGTCCACCGGGATAGGCGGCGAGCGCAGCACGGGCGGCGAGTTCATTGCCCGCGCCGAGCATGATGACGTGGCCCCCGCGCAACCGGTCACGGCGATATATTTCAGCGAACCAAGCAGCGGATTTTTCGGAGACGAAATTGGTGCGCAAGCCGGCCTCGCCGAGCGTGCCGCCGACGATTTGCTTCACTTTACCTTCATGCAGGTCAATGCACGGACGAAACATGGCGGCAAGATTAAGTCCAAAGTCCAAAGTTCAAAGCCCAAAGTTGGCGTGGCGACTGCTGATTCCTTTTGACAAAGAAAATGCGCTGATAAACTATCAGAGCGCACGGTTGAAGCATTTTGTCTTTCTGTTGATTCTAAACACTAAAATTACGGTTTCGGTTCGTTGCGGCGTTTTCAAGGCGCTGTGGCTCTGCCTTGCCCTCGTCTGGTTATCTGACACTTTGGCGACAGCGCAGCCGTATGGCCTGACCAATCGTCCGCCGCTGGCACCTTTTTTAAACGGCGTTGTGCCGCCCGTTTCGCCGGTCATTACGGGCACCTGGTCGGCGGTGCCGGTCTTTACCAACCTGACCTTCATCAACCCCGTGGGGCTGTCTTGTGTGCCGGGAACAAATTTACTGTGCGTTTGGGAACGTGAGGGGCGCGTGTGGACCTTCGTGAACAATTCCAATGTGACGCAAAAAACTTTGGTGCTGAACATCACCAACCAGTGCCAGGGCTGGGATGACTCGGGGTTGCTGGGTGTGGCGTTTCATCCGGGTTTTGCGACGAACCGTTTCATGTTTGTCTATTACACCTGGGTCGTGCCCGGCACGGTGCAAGGCGATTCCAGCACACGTCCGCCAACTTTTTCTACGGGAGCGTATCATGACAAGCTTGTTCGCTACACCATCGGCACAAATGGCGTGGCAGTGACAAATTCCGAAATGCTCCTGCTGGATCAGGCCGGCGACAGCGCCTGGCACAACGGCGGTGGAATGTTTTTTAACCCCGCGAATGGATTTCTTTACTGGACGGATGGCGATGACGCAGACACAGCCAATACCCAAATCGTCACGAACAAAATGTTGTCGGGCGTGTTTCGCATTGATGTGGACAAACGAGGCGGGAGCATCAGCCACGCGCCACCGCGTCAGCCTGTGAACGGGATTGCGACAAATTATTTCGTTCCAAACGACAACCCGTTTGTCGGCCAGTCAAATGTCTTGGAAGAATTCTTCTGCCTTGGCCTGCGCAGCCCGCATCGCATGACGATGGATCCGCCCAGTGGAAGAATTTTTATTGGCGATGTTGGTTACGCTTCGCGCGAAGAGGTGGATGTGATCGAATCCGGCGAGTCGGGTTTGAATTTTCAATGGGCGACGATCGAGGGCTTGAATGGCGACTTGATTGCACCTTATCCCGGCATCAGCCGTCGGCCAGTGATTGACTACCCGCATACGGACGGAAATTTTGCTGTCATCGGTGGTTACGTATATCACGGCAGCCAGTTCGCTACAGACTTGGCTGGAAAATATATTTTCGGCGACAACGGTTCCGATGTGGTTTGGGTGCTGGATGAATCCACGTTACCTGCGGGAAAAATTCCGCTCTGCACCGTGCCCAAAGGTCCGGGCCCAAATTCCGGAAATGACTACACTGGTATTTCGTCGTTCGGCCTGGATGCGGCTGGGGAAATTTATATCTGCGTGATGAGCAGCACCGGCAGTCAGCTTTACACCATCTCGCGCACTGGCCCGACGAACACGTTGAATCCGCCCGCGCTAATTTCTCAGCTCGGGGCGTTTACGAATCTCACGACGCTTGTGCCCGCTCCGTGGCTCGTGCCTTACGATGTGAATTCGCCTTTGTGGTCTGATGCCGCCTACAAGCAACGCTGGATTGCGCTACCGACGAACACGACCATCAATTTCACCTCGACAGGCGAATGGACTTTTCCAGCGGGCACGGCCTTCTTCAAGAACTTTGAGCTGTCAACGAACGACACCAATCCGACACAGCGCCGCCGGTTGGAAACGCGGCTGCTTGTTTGCGATACCAACGGCTACGTCTATGGCGCGAGTTATAAGTGGCGCGCGGATTTGTCGGACGCTGACCTCGTCACTTCCGGCACCAACGTGAATTATACCATCACTACTGCCACCGGCGTGCGAACGCAGCAGTGGTATTTTCCGGGACGTTTTGACTGTTTGCGCTGCCATAGCCAGCCTGCTGGCGGTGTGCTGGGCGCGAAGACACGCCAGCTCAATGGGTCGTTGCAGTATCCGAACGGCGTGACAGATAACCAGCTTCGGGCGATGAACCATGTCGGTTATTTCACGCCAGCATTGGTGGAATCGGCCATCACGAATTACACCAGGCTTGTTCCGGTAAGCGATACGAACGCGACACTGGAACTGCGTTCCCGTTCCTACTTCGATGCGAACTGTGCGCACTGCCATCGCCCCGGCGGCGTGAACGCGCTTTTCGATATGAGATTTGATACACCGCTGGCGAATCAGGGACTAATCAACGGGTATGCCATCAACTCGCTCGGCATCAGCGGCGCAAAAATCATCAAGCCGGGCGACACGAACCGGTCTGTGCTCTTTCAGCGCGATTCCACTTTGGGCGTTAACCAGATGCCACCCATCGGTAAAAATGTCGTGGATGCGAATGCCATGGCGGTGATTGCAGCGTGGATTGGTGCATTGCCGCTGACGACGAGTGCATTGCCTGCCCCGTGGGTGGATGCGGACATCGGATACACTTTGCCGGGAAGTGCGAGTTGGTCTGCCGGCACGTTTGTGGTGATGGCCTCGGGCGCGGATTTTTGGGACGTCGCTGACACGGGCAACATTGTTTATCAACCAATTTCTGGCAACGGACAAATTACAGCGCGCGTCACCGCCGTCCAGAACACCGCTGCGTGGGCCAAGGCTGGGGTGATGTTCCGGGAATCGCTAGCCAGTGGTGCGGAGGAAGTGTTTGTTGCCCTTACGCCCGCCAACGGCATAACCATGCAATGGCGCACCAACACCGGCGATGTGTCTTATTACTCTCCCGGGCCGGTTGCTAGTGCGGCGTATTGGGTGCGGCTGGAGCGCGCGAACAATCTTTTCAAGGGCTATTCCTCGCCCGATGGAACCAACTGGACTCTCACCGCTAGCGTGACCAATGTGATGAATACGAATGCGATTTTTGGTCTCGCCGTCACCGCGCTCAATCCGGCGCTCTACAACCAGTCGACGTTCGACAACGTCAGTCTGATTTTTTCGAATGGCCAGCCATTCTACGTTGATGCCTCCGCCACTGCGGGATCAACCACAGTATTGCAGCAAACGATTCAATTTGCCGCGCAAGGAGCCGCCGGCCAGTTGGGCAAGGCTGTGGACACGACGGACAATCACGCTGGAATCATTTCTGCGCAGGGGGAAAACGCCGCGTTTGGAGAAGTGGCTACAAATGCATTCGATAATTTGAGCGCGACCAAATGGCTGGACTTCGCCACCAATAATCCCCTCACGCGCGCTAGCTGGATTCAATATCGCTATCCCAGCGGACTTTCCTGCATTGTTACCCAATACACCGTGACGGCAGCCAATGATGCCCCTGAACGCGACCCAAAAAACTGGCGTTTCCAAGGTTCGACCAATGCCGGTTCCAATTGGATCACACTCAACACCCGCACCAATCAGACCTTTACTAACCGACTGGATCGGCGCGTCTTCAACGTCACCAACACCACAGCCTACAATGTTTATCGTTTCCAGATAGACAGCGTGTTCAACACCAATACTGCTGTGGCGGTGCAGCTAGCGGAATTGGAATTCGTCGGCACATCGGTTCCGACCTACGCATGGAATTTTGGCGATGGGACCAGTTCAGCCGCGCAAAATCCGGCGCATAGTTATACTACCAACGGCACATACACCGTGAGTGTGGTTGCGTCCGACAGCGTGTCACTGGCTACGAACACCTTTACCGTGGACATCGGGTTGCTCACGCCAACCGCTGCGCAATGGCTCGCCAACAGTGCGGCGGTGGCGCAGAAAAAATTCCACATGAGCCTGTCAGGTTCTGATGGTGCAAACTACATCGTCGAAGCTTCCACCAATTTGAAGAGTTGGATTCCAGTCATCACCAACACGCCCACCGGCGGCCTGCTGATCTTCACCGACAACGCCTCGACGAATATGTTGTATCGGTTCTACCGAATCCGCTCACCGTGAGCCCCGCTGCGACTGTCCGTAAGGTTGGACAACCTCCATAGGAAAATTTATGAGCGAAAATATCAACTGGCCTCCAGGCGAATTCACCATTCAAGCCGCCGTGGCTTGCAACCCGAAACTGCCGCAGGCCGAAGTCCGCAAAAAGCTTTCCGCCGCGATGGCGGCCAAGAAAATCGTCCAGACCCGTAAGGGTAACGGCAAAGTCCAGGGCGCGTTTCAAGTGGCCAAGACTATGGCTGGGAACTAACCTTGCGCGAATGGCCAAACCCAATTTCATCGAACTGCCTGGTTGCGACGCGATCCCCATCATCTTCGAAGACCGTTCGGTCATAGCCATTGATAAGCCACGCGGCTGGATGCTAGTGCCGGATTCGTGGCGCAAAACAAACTGGAATTTACAGACCGCCATTGACTCCTCCATCCGCGCCGATGATTTCTGGGCGCGTTCGCGCAACTTACGTTATCTCCGCCACATTCACCGGTTGGATGCAGACACCAGCGGCGTGATGCTCTTTGCCAAAAGCGAAGGGGCGATGCGTGCGATGGGCGAGATGTTTGAGTCCCGCCGCATGGAAAAAACCTACCTTGCGGTCGTTGAAGGCGTGCCAAAGGAAACAGAATGGAATTGTGAATTGCCCATTGGCCCAGACCCGCTGAAGTTTGGAAAAATGCGCGTAGACAATACGGAGGAAGGCAAGGAATCCGAAACGCACTTTCGCGTGCTGCTGACGAGTGGGCGCTTTACGCTAATCGAGGCTAGCCCGTTGACCGGGCGCACGCATCAGATTCGCCTGCACCTTGCGGAGTCCGGTTGCCCGATCATGTGCGACGAGCTATATGGCCGAGTGGAAAAAGGATTTCGCCTTGGCCTGCGCGCCGTGCGTTTGGCTTACCAAGACACTTTCACGCGCCGTCCCGTGAGCATCATTGCTCCGTCCGAAAGTTTCCTGCGCGAGTTCAGCCTCAAGCTCACGCCGGAATTGCTTGCGTCAAAATGGATCCGCCAGCCGTTCGTGAAAAAAGAAAACGGGCAGGGCGGTAAGCCGCCACTGCCCGTGAAGAAAACCGGATCTGGTCAGTTGGTGTAATGCACCGCGCAACCGTAGGGCTTCGTTTTGGAATCCGTCACCGGTTTTCCCGCGATGAGTTCTTCCACGGCATTGCGAATATAATTCTTCGCCTTGCGCGGGTCGCCGGACGGGCGTGGATTATTGTCCATCGCGCCGTCATAGGCCAGCGTGCCGTCGGCGGCGATGACGAAGACATGCGGCGTCGTCTTCATTCCGTAGGCATGGCCGATGGTTCCGGCGGTGTCATCAATCCAAGCGGTCGCGGCCATTTTTAAATCGCTCCATTCCTTCTGGGCTTCTGCCGGCGTGCGATGGCTGGAGTTTTTTGAGCCGACGGAATTCACCAGCAGCCAGATGACACCCTTAGCGGTAAGTTCCTTTTGCAGTTCCTGCGCCGCACCTTGGTAGTGATGTTGGCAATACGGGCAGTCCGAGTTATATGACTCGAGGACGACAATTTTTCCTTTGTAGTCGGCGAGCTTGATGGTTTTGCCGGTGATGTCCGTGCCAGTGAAGTCCGGTGCCGGCTTGCCGATGTCGGCGGCGAAACTGCCGAAGGTGAAGCCGAGCAGAACAATGAATGCGAGGAGTTTTTTCATGAATTTACTATTGGTTGCGGTTGCAACAGTAACAGACGAGTGCGACTCGTTTTTTGTTCAAAAATTTACTTGGCCGCAGCATCGAGCTTTTCGAGGACGATGCCGGGCGTGAGCACTTCCGGCAGCACGAATGGCGGCGCGTTCGGGTCTTTGGGATAAACCAGCACTAGCGGCACACCAGCGCGGTGGTAGCGGTTGAGTTCCGCGGTAATGTCATCGGGAAAATGGGTGTAATCGCCTTTGAGCGCAACAGCATTGATCCCCTTGAGCTTGTTGCTCACCGAAGCAATGTCCAGACTCGTCTGCGCATTGACGCGGCAGGTCAGACACCAGTCGGCGGTGAAATCGACTAGCACCACCGCGTTGCTGGCGCGAGCCATAGTGACGGCGTCCGGCGACCACGCTTTCCAAAATCCATCCTTCTCGCTCGGTTCAACAGTGGAATTTTCTTTCAACGGCTGACGCCAGTTCAATTGTTTTTCCAGTGCGAAGCCATAGCCTGCCGCGAGTATCACCAGCGCGACTACCGCCGCCATGGATTTATGCTTCCGACCGCGCTGTGCGAATTCGCCGAAGACCCACGCCGCCGCCGCCGCGAACACGAGGAACACGCCCAGCCACACGACATCTTTGCCATAGCTGCTGGCCGCAATGCTCAAGAGCCACATTACCGTCGCCAGCATCGGAAAGCCCATCGCCATCTTGAATTTTTCCATCCACGCACCCGGCTTCGGCAAAAATTTTAACCACGCCGGATTCCAACTTAACATCAAATACGGCGCAGCTAGTCCGCAACCAACTGCCAGAAAAATCAAAACCAAAACGCCCGACGGCTGCGCAAAAGCAAAACCCAGTGCCGTTCCCAGAATTGGCGCGGTGCAGGGTGTTGCCAAAACCGTCGCCAGCACACCGTTGAAAAATGCGCCGCCTGCACCCGAACGCGACGCGAGCTGGTTGGCCGCATCCATCGTTCCCCCGTTCAAGGTGACTTCAAACACGCCGAACAAATTCAACGAGATCAGCGTGACCAGGGTGGTGAGCAAGACGATGAACACCGGACTATCAAACTGCATTCCCCACGCAGCTTTGTGTCCCGCCGCTTTAACGCCGATGACCAGTGCCGCCAGCGCGACGAATGACATCAGCACGCCGAGAGTGTAGATGAAGCCAAGTTTGCGGACGTGGGCGGCATCATTCTTTGCTTCGCTGACGAAGCCTAAAATTTTCAGCGCAATCACCGGTAGCACACACGGCATCACGTTCAAAATCAATCCGCCGAGGAAGGCGTAGCACAACATCAGCCAAAGCGAGACCGGTGGTTTGGCATCCGTGCTGCCAGCCACCGCTGGCTTCGCCGCCGCCACGTCGGTTATGGGCAGGGTCAATTCATAGGCCACATCATCCAGCACCAGCACACCGGAAATTTCCTTCGGCCATTCGTGGGAAATTTTTTTCACCAATTTGGTCAACTCCAGTTCGCCATTGGAATCCAAAACCTTGATGACGTCGGCCTGCACTTCAAAATCGTCGTTCGTGGCCGGGAAAAAATCCGCCGTCGCGTGCGTCGCTTGCGCGCCGGGTGGTCGCCAATTCACTTCAATCATCAGCGGCCGGGCATCGTCACCAGGCGGTTTTTCCCAGAACGCCAGCGCGGTGAAATTGCCTGTCGTTTTGGGGACTTTCGCCTGCCAACTCGCGAGCGTGGCTTGGGCGGCAGAATTTTTCTCCGCACTTCCAAGCATGAGTGTCGCCGCTACTTCGGCTTTGGCCGGAACGCAGGAGTCCTTGCACTCCAGCCAGGAAATATTCGCGGAGAGGTTCAAAGCGCCTGGCGCGAGGCTTTTGTCAAACGTCAACGGCACGAGCAAGACTACTTCCTCCTCATAGCCGTAGGTGGTGATTTCGGCAGGCGGAAGTTTTTTCGGCACCGGCCATTGAATCTCACCCGCCGTGACACCGGGCGGCAACGTCCATTTGATTTCCGTAGCTTGGCCGGCGGCACCAGGATTTTTCCAGTAGGTGTGCCAGCCCGGTTCCATTGTCAGCTTCACGCCCGCCAGCATCGTGCTGCCGGCTTGCGCGGTGTCGGCGGCCAATAACAATTGCGCCTGCGTGTGCGCGGCTTGCGCGAATGAGGTTGCCAGCCAGAAAATCAGCCCGGTCAATGTCAGTAATTTTTGCACAAAAATATTAGATGCGTTTCCGAGTCACTTGTTTCAAGGCAACGATTTCAACCGATAAAATTTCGCCGGGGCATCCGCTGCATCGGTTGCCTGCCATGCGCCCAGCGCATCGGCGGTATTGGTTCCGATGTCCGTCCAGTTTAAACAATCAGTCGTCGCTTGCAAAATATACCGGGCGTTTGCATCGCTCTGGACAGACAAAGTGACCGTGCGATTTGCGCCGACCACGATGCTGGTGAACTGCGCTGCCACCGGCAGGGCAACTTGGCTCGCGGATTTTTTAATGAGCATAAGTTGGGACAACTTCTGTTCTGACCGTCGATCGCCGTCCTCGCCATCATCGTGCTG
>CAINDH010000032.1 GCA_903847285.1 uncultured Verrucomicrobia subdivision 3 bacterium | reverse complement strand
CCGGATGCGAGATGATGGCGAACGTGCGGCGGCGTTGGATTTCTTCAGCGATAGTCACAATTGAGTCGCGGAAGGTAGCAAAGAAACCGCTTGGAACAAGCCGGGAAAAGAAATGTTGGGGGTAAGTTAGGCCTGGCCCAACCCGTAGTCGCCTTCATTTTCCTTTTGCCGAAACCGCGCCGAACCGTTCAAATAGGTGCGACAAAATTTCATGCTGACCACGCTGCGCATAAAAAACCTCGCCCTCGTGAGCGATCTTACGTTGGAGCTCCAGCCAGGTTGCAACGTCATCACCGGCGAGACCGGTGCTGGCAAGTCCATCATCATCGGCGCGCTCAATTTGGTCCTCGGCGAACGCGCCGACCGCACCCTCATCCGCAGCGGCGAGGAAAGCTGTTCGGTGGAAGCAGTCTTCGATACGAAAAAACTCCGCGCGCCGGTGAAAATTTTCTTGGAAGAGAACGGTTTGGAACCGGGCGATGAACATCAGCTCGTGCTGAAGCGCACGTTCACCAGCTCCGGGACGAATCGCCAGTTCGTCAACGGTTCGCCCACGACTCTGGCAACGCTCGCGACGCTCGGTGAATGGCTCGTGGATATGCACGGACCACATGACCATCAGTCGCTGCTGAACACTGGCAAGCAGCTTTTGATTCTCGATGCGTTCGGCGGCTTGGAAAAAGACCGTGATGCGTTCAGTGAACTCATCCGCCGTCGCGGCGTTTTGGAGAATGAAAAATCCGCGCTCATCGTGGATGAAAAAACCTACGCGCAGCAGCTTGATCTGTTGCGCTTTCAAGTTCAGGAGATTTCAACCGCGCGCCTGCAGCCGGATGAGGAGAAAACTCTGGAGGAAGAATTTAATCGTGCCAGCAACGCGGCGAAGCTTTTGCAATTGAGTCAGGCCGCGCTCGATGCCTTGAGTGAGAATGAAAATTCCTTGCTCACGCAGTCAGGGGTGATTGGTCGCGTGCTTGCCGAGCTTCAACGCGTGGATGCCGGCGCCTCGCCGCTGGCCGGGATGCATGCCCAGGCCACCGAGACGTTGCGCGAGTTGCAGACCGAGCTGTCGCGGTATGCCGACAAAGTGGATGTTGACCCCGCGCGTCTTGCGGAGTTGGAGGAGCGCTTGAATCTCATCCACGCGCTCAAACGCAAATACGGCGCGACACTGGCCGAAGTCATCGCGTTCGGCGACGAAGCGAAGCAGAAATTATCAGCTCTCGAAAGCCGCAACGCGGAACTCGCGCGACTTCACGCCGCGCTGGAAAAACTGGATGCTGAAATTTCCAGTGCCGGTAAAAAACTTTCCGCCGCACGCAAGAAGGTCATCCCCCAACTTGCCAAGGCCGTGAGCAAACAACTTGAAGATTTAGGATTCAAGCAGAGCAAGTTTGACGTGGCGATCGCTGCCGCTGCTCAAGCCTCCACTTCCGGCCTCGATGAAATTGAATTTCAATTCGCGCCCAATCCCGGCGAGCCTGCCAAACCGTTGCGGGCAATCGCTTCCAGTGGTGAGATGGCGCGGGTGATGTTGGCGTTGAAAACGGTGCTCGCAGCAGAGGACGAAATTCCGGTTTTAGTTTTTGACGAAGTGGATGCCAATGTTGGCGGCGAAACCGCTAATGCCGTGGGCGAGAAGATGCAGCAGATCGCCGCGAAGCGTCAGGTGCTCTGTATCACACATCTACCGCAGGTGGCCGCTCCTGCCGACGCGCATTACGTCGTGACCAAGCTGGTCAAGAATGGCCGGACGATTTCCGAGATCACCTTGCTCGACAAAAAATCCCGCGTGACCGAACTCGCCCGGATGCTGGGTGGTCAGACCGAGGCAGCCCGAAAACATGCCGAAGCTTTGTTGAAGTAATTTTAGTTCCCGCAGGTTTGGTTTAACTGTCTCAGCCGCTCCAATTATTAAAAAATTCTTACGTATCTGGTATTTGACTACTTGCAACAGTGATGGGAGTTTGGAGAAACATGCATCTCTTCAGAAAGAAGCTCGTTCTCTTTCCGGCGATTTTCGCCCTGGCAGCCGGTGAATTTTATCTGGATATCCTCACCCCGTTGGATGTCTCTAATTGGATCTGGTATTTTCTTCCCCTGTTTTTATCCCTCTATGTTGGGCAGCGGTATTTTCCATATCTGCTGGTGAATCTTTTTTCATTTTTGATTCTGATTGGATTCCACTTATCGCCGCCCGGGATGAACCGGGAGATTGCATTAGTGGGTCGGTTGGCTGGCATTTGCGCGCTCTGGCTGATGGCTGTCCTGATCGTGCGGCGCAAGGTGCTGGAGTCTAGCCTCAGGCAAACGGAACGGGCGCTCAAAACGGTCATCAAGTGCGACGAAGTGTTAGTTCGGGCTACCAGTGAGGCGGCGTTGCTGCACGAGGTGTGTCAGTTGATCGTGGAAAAAGGCGGCTACCGACTGGCTTGGGTGGGCTTTCGCGAGGAGGATGAGAATAGGTCGGTGAGCGTCGCCGCCTATGCCGGATGCAACGAAGGTTACTTGGAAAGTTTAAAAGTCACCTGGGCTGATACCGAGCGCGGTCGGGGTCCGGTCGGCACAGCCCTGCGAACCATTCGGCCCGCAATCTGCCAACATTTTTTGGCTGATTCCCAGACCGCGCCCTGGCACCGAAAGGCGAGCGAGCGCGGTTTTCAATCCGTGATCTCCCTGCCACTGGCTTTGGACGGAAACGTTCTGGGCGTGCTCTCGGTTTATGCGGGGGAAGAAAATGCTTTCCATGATGAGGAGATCAAATTGCTTTCGGAACTGGCCGGTAATCTGACCTACGGCATCCGCGCGCAGCGCACCCGGTTGGAACAGCAGCGGGCAGAAGCGGAATTGAAAAACGAACGCAACGTCTTACGCACGTTGATTGATACCATTCCGGATTCGGTCTATGTCCGGGACCGGGCAAACCGCTTTTTGCTCGCCAATAAAACCCTGGCTCATCGGCTGGGGGTGGACTCGCCAAACAAACTGATCGGCAAATCCGATGCGGATTTTTTCAATCCAGAACTGGCGACGCACATCAGCGAGATCGACCGCGGGGTCCTAGCCGGCCGACCCTTGATCAACATGGAGCAAACCGCCGTATACCCGGATGGCAAACGGCGCACCATCCTGGCTTACAAGGTGCCGTTCTTCGATGCTCAAGGCGTGGTAACTGGACTGGTCGGAATCGGGCGTGACATCACTGAGCATAAGCGCGCCGAGGAAATTATCAGTGAGCAAGCTGAACTCATCAATCGTGCCCATGACGCGATTGTCATCCGCGACATGGACAATCGCATCCGAAGCTGGAACCTCGGTGCCCAGCGGGTCTATGGTTGGACCAGCGGGGAAGCGATCGGAAAAGACAGCCGGGAGTTGCTCGGCTTTGACCCTATAAAATTTGCTGAAGCCAGCCGCCTTTTGTTGAAAAACGGTTTTTGGAGCGGCGAACTGACGGGGCACCGGAAGGACGGCAGCGAAGTGCTCGTCGAAGCCAGTTGGACTCTGGGGCGTGATGCCGAAGGGCAACCGAAATCCATTTTCGCCTTTAACATGGACATCACCGAGCAGCGGCAACTGGAAAATCAGGCCGCCCGGAACCAGCGCATCGAAAGTTTGGGCACGCTTTCCAGCGGGGTGGCCCATGACTTGAACAATATCCTTACCCCGATCATGGTGGGCATTGGCTTGCTCAAAGAGCAGGCGCACGATCCAATGCAGACCCGCCTAATTAAAGGCTTGGAAGCCAGCACCAGGCGAGGCGCCCAACTGGTAAAACAGATTCTTACCTTCGGCCGCGGAGTGCGGGGCGAACGGGTTCCGATTCAGTTGCGCCAAAGCATCCGCGAGGTGCAGCATCTCATCCAGGAAACTTTCCCCAAGTCCATCAAGTTGGAAATTACCATTCCGGAAGATCTCTGGCTGATCACCGGAGACCCCACCCAGATTCATCAGGTGTTGTTGAATCTGGCCATCAACGCCCGCGACGCCATGCGTGGCGGCGGCAAACTATCGTTCACTTTCAAAAATAGCATCGTTGACACCGCCGATACCAGGAACGGTTGGGAAATCCAGCCCGGGGCGTATGTTTTCATCGAGGTCGCGGACACCGGCGTCGGCATGACGCAAAAAATCATCGAGCGCATCTTTGACCCGTTTTTTACCACCAAGCCAATTGGTGAGGGCACCGGCCTGGGACTTTCGACCACCTTGGGCATCGTGAAAAGCCACGGCGGCCTGATCAATGTCTGGAGCGAACCCGGACAAGGCACGGCTTTCAAAATTTATCTTCCCGCCCAGACCTTCGGGGAGACCAATCCGGAGTTGCCGGGTGAGAATGCGTTGCTGCGCGGCAACAACGAACTCATCCTATTGGTGGATGACGAGGAGGCGATCTGCACCTCCGCCAAAAGACTCCTCGAATTTCATGACTATCGCGTGATCACCGCCGCCAACGGCGCCGAGGCGGTTTCACTTTATAACGACCGGCATGGTGAGATTCACCTCGTCATCACCGACATGCAGATGCCCGTGATGGACGGATTGGCTGCTATCAACGCACTGCAATCCCTGAATCCGAATGTGAAGATCATCAGTTCCAGCGGCCTGGCTGCCTACGGAGATGATGTGGATCCCACCACTTACGGCCTCCGCTACTTTGTTTCGAAACCCTACTCCGCCGAAAAACTGCTTCGCACGGTCCATGAGATTTTGAACGACGGGAGCGATGTCGCGCTGGCAGGGTGAACGCTGGCGGACGCTAGTGAATACCGCAGATTGACGTATCACCCTCTGCCGCCAGCGAATTTTCTTTCGCCGCTTTGGTTGCTCTGTTAGAAAATTGCCGTGCGTAAATTCCTTTTCATCGTCTGTTTGTGGTTCGGAGTCGTGTTAACGGCTTCGGCGGAAAATTTCACGCTCGTGGACGGTGCGGTTATCAGCGGCGAAATTTTTAAGCCCGATGATAGCGGCTTGAGCATCAAGACGACCGACGATGTCTTCACAAACATTTCCTGGGCGCGGATTTCGCAGGACACACTCAAGCAACTTGCCGCCAATCCTAAAATCAAACCATTGGCCGAGCCTTTCATTGAAGTGGATGCGGCCAAACGCGCCGCGCCGCCGGAAATCAAAATCAACCCGGTGACCCGCATGGAAATCCCGCCCAAGCCCTCAGTCTTCGGCGGGCTGTTCACTTCCTCGCTGGGGCTGTTCCTGCTGTTCCTCGTTTACGGGGCGAACTTGTTCGCGGCTTATGAGGTTTCCATCGTCAAGGCGCGCTCGGCGGCGCAAGTCATGGGCGTGTCCGCGTTGCTGCCCATCATCGGGCCGGTGATTTTTCTGGTGATGCCAATGCAGTTGCCCAAGCAGACGGCGGACGAGAAAGCCGATGAAGCCCTAGCTTCGGAAGTTGCCGCCGCCGCACACAAGACGCCAGAGGAAATCCAGATCGCCGAAGCCTCATGGAAACCGCAGGCGGAGAAGAAGCCCGAGGCGCAGATCTTTACGCGCGGCAAATTCACGTTCAACAAACGCTTTGTCGAGACGCGCTTTGGCGATTTCACCGGCACGGCTACCGGCCCGCTCGCGCAGAAATTTTCCATGGAAGTGCGGACGATGAAAGACCAACTCGCCATCGTCAGCATCTCGCAGATCGGCCAGAACGAAATCGTTTTTGAAACCGCTGCCGGTCCGGTGACCGTGCCGCTTTCAGACATACAGGAAGTCAAACTCAACCCCAAGACCACTTGAAATACCGCAGCATCCTCCTCTTTGGCGCCCCCGGCGTGGGCAAAGGCACGCAGGGAAAAATCATCGGCTCCATCCCGCATTTTTTTCACTGCGCGTGTGGCGACGTATTCCGCAACCTGCGCGCGAATAGCCCGCTGGCCAAGACGTTCATTGATTATTCCGGGCGCGGCCAGCTTGTGCCGGACGAGCCGACCATCCAACTCTGGAAACATTTCATCGAGAACAACACTGAGATCGGGCGCTTCCATCCCGAGACTGACACCCTGGTGCTTGACGGCATCCCGCGCAACGTGGCGCAGGCGAAAATTCTTAAGAATACCCTCGAGGTCACCGCCGTTTTTTACATGCAGTCGGTGAATGAAGAGCACCTCGTTGCCCGTATTCAGCGCCGCGCCATCCGCGAAAATCGCCTCGACGATGCCAACCTCAAAGTCATCCGCGACCGCCTGCACGTCTATGAAAACGAGACCAAGCCGGTCTTGAAATTTTATGGACGCTCGCTCGTGCATCGCATCAACGCTGATCAGTCGCCTGCCAAAGTCCTCGCCGACATTTTGCGCCACGCAGCCAAGAAGTGACCGCGCCGCATGGCTCCGCTCCGCATCATTTTCATGGGCACGGCGGAGCTCTCTTGCGCCAGCCTGAATAAACTCGCCGGCGATGAAAACTTTTCGGTCGTCGCCGTCGTCACCCAGCCGGACAAACCCAAAGGTCGCGACCTCAAGCTCACGCCCTCGCCGGTAAAGATTCTTGCGGAGAAATTAAATCTGCCCGTCCTCCAACCGCTCAAGGCGCGCGATGAACATTTCATCCTGCAACTGCGTGAGTTGCAGCCTGACCTCATGGTCGTCGTGGCCTACGGACAGATTTTGCCGCAAGTGATGCTGGACTTGCCGCCGCACGGTTGTCTAAACGTTCACACCTCGCTCCTGCCGAAGTATCGCGGTGCCGCGCCGATACAGTGGGCGATCGCCGATGGCGAACCGGAAACCGGCGTGACGCTCATGCAGATGGATGCCGGTCTCGACACCGGGCCAATCCTCGCCACGCGCCCCACCGCCATTTTGCCCACCGATGATTCGCAAATCCTCCACGACCGCCTCGCGCAACTCGGCGCGGAACTGTTGGTGGAAACGATTCCGGATTACGTCGCCGGAAAAATCCAGCCACAGCCGCAACCCGCGACCGGTTCCAGCTATGCCGCGAAGATCAAGAAAGAGGACGGCCAGATCGACTGGAATTTGCCGGCTGAAAAAATCTGGCATCGCCTGCGCGCCTTCACGCCGTGGCCGGGCGCGTTCACCTTTTTGAATGGGAAATTAATAAAGGTTTGGAAATGTAGCGTTGCCGCAGAGGTTTGGAACAATGAAAATCTGTTTCTTAAATCCGGGATGAAACCAGGAACGATTATATCGGCTGATAAAAATGGAATCCTCACGGCTTGCGGAAAAGATTTTCTGCATATCTCTGAATTGCAACGCGAAGGCGGCAAGCGGCTGACTGCGGAACAATTTTTACAGGGTCATCCGCTGGCAGCGGGGCAGGGGTTTGACGCTTAAGCCGCCAGCGGCAGCTCGCCCGCCAGGCAATGCGCGAGCAGGGGATATCTGTTTCAGTTCTACACGGCCTTGAGCCGGACGTGATGGCGGGGATGCGCGTTTATAAAAGGTTGAAAAATCTTCGATGCCTCACCCCGGTGTTATCTTTGCGCCCGGTAGAAAAGGGCGTCGTGCTGGGAGGCGCTGGGGTCGGTCACGTTGAGCGGATTATTCGTGAGCGTCAGGTTCGCCACGGGTTGCCAGCTCAGGAGGTTGGTGGAGTTTTGTAAAATGAAATTATCGCCCAGCGCGCTGTTCACCGTGAGCGCGATGCTGCCATCCGGCTGCCGCGAGATGCTCTGAAAGCTGATCGGTGGCGCGAGGTTTTCCACGCGCACGTTGTCGTAGATCACGAAGCTGTCGCGCGCAGGGCTGGCGATGGAAGGGAACGGGTCCATCAGGCCGAGCATGATGTCGCCGCCCTTGAAGCCGGACGAGTTCGTGCGCTGCGCGATGACGGTGCCGTCCATGAGCCACACGATGACGTTGTTCGTCTGGCGGATCTCCACCTCGACCCAATTTTTGCCTGGCGAATTTGGCGTCTCAAAACGCGTGGCGGGAAACAGGGGTTGATAAATTGGGGCAAGGTTGTTCGAGTCGCTCATGCCGGTGCTGCCGGTGACATCCAGTTGCGTGGTGTTTGTGCCGCCCACATACGCGCGGTAATCGGCGGAGGTGCCGCCTTCGCCATCCACGGCGAACCAAAGCCCATCGCTCGCAGTGGCGGAGGGCGCGGCCCAATTCACGTTCGTGCCTGCGTGGTTGATGCCGAACTGTGCGAACTGCGTGCTGCCGATGGCGTTGGTGCCGCCCGCGATACCGGGATAATTAATCCATAGGTCGAACTTCAGCGCGACGTTGTTGCTGACGGAAAGATTCTTCGGGTAGAGATTCACGGCGGCGGTCGCGGCGGTAGCGTCGTTGTTATTCACGGTCAGCTTCACGCCGCGCGTGCTGCCATCGGTGGAATTCGGCGCGGGCGGGATGAGCGCGGTGATGCCGTTGAAGGTGTAAGGCGTCGCGCCGTAATCGAACGCGAAGTCCAAGGTGTAATCCGCCGGGCCGGACGACTGGCCGGAGAAGATGTTCCAGTTGCTCGCGCTGTTCGTGTCGAAGTTGTCGGTGAAGAGCAGGGGAAAGTCCGTGGTCTTCACCCGCAGCACACCAACACGGCTGGTGGTGGAGCCGGAAAAATTCGTGACGACGACAGCGTAGTTGCCCGCGTAGGTGGACTGGAGGTTCGTGAGATTCAATGAGGAGTTCGTCGCGCCGGGAACGGTCACGCCATTGAGCAGCCAGCGATAGCCAATGCCCGCATCGCCGATGGCCAGTGAGGTGAAGACGACATTCGTCCCCGGCAACGCGCTACGGTTGCGCGGATGCGTCATCACCGTCGGCGCAAGCGCGGTCACCGTGTAGCGCGGGACGGGGATGGTTCCATTGGATGAACCTTCGGAAACGCCGTCGTCGCTGAACAATGAGCAGAGCGTGGGGCTGGCCAGGGCGTTCGTGATGGTGTTCGCGTTGCCGTCCACGGTGCAGTTCATTTGCACGAAGCGGATGCCGTGCGAGTAGTCCGCGTAAGTTTCCTCGTGGCCGTTGTAGAGCGGCTGGATCGGTGCGCCATAAGTGTAGTGCCAGCCGTAGATGACAACCGGCTTGGTGATACTGGGCGAGGCAAAGTTGGTGTAGATGCGGGCGCTGATGATGACATCTTTTTTGTCGCCGCTGACAAGGGCGCCGAGCGGGTGAGCGTTGGTGAACGTGTCGCGCTGTGTTCGCACCATCCAGTTGTTCGTAGCGAAGACCGGCATGGTGATCATGTCGGCGCTCGGCAGGATGGGTTGCGGGTCCAACTTCACGGTGGCGTTCGTCCAAATCTGGTTGACCATCTTGCGCGTGGGCAGGGTGCAACCGATCTGGTTCACAAGCCGCTGCGCGAGCAACGGCGTGGTGGGCTGGAGGAAATAATCCGTGTCCGAACCGATGGCGAGATAATCGGGCGTGACATAATAAGTCGCCGTGTGGCCGCCGGAGGAGACGTTGATGGCCTTCAACGAGCGCTGCCAGTTCGGGACGTTGCCGCTGATGACCTGCGCGTAAATCCATTGCTCCCGTTCGTCGCGGGAAAGCTGCCAAACCATGTTCGTCCATTGCGAAGCGGTCGGGGCATTGGTCGGGCGTGGCGGAAGGTTGAGTATCTGCCCGTTCGCGCAAAGCAACGCGACGGCCGTTTGGAAAACGGCGCACAGCAATGCAAGGCAACGACAACGAGACATGACTGATTCCTTAATGAAACAATTCTCACCGTGCGTATGAAAATTGCAAGCCACACGGAGTATCAGCAGGGTTCTCATTTGCGCTCCGACAAACTGCGACACCACCGGAGTATTTGTAAAAAATTTAACTGAACGCGGTGGCCGACATCTTGAAAAAGAGAAACGGCAGCCAGCGATTAGCAGGCTGCCGTGATGACTAGCTGGTTGAATTTACGCTTTCAACCGGCGAACCATCAAATTCAAGGTGCACGACCTACCTAGATGGGTCGAGTCAAATTTTCAGGTAGTCACTCTTTAGCTGCCTTTGTGCCATTCGGGTGTCGGGTGGCATAATTATTTTGTGAGCAGGCTGGAAGCCTCGTATTTAATGCGTTTTATTCTATTCAGCATGGCTCGGATGGCTCTGAATGGGATGTTTCCGTTTTCCAAAGTGTTAAGGCCACCGACGGAAATACACTTAGTTACCAATCTTGGCTTCGGCTTTTTGATTGGTGCGGCGGACGCGGTGGTTTAGTTTTGCGCCCGCATGAAAGTTTTGATTTCCGCCATCGCTTGCAATCCCTATCTGGGATCGGAAAGTCATTTTGGCAGTTCGGCGATCAAGACACTGGCGCGGGAGCACGAGTTGTTTGTCATCACGACGAGCCGTGACCGGGCGGATTTGGAAAGAGCGGCGGCGGCGGGTCTGGTCCCGGCGAACGTCCGGTATTTCTACGCGGGAAAAGTATCGCCGTGGCATCCCAACCGGATGCGGGCGCGTTTGCAAAGCTGGGGGGAATATATCCAATTCACGCGGGACTCATTCTTGGTGGCGCAGGCGCTGCATCGGCAGGAAAATTTTGACCTGGTCCATCATCTCACCTACGCGACGTGGCGGATCGCCTCGCCGATGTGGCAGTTAGGCATTCCGTTTGTGCTGGGCCCGATCGGCGGCTACGAACAATTTCCATTCCGCATTTTCCCGACGTTGAGTGCAGCCGGGGCGGCCTTTGAGTTATTGCGAAAAACTTCCAACGTGGTCTCGCGGTGTTCGCCGGCAGTTCGGCGCAGTCTGCGCGCGGCGGACCGGGTCATCGCGTCGACCATTGAGACGGAGCAATTGGTGACCACGCTGCGCGGGTCGGGAGAAAACATTTCCCGCTTGTCGCCGGGGTTTTACACGGCGGCGAATGTGGCGGCGTATGCGCGGTTTGTGCCCGGCAAAAAAATTGACGGGCGGCTCCGCATTTTCGCCTCGGGTCATCTGGGCGGGCACAAAGGAATCGCGCTGGCGTTGGCGGCTCTGGTGCGGGTCAAGCAGCAGGGTGTGGATTTTTGTTATCACCTCGGAGCCGACGGTCCGGAGCTTTCGCATCTGAAAAAACTCACGGCCAAGCTGGGGTTGACGCGGGAGGTTATGTTTGGCCGGGAAGGAATGCGCCGGGAGGATTATCAGCAGGAGTTGGGCGACACGCATATTTATCTGCTGCCAAGCCTACGGGAAAGCGTGGGGCTGACGATGATGGAGGCGATGCTCGCGGGGGCGGTGCCGGTGGTGGCGGATTGCGGCGGGCCAAACTTCATCGTCACGAACGAGTGCGGCTATAAAATTCCGGTAACCACGCCGTCACGGATGGCGGTAGAGATTGCGGACGTGATCTTGGCGTTGCATCGCGACCGGCAACTCATTTTGCAGAAAGGCAGCCTGGCTTCGGAGCGGATTGCCTCGCATTTCACTGAGGAAAATTATCATCAGACGATCAATGCGGTCTATGCCTCGGCGGTTGGTGGGAGCCCTCGCGTTATTTCCGCAATCCACTGAGTGGCACCAGCCATTCTCGACATTTCGTTCCTGCCGATTACACTGCCGCCCACATGGACTCTGTCGGAATACATCGGCCACGCAATCTAGGCTGGACGCGGGCGGCCGCTCTCCTTTACGGCGATTGGGGCACCAGCAAAGCTTACGTCATCGGCCTCGCGTTTGTCGCGGCGGGGTTCTCCTCCTTTCCCATCATCCTGGCCGTTTGTGCGCTGACGGGGTTGGTTGCCTACAATTACATCATTGTTTGCAAAAATTTCCCCGATGGCGGTGGGGTGTATTCGGCGGCGCGGGAACAAAGCCGCGTGCTAGCGGTGCTGGGGTCGCTTTTGCTGGTGGCGAATTTCACGGTAACGGCGGCGTTGAGCGGCTGGGCGGCCATCAGTTATTTCGGCATTCCTAAGGAATATTTCAAGATGGCGGCTATCGGTTTCATCGCGCTTATCGGGGTGATCAACTGGTTCGGGCCAAAACATTCTGGCAGCTTGGCAGTGATTTTCGCCGTGCCGATGGTGGTGGTGGTCGTGGCGATCATTGGCTTTAGCTTGCCGCACCTGACGTTGGCTAACTTGCAGCCAATGACGGGAACGTTCGGCAAAAACTGGGTGGCATTTGTGGGTGTGATCTTGGCGTTGAGCGGTGTGGAAGCCATCGCAAATCTCACGGGCGTGATGAAACTGGACAAAGGCGCGACGCCGGAAAAACCAAGCGTGCTCTCGACGGCGCGCAAATCCATCTGGCCGGTCGCGGCCGAAGTGATTTTGGGAACGGTGTTGCTGGCGTGGGCAATGTTGTCCATGCCGCAGAATCTTTCGGATGAATTGAAGCATCGCTTCGAGGATATGCTGCGCTTTTTGGGTGAGTATTACGGTGCAGCAGCTTTCGGGGTGCACTTTGGGCAGATTTTCGGGATCTTCATCGGCTTGGTGGTCGGTCTATTGCTCTTGAGTGCGGTGAATACGGCCATCAGCGCGCTAATCGGCTTGATCTACATGTTAGCGCGCGACCGGGAAATGCCGATCCCGTTCACGCGCCTGAATTCGCACGGTGTTCCCAAGTTGCCCCTGGCGGTGGCAACGATTTTGCCAATGCTGCTGGTATTGTTCGCGGACTCCTTGGAAACGTTGGCGGCGCTTTACGCCATCGGCGTGGTCGGCGCAATCACCGTGAACTTGGGGTCGTGCAGTTTTAACCGCCGTTTGCATCTCGGCTGGTGGGAACGAGGCATCATGATTTTGACGTTCGTCATTTTGTTTTCCGTGGAAGTGACGATCGCTAAAACGAGCCCAAATGCGTTGTTCTTCGTGGCGTGTGTGTTGGGTGTGGGCTTTGGTCTGCGTTGGTGGGCGATGACCCACGCGGGTTTTGAGACCATCATCATCAAACGCGAGATGGCGGCAGCGGTCAGCTACGACACGACGCATTTCAAACCGAACCTGACGCCGGGGCAATCCATTCTCGTCGCTGCGCGCGGTTTGACGCCGGTGCTGCGTTTCGCGGTCGAGGAAGCCAAGTTTCGCCAAGGCAATCTCTACGTGCTCTTCATCAAGGAACTCGCCGTGAATCTCCCCGGACCGCTCGCTAACGTTGAGCGACCCCGCTGGCAGGATGATGAAGAGGCCGCCAAGATCATGTATGCCATGATCAAGCTCGGTCAGGAAATCAGCGTGCCGGTCGTGCCGGTGTTTGTCATCAGCGATAATCCCGCCGCCACCATTCTCGACATCAGCGCCACTATCGGCGCGGATGTGCTGATGCTCGGCTCGTCGCATCGCACCAAGCTGTTGAATCTACTCAAACGCAACGTCATCACCGAAGTCGCCAAGAACCTGCCGGAAAATATCCAGCTTGTGATCCATAGTTAAACGGCGGGATTGTCGTATTCGGTCAAACCTTGATTGGCAAAATCAGCATCGCCCGACCGACGCGATATAGCCGGCGTTGTAATTCAAACACCGTGTGATTGTGCAGCAGGCGCGTCATCAGACTTTCATCCGCGAACACCAGTTGCCCGGCGAAAAATTGCGCCTGCGGAAATTTCTCAGAGACCTTTTCGCATAACTTTAACGCTTCATCCGCGATGTCCGTGCCAAGGGCGAAATGCGCTTCCGCATAAAACCCGCGCTGGCTTATGTAGGCGACGTAATGGTTGACTTCAGTTCGGGAAAATTCCCGAAGGTTTTCCACTTCGTCTGCGCCTTTGAAATTCCCCGCGTCCAGCACACCGATCTGCACAAACGCATAATTTTGGTAAACGCGGGGAAACATTCGCGCCACGGCGAGCAACGTGTGAAGGCCAAGACCATTGTAGCCATTCACGAGAAACACGGCGGTGCGGGCGTTCTGATCGCACGTCGGCATGATCTTTTCGGTAACGTTGCTGTCCTTCGCAAGTGATGCAGCCACGAGTTCGTTCAAGCGAGCCAGGCTGGTTTGCGTCTGTTGATAATGCCTCTTCACCCACATCGCCCCGGCGGCGAGGATGCCGGTGACCACGAGCGTGATCCAGCCACCTTGAAAAAATTTGAAGTAGCAGAGCGAAATCAAAATGCTGCCGGTCAATAACAGGCCCAGCCCGTTGATGAACAATTTACTTTTCCATTTCGGTTCCGTGCTTCGGTTCAGCCACCAATGCCGCACCATGCCGAGCTGCGATAGGCTGAAGGTAATGAAGACGTTGATGCTATAGAGCACGATGAGCGTGTCCACCGAGGCGTTGCAGAGCAGCAGTACGATGAGTGTGCAAACGCCCATGAGTAAAACGCCGTTCTGCGTGACGAGCCGGTCGCTCAAGCTTGCGAAACGCGCGGGCAACCAGCGATCCACGGCCATGTTCGCCATCACGCGCGGGCCATCGAGAAAACCGGTTTCCGCCGCGATGAACAGCAACAGTGCAGCTGTGGAAAGCGCTACGATGATAAATATTTTAGCGACCATCGCCGGCCACGTCGCGGTGATTTGCTCAAACAGAACCGCGTTCAGCGTTTTGCCATCCTGCGGTTGCACATGATACAACAGATACACCAGCAGCAATCCGCCCACGAGAAATCCCAGCGTCACGCCCATGTAAATCATCGTGCGTTTACCAGTGCGCACACGTGGTTCGCGCAGGATGGGTAAGCCGTTGCTGACCGCCTCGATACCCGTGTAAGTCCCCGCGCCGAGACTGTATGCGCGCATCATGATGCCGAGCAATCCCCACAATCCAATCTGGCTATAAGTCGAGTGGACATCGGTCGCGACGCCTTGAGCGATGGTTGGCATATCGCCCGCGTGAACGGTCACGCCATACACGATGGCAAACACGTGCGTGATGATGAATAGCGCAAACACCGGCACCCAGATCATCACCGATTCCTTCACGCCGCGCAGATTGATCAGTGTCAGAAAAATAACGCCGGAAACCGCGAACGCCGTTTTGTGCGAGTGCCACGGTGGCGGCAGTAAACTAAAAATCGCATCCGCCCCCGCCGCCACGCTGGTGGCGATGGTCAGCACGTAATCCACAATGAGCGCACAGCCGGAAATCATGCCGACTTTGGGCGAAAGCAATTTGCTCGCGACGAGATAACCACCGCCACCGCTGGGAAATTGTTCGATGATCTGCGAGTAGCTCATGCAGATGATGACGATGGTCGCGATCACTGCCAGCGCCACGAAAAGGCTTAAGAAAGTATGTTGCCCCAGCGCGAGGTAAACGGATTCAGGGCCGTAGCACGACGAGGAGACCGGGTCGGCGCCCAGCCCCACCCAGGCGAACATCGCGATGAGCGACGCTTTGTGGAAGAGATGTTTATCGGAATAATTTTTGGCGCGGCCGATCACCACGCTTTTCACCCGGGACAATAGTTTCATAGACACACGACCGTTCGCGCGTGAACACACTTCACGCGTTGGTTTTTTACGGGGTGAACTTGAGGCCGCAGACTTTGCGGATCAGAGGATCGCCCTTCCAATTGCCTACGAGATTAGCTGTCGGGCTTGGCCTTGAAAGTGGCCTTGAAATCAGTTGCCTGACTTCGTTCGCCCCGTCCTCGACTCCGAGGATTTTGGGTCTCCCGTGTCCGGCTCCAGGAAGGAAGCCGGACTTAGGCTGCAACGAGGTGAGTAAATCACACAACCGCGAACCTGTCAAACTAGCCACCGCGGCGTGCCTCAAACCCGGCAGTAACTTTCTGTCTGTGGGTAAATAACTTTTCTCTGGCTTGAGGTGGGCTATTGAATGGTAAAAAACTTTTCCTCAAGCCTTCGCCGGTCTGGCCGATGAAGAGACGTTGGGCGGGAAATTCCCACCCGGCGCAAATGAAAGCGATTTTCAAATTCATGTCCGGCGAGCACATCGGTCATCTGGAATCCTCCGGCGCAGGTATCACGTCGCCCTCAAACTTTTCTACTCCAGCCACGTCCAAAGCCAACGCTAGCAAGCCAGTTCAGGCCAAAGATGATACCGCCAAGTTTCTTCATTCGCTGCTCATCCGCCCCGAACGCTGGGGCATCAATGAGTAATCAGACGGTTTATTTTTTCATTAACGCTTGAGAAACGCGCTGCGTGCCGGTAAATCATCGGCGGCAATGCTCGGAATTCTCAAACGCTACCTCTCCATCTACGCCGCGCTGTGGAAAAACTCCGTGGCGCGAGAAATGTCGTTCCAGGGAAACTTCATCCTGTGGATCATCGTCGAGCTGCTGTGGTTTGGTTTGCAACTCAGTTTTGTCTCGGTGGTTTATTCACAGACCGAGTCGGTTGGTTCGTGGACGAAATGGCAGATGGTCATGCTTGTTGGCGCGAGCAATTTTATCCAGCAAATCTATCAGGCTCTATTTCTTACCAACTGCACGAACCTCTCGGAACTCATACGCACAGGCAAAATGGATTTTCTTATGTTGCAGCCGGTCAACACCCGCTTCGTCATTTCGTTGCGGCAGGTGGACCTAGGTTCCTTCATCAACGCCGCGTTCGGTCTGTGCGTTTTGACTTATGCGGCGCAAAGGGCGGCGGTGCATCCGGGGTGGTTGCAGCTCTGCGGCTTCGCGGCGCTCTGTTTTGTCGGTGTGCTGCTGCACTACTCGGTGATGTTCATCCTGGCGACAACGGCGTTCTGGACGGTGCGCTCGCAGGCGATCGTGTGGGGTTACTACAATCTGTTCAACATCGCGCGGTTGCCGGACGAGGCGTTCCGCGGCACCTTCAAGGCAGTGTTCACCTATGTATTGCCGGTGCTGTTAGTCAGCAACGTGCCCGTGCGGGTGCTGGCGGCTAAACTGGAATCGCCGGCCTCCTGGCTGCTGCTCGTGGGCGTGGCACTGGGCTGGGCGGCGGTCTCCGAATGGTTCTGGCGCGTGTCTCTGCGGCGCTACACCAGTGCCAGCTCGTGAAGGGCACAGAATTATTTTTTCTCTAGCGCGTCGGCGATGGCGGTCAAAAGCGCTTTGCCACGTAGATCTTTCCCGAGGATGATGCCGTCCGCGCTGATGAGAAAATTAGCGGGAATTTTTTCAATGCCGTATTTCAACGCAAGCTTGTTCTGATAAGGCAACTCCTGTGAATCGTATTTGTCTGCAAGCTTGCCGACTTCCGCATCAAAAAATTCCGGCCATACAAACTGGTCTTTCTTTTTTAGAAACTTGGTCAGGTCGGACGACTTCACATCCAGCGTCACGCCGATGATTTCAAGCCCTTTTGAGTGGAACTTTTTGTAGGCGGCGGCGACATTCGGCAGTTCAATCTGGCACGGCACGCACCACGTCGCCCAAAAATCCACCAGCACCACCTTCCCTTTGAGCGCGCCGACGGAGAGCGGTTGGCCATTAAAATCTTTTTCGGAGAAATCCGGGAACCGCTGCCCCACTGCGAGACTGTCTTCAATTTTTTTGATCTCTAACTGATGCATTAGCGGTGGAAGTCGGCGGATGGCGTTTTTCCCGTATGCCGTGTCCGGATAATCCGCCGCAAGTTTTTGAAACACTGCCACGCATTTCTCGGGGTCGTTTAGAATGTCCTCATAGAGCTCCGCTTTCAAGTGCAGTAGCTTCGGAGCTTGTTCCAGCTTTTCCGCCGTGGCCGTGGCGATCAATTGATCAAAGGCTTTCAGCTCGTTGGCAAAATCGGCTTCGGTGTTTTTACCGGGCTTGAATTTGCTTTCGATTTTTTTGGTGAGCTCGACACACTGCGCCTCAAACGCAGCGGCATCGTTGGTGGTTCCCGCCTTGACCGGCGGCGTGAGTGTTAACAATGCCAAGGCGATGGTGGTGCAGATAAATTTCATTTTCGTTCCCAGCATTTCAATTTCGGCTGTCGGCAGCAACCACTCATTTGGACGCCTTAGCGTAACGGTGGTTCCAATTCATTCCATGAAGAACGCTTGACCTGCGGTGAGTTACGTAGTTTTCTTTATTAAATGATTTTCCACCCCGCCCGGATGGGCCAGCACAACAAACGTGCGCTCGTCCGGCAACTTCAAAAAACTGGTGTCGCCTCACGGGCAGCGCTGGCGCGTTCTCTGGGCATGAGCCAACCGACAGCGGGGAAAATCGTCGATGAGCTACTCGCAGAAAAAATCCTCGAGGAAGTTGTTAGCGTAGAATCAAATGGCAGCGGTGCGGCACGGCTTGGTCGTCCGGGGCGACAGTTGCAACTCAATCGCTCTCAAGCTGGTTTCCTAGGCATCCATCTTGGTATCAAAGAAACCAAGTTGGCTGAACTCCCGCTCGGGGCGGCGGATGAAAAACACTGGAAACACTCTTTTCACCATCTGGCGTCCAAAACTGATTCCGCCGCGCTTTGGGAAAAGGAGTTGCGTCTCGCCGCTAAAAAAATTTCCGCCAAAAAATTTCTTGGCGTCATCTTGAGCGTGCCAGGCATCGTGGATGAGGCGCATAAGAAAGTCATTTTCTCGCCCAACGTCCATTGGACCGAGGCGGCGGATTTGCCGGCCATCGTCGGTCGCGTTTGGAATGCGCCCGTGTTACTCGTGCAAGAGGAGCGCGCGGTGGCGCTGGGTCATCACTTTAACAATCCCGGCGATGAAGACTTCCTGCTCGTCGATTTCGGCGAAGGCGTCGGCGGAGCGGTTATCGTCGGCGGCAAGCCGTTCACTAGCCCGCTGCCCATCAACGGGGAACTCGGCCACACACCCGCCATCGGTAATCATCGTCGCTGCGGTTGCGGCGCGGTCGGCTGTGTAGAAACGCTCGTCTCCACGCGTGGCTTATTGGAAAGTTTTTCTGCCGCGAATCCCAAGCTGAAAAAAGACTGGGCGACCTTTACGAATTTTATTTCCGCAAATGGCGTGGAGCCCTGGCTCGCGTCATCCCTCGATGCGGCGGCGGTGGCAATTGCCGGTGCGCTGAATGTGCTTGGCCTGCGCCGAGTCATCATCACGGGCAGTCTGACCGAATTGCCATCCGCCGTGCTCGCGCATCTCTCTCGCTCCGTTCGGGACGGCGCAATGTGGGCGCGCTTCGGCAAGGTGGAATGTTACGGCGCACCGCGCTGCCGCGCCGCGGGCCTTGTCGCCATCGGCGTGGACCGGCTCGTCGTGCCGGATTTTTCCAACTGAAACCACAAAACATATCAACGAGTTTATTTGAACAGAAAACTATGCCGAAAGCCTTCAGGATAATTGCTGTCGTTTGTTTTGTTGTGTTCTTGTTTATGTTTGTGTTTCGCGACGAACCAGACATTGCAGATCCACCCACAGGTGAGTCTTTCTTTTATGTTCATCCGTTTTTGAACTTGATGATTTGTGCGTTGTTTTTTCTGTGGCTTCTCACCTCGGTTTGGGTGAGTCTGCATGGACTGCTCACTACCCTGAATCATTGGTCTGACCGCAAGCTGCGAAATACTCATTTAGTTGCTTCCGGTTTAGCCCTGCCGGGAATCGTGTATTTCGTTTATGGGCTTATGACAAGTGCATGGTGATAAAAATTTCAATTTTCAAATGAACATTAACCTCAAGCAATACGAAGTCTGGTTTGTCACCGGTAGCCAACATCTTTACGGACCCGAAACCCTCAAAGCCGTCGCGAAGCATTCGCAGGAAATCGCCAAGGCGCTTGGTGCTTCATCCGCGATTCCGGTAAAAGTCGTTTTCAAACCTGTCATGGTTTCGCCCGACGCGATCACGGAGCTTTGCCAGTCAGCGAACAACGCCGCTAAGTGCATCGGACTCATCACTTGGTGCCACACGTTTTCGCCGTCGAAGATGTGGATCAATGGCCTCAAGCAACTCCATAAACCTGTCGCGCATCTGCACACGCAATACAATCGCGACATCCCGTGGGGCACGATTGACATGGATTTCATGAACATGAACCAGGCTGCGCACGGCGACCGCGAACATGGTTTCATCTGGAGCCGGATGCGTTTGAGTCGCAAAGTTGTCGTCGGTTTCTGGCAGGAAGAAAGCACACAGGAAAAACTAGGCGCGTGGACGCGTGCCGCCGCCGCGTGGGCGGATTGGCAGACGGCAAAGTTCGTCCGCTTCGGCGATAACATGCGCGAAGTGGCCGTGACAGATGGCGACAAAGTTTCCGCGCAGATGAAATTTGGTTTCTCCGTGAACACCCACGGCGTCGGTAATTTGGTGAAGGTCGTGAACGCTGTTTCCGAAAAGGAAGTGGACGCGCTGTGCAAAACTTACGCGGACATTTACGACATGACTGTCGATTTGAAAAAAGGCGGCAAACGTCACAAGTCCGTCCGTGACGCGGCGCGCATCGAACTCGGCCTCAAAGAATTTCTCACTGTCGGCGGATTTAAGGGCTACACCGATACCTTTGAAGATTTGCACGGCCTCGCGCAACTTCCCGGCGTCGGCTCGCAACGCATGATGGCCGCCGGTTTCGGCTTTGGTGGCGAAGGCGATTGGAAAACGAGTGCGCTCGTTCGCGCGATGAAAGTCATGGCAAGCGGACTCGAAGGCGGAACGTCGTTCATGGAAGATTACACCTATCACATGCAGCCGGGGAATAAGCTCGTGCTCGGTTCACACATGTTGGAAATCTGCCCGAGTATCGCGGACGGAAAAGTTTCGCTCCAAGTGCATCCACTCGGCATCGGCGGCAAAGCGGATCCGGCGCGACTCGTGTTCAATACGCCTGCGGGCGCCGCGATCAACGCCTCGCTGATGGATTTCGGCAATCGCTTCCGTTTGCTCATCAATGAAGTGGACGTCGTCACTCCGGAACATGCGATGCCGAAACTTCCCGTCGCGCAAGCGGTGTGGAAATGTCGCCCGAGTTTCGAGGACGCGTGCGCCGCTTGGATTTACGCGGGCGGCGCGCATCATACCGGCTTTAGTCAGGCCGTCACCACGGAGATGCTGGAAGACTTCGGGGCGATCGCCGGACTGGAAGTCGTGGTGATTGACGCTGACACCAAGCTGCGCCAATTCAAGCAGGAACTCGCGTGGAACGAGGCCGCCTACGGTTTCAAAAGCGGCTGGGTTTCTTGAAATCAACTGAAGTTCCGCAAAGAAAATTGCCTTTTAAAAATGAAGCTGACTCAGTTTTTATCCGCCGTCGTTTTGGCGTCCACCATTGCGGCCAACGCCCAGCCTGCGAAAATCACCGTGGACACAGCGCATCCGGCGCACGCGATCTCGCCGACGTTGTGGGGCATTTTCTTTGAGGACATCAACCTTTCCGCCGACGGGGGGATCTATCCCGAACTGGTGCGCAACCGCTCTTTCGAGGACGCCGACAAACCGGCGGATTGGAACATCAGCGGCGCGGAAGCTTCGATTGATACCACTAAGCCTTTGAATCCTTACAATCGTAAATCGCTGCGCCTGAAAACGAGTGGAGCCTTCACGGTCGTCAACGAGGGCTATTGGGGCATGAATCTAGTGCAAGGTGAGGTTTACACGGTGAAATTGGCGGCGCGCGGCGCGGATGGTTTCACGGCGCCGATCACCATCAAGATTCTGGGCGCGGCAGGTCAGGAGATCGCGGTCGGAAACATTGCCGGCCTCACGGGTGATTGGAGATATCATACGTTGGAGCTGACCGCGAAGAGCAGCGATCCCAAAGCCAAACTGGAGATTTCCAGTGAGGGCCGCGGGACTTTGTATCTCGATATGGTTTCCTTGCTGCCCAAAAAGACGTGGAAAAATCATGGGTTGCGGGTGGATTTGGCGGAATCGCTGGAGGCCTTGCAGCCGAAATTTCTTCGTTTTCCCGGCGGTTGCTGGGTGGAAGGTGAGGACGTGGCGCACATGAATCACTGGAAGAAAACCATCGGCAACGTTGATGTGCGCGAACCGCTTTGGAATATCTGGGGTTATTTCGCCACACACGGTTTGGGTTATCACGAGTATCTCCAACTCGCGGAAGATTTTGGGGCGGAACCGTTGTTCTGCATCAACGTGGGCATGTCGCACAAGGAAGTCATTCCGCTCGACCGCATGGGCGAATGGGTGCAAGACGCGCTGGACGCGATTGAATATGCCAATGGTCCGAGGAATTCGCTTTGGGGTGGTTGGCGCGCCAAGGCGGGTCATCCCGAGCCGTTCAATCTGAAATATCTTGAAGTCGGCAACGAGAATGGCGGAGCGGCGTATCGCGAGCGTTGGCCGTTGTTCGTGAACGCGATTCACGCAAAATATCCGGAGATCCAATTCGTGGCGAATCATTGGGGAGGCAGTTATCCCAAGGAACCCAAAGCGGATATCGTGGACGAACATTTCTATGACACGCCGGAATTTTTCATGCGCCACGCGACCCACTTCGACAAGTATGATCGTAACTCCCCAAAAATTTTCGTCGGCGAGTATGCGGTCACGAAAAATTGCGGACTGGGCAATCTGCGCGGAGCCATCGGTGAAGCGGCTTTTATGACTGGTTTGGAACGCAATTCTGATCACGTCGTGATGGCGAGCTACGCGCCTTTGCTGGTGAACCTCAATCACCGGGCGTGGAATCCCGACCTCATCAATTTCAACAGCGAGAAATGGTATGGACTACCAAGCTACTACGTCCAAAAATTATTTGCCGAAAATCGCGGTGACGTTTCGTTACCCACGACGGTGGTTTCACCCAATGCTGAAGTCGGGCCGGTTAGCGGGATGATCGGGGTGGGCACCTGGAACACGGCGGCGGAATTCAAAGACATCAAAGTCACGGCGCCAGACAGTCAGGTATTATTCGCCTCCGATTTCAGCAAGGACACCAAAGGCTGGAAGCTGCTCGGCAACGGGGCCGATTGGAAAGTGCAGGGTGGCGCATTACGACAAAGCGCCGAAAAAGAATTCATTCGGGCACTGGCCGGTAAACGCGACTGGCAGGATTATACTTTGACCCTTAAAGCGCGGAAAATTTCTGGCGCGGAGGGTTTCTTGATTCTGTTCCGCATCGGTGGCAACGACGACCGCACCTGGTGGAACCTCGGCGGGTGGGGTAACACGGCGGATGGCATCGAAGCCGGTCAGACGTTGGATTCGAAACCCAGCTACATTGAGACGGACCGGTGGTATGATCTCAAGGTTGTCGTCAGTGGTAAGAATGTGAAATGCTTTCTCGATGGCAAGATTGTTCACGACTTGAACTACGAGGTGGGTGGAGCCGTAAAGAGTCTTTACGCCGTGGCCGCGACAGATGAGAAATCTGGCGACCTCATCGTGAAAGTCGTCAACGCCAACGCCACCGCGCTGGAAACCGAACTAGACTTAGGCACAGCCAAACTCAACGGTCAGGGCGTGGCTGCCGTGCTCACGTCCGCGAGTGGTGCGGATGAAAACAGCGTGGCCGAGCCGACCAAGGTTTCGCCCAAGACGGAAGCGGTAACGGTCAGTGGCCCCAACTTCAAACGTTCGTTCCCGGGAAATTCCTTCACGGTGCTGCGTTTGAAAACCAAATAAATCATGCGAACAGCGTTGTCCCGTATTTTTATCAGCGTCCTCGCCGCGCCAGTCATGGCGCTGATGGCGGCGGACTCCCTGACCGACGACCAGCCGGCGTGGAAGATCACGCCGGTAGCGCCGCCGCCGGCGCAGGCGTTCAACCTGCACGACGTGCGGTTGCTGGACGGCGAGTTCAAGACCGGACAGGACACGGCGGTGGAGTATTTGTTGAGTTTGGAACCCGACCGGCTGCTGGCCAACTTCCGCAAGGAGTCGGGTCTGGAACCGAAGGCGAAACAATACGGCGGCTGGGAGTCCCGCGGCGTTTCCGGCCACTGTCTGGGACACTACCTTAGCGGATGTGCGCTGGGTTATGCCGCTACCGGCGATCAGGAATTGCTCAAGCGGGTGAATGACATCGTGACGGAACTCGCCTTGTGCCAGCAGGCCAATGGCGATGGCTATGTCTCTGCGATTCCAGGTGGAAAGAAATGTTACGCCGAGGTCGCGGTGGGAAACATTCGCTCCGCCGGCTTCGACCTCAACGGGGTTTGGGTGCCGAACTACACCATGCACAAAGTGCTGGCCGGCTTGCGCGATGCCTACCGGCTATGCCACAACGAGCAGGCGTTAGTTGTTTCGCGCGGCTTGGGCGACTGGTTCGACAAGACACTCGCGAAGCTGACGGAAGCGCAGATGCAAAAGATTCTCGCTTGCGAGCATGGTGGCATGAACGAGGTGTTTGCCGATCTTTACGCTGACACCGGCGAGGAGCGTTACCTGAAACTTTCGCGCAAGTTTCATCACCGGGCGATCCTCGACCCGCTGGCGCAGGGCCAGGATATTTTGCCGGGCAAACATGCCAACACCCAGATACCAAAGATCATCGGGCTGGCCACGCGCTACGAACTTACCGGCGACCAAAACGACCGGGAGGCGGCGCAGTTTTTCTGGGACCGCGTGGTGCACCACCACAGCTACGTCACCGGCGGTCATTGCGACAGCGAACATTTCGGCCAGCCGGACAAACTCAATGACCGCTTGAGTCCGAACACGACGGAGACCTGCAACGTTTATAACATGCTCAAGCTGACCGAGCATGTTTTCGGCTGGACCACGAATGCCGACGCGGCGGATTTTTATGAGCGGGCGCTGTTGAATCACATCCGCTCCACCCAGCACCCGGATGGCCGCGTCATTTATAATGTTTCGCTGAAGCCGGGCGGGCACAAGGAATACCAGTCAAAGTATGACGGCTTCACCTGCTGCGTCGGCACGGGCATGGAGAACCACGTCAAATACGGCGAAGGAATTTATTTTCATAATGCCGAAAATCTCTGGGTGAATCTGTTCATCGCGTCGGAACTGAATTGGAAAGCGCGCAGCGTGACGTTGCGACAGGAAACAAAATGGCCGGAGGGCGACACGGCGGAAATCACGATCAAGACTGACAAGCCGCAGAAGTTTGCGCTGAACATCCGGCATCCATTCTGGACCGACAAGCTGACTGTGAAAGTGAACGGCAGGATCGTTTCCGACACGACTCCGCCTTCGAGCTACGCCGGGCTCAAGCGCGAATGGAAGAACGGCGACAAAGTTGAAATCAAATTTCCGATGGCGCTGCGCACCGAGGCCATGCCGGATAATCCGAACCGCATCGCCGTTTTCTTTGGCCCGACTTTGTTGGCGGCGGATCTCGGCCCGGTGAACGATCCGGCGGCGGACCAGACTGGCTACGTGCCCGTGTTACTGACGGAAAACAAGCCGGTGGGCGACTGGGTGAAACCCGTGTCGCTGGCTTCGCAAATTTTCGAAACATCCCGCGTCGGCAGGCCGCACGATGTCAAACTGGTTCCGTTCCATACGCTGCACGACCGGCGTTACACGGTCTATCTCGACAAGTTCACCACTGCGGACTGGACGAAACGGGAAAACGAAACCCGCGCCGCCGAGCAGGCGCAGAAAGAGCTTGGGGAGCGCACGGTGGATGCGTTCCAGCCCGGTGAGATGCAGCCGGAACGCGACCACAATGTTCAAGGCGAGAAATCGGACGCGCTGGAAGCGCTCGGTCGCAAGTTGCGCCACGCTTTCGATGGCGGCTGGTTTTCTTACGAGATGAAAGTGAATTCCGCCGGGACCAACCATCTCGTCTGCACCTGGTGGGGGGACGAAGGTGGCGAGCGTAATTTTGACATTCTCGTGGACGGCACCAAGATCGCCTCGCAGAAACTGCTGCACAACCAGCCCGGTAAATTCTGGGACGCGGTATATCCGATTCCCGCCGAACTGACGAAGGGTAAAACCAGAGTCACCGTGAAATTGCAGGCGCAGCCGGGCAATTTCGCTGGCGGACTCTTCTACAGCCGCCTCTTGCGTGTTTCCAAACCATAAAAACTCAACGTGAAAAAAATCATTCGTAATTCGACTTTGTTCGCCGTCCTGGTGCTGGCCTGGGTCGGCACCCACGCGGCGTCCCTCACCGTGCAGACCGACCAGCCGGGCACGAAGCTGAATCCGGCGATGTGGGGGATTTTCTTTGAGGACATCAACTTCGGCGCGGATGGCGGCCTCTACGCGGAGCTGTTGAAGAATCGCGGTTTTGAATTTCCCAACGCCCTGATGGGCTGGAGCAAGTTGTCACCGAGTAAGTCGTTCGGCTCGCTGGCCATCCGCGACGAGAATCCTTTCAACGCGAAAAATCCACATTACCTCCGCATCGAATCGCAGGGCAAGGATGTCTTCGGCATCGCGAACGAAGGCTTTCGCGGCATCGGCGTGAAGAAGGGCGAGGCTTACAATTTCTCCGCGCAACTCCGCAACGTCTCCGGCAACGCCAAGCTGCGCGTCGCGCTCTATGGAAACGACGGCGCGATGCTGGATTCCGTGACGCTGAAAGATTTTTCCGGCGACTGGAAGCAAATCACCGCCGTGTTGCATCCGAAAGACACCGATGCCAAGGCTAAACTGTATGTGCTGCTCGAAGGCAAGGGCGCGGTGGATATCGACATGATTTCGCTGTTCCCGGAGCACACTTGGAAAAATCGTCCGGGCGGTTTGCGCGCGGACATGGTGCAGGCGCTTGCGGACTTGCACCCCGGCTTCATGCGTTTTCCCGGCGGCTGTGTGGTGGAGGGCATTTACCTGACGAACCGTTATCAGTGGAAGAAAACTATCGGTCCGGTGGCCGAACGCGAACTGATGCTCAACCGCTGGAACATCGAATTTCTTCATCGCCCCACGCCGGATTATTTCCAGTCGTTCGGGCTCGGCTTCTACGAATATTTTCAACTGTGCGAAGACATCGGCGCGCAGCCGTTGCCGATCTTGAGCTGCGGCCTGGCGTGCCAGTTCAATTCCGGTGAAGCCTGCGCAATGAGCGACCTCGATACTTACATCCAGGACGCGCTCGACCTGATTGAATTTGCCAACGGCGCGACGAACAGTATGTGGGGCGCGCAGCGCGCGGCGATGGGACATCCCGAACCGTTCAACTTGAAGATGATGGGGGTCGGCAATGAAAATTGGGACGCGCCTTACCTCGAACGCTACGCAAAATTCCACGCCGTTCTGAAAGCGCAGCACCCAGAAATCCAGCTTGTGTCTAGCGCTGGCCCGTCGCCGGACGACGCGCATTTCAAATATGCCTGGCCGAAGCTCCGCGAGTTGCACGCCGACATCGTGGACGAACATTGCTACGCCAAGCCCGACTGGTTTTTCAACAACACGCATCGCTACGACAACTACGACCGCAACGGCCCGAAAGTTTTCTTCGGCGAATACGCCGCGCAGAGCGACTACATCGTCAGCGTAAAAAACCGGAACACCCTTGAGTGCGCCATCGCCGAGGCCGCGTGCATGACGGGACTCGAACGCAACGGCGACGTCGTCCGCATGGCGAGCTACGCGCCGCTGTTCGCCAACTCCGAGGCGTGGCAGTGGACACCCGATCTCATCTGGGTGAACAGCCTCGGCGTCTATCGCACGCCCAACTATTACGTCCAGCAAATGTATAGCCTCAACCCCGGCGACGTGGTGCTGCCGGTAAAACTGGACGCTGCGGATGGCGCAAAACTGTTCGCCTCCGCAACCCGCGATAACGCCCGCGGAGAAATCATTCTCAAAGTCGTTAACGGCGACGACGCGCCCGCTGCCGTGCGACTCAACCTCGCTGGTCTGGGAAAAATTTCCTCGGCGGCAAAAGCGATTGTGCTAGCCGGTGGATTGCGCGATGAAAATTCTTTTTCCGAGCCGCAGAAGATTTCCCCGAGAGAGACGGCTTTGAACATTTCCACCCCGGAATTTCAACATGAATTTCCGGCCAACTCATTCACCATTATCCGGCTTAAATGAAATCTCAATACACCATCGGTCTGGATTACGGCACGAATTCCGTTCGCGCGCTCATCGTCAACGTCGCCAACGGCGCGGAAGTCGCGGCGGCGGTTTGGGGCTATGCCCACGGCACGGCAGGCGTGATCTTGTCGCGCGATCCAAACCTGGCGCGACAGCATCCGGCTGATTATTTGAAAGGTGCGGAAGTCACCATCAAGCGGGCGCTCGCTATCGCAAAAAAAGCCGTTAAAGGGTTCAACGCCAGCCAGGTCATCGCCATTGGTGTGGATACCACCGGCAGCACGCCGTTGCCTGTCGGCAAGGACGGCCAGCCGCTCGTGTTCCAGAAAAAATTCCCGAACAATCCTGCCGCGATGGCATGGCTCTGGAAGGATCACACCGGCATCGCTGAAGCTGCCGAAATTACTGCGCTTGCCAAGAAGATGCGCCCGCAATATCTCGCCAAATGTGGCGGCACGTATTCGAGCGAATGGTTCTTCAGCAAAATTTTGAAATGCCTCCGCGTCGCGCCGGAAGTGTTCAACGCCGCACATTCGTGGATTGAACTGTCTGACCTCGTTCCCGCGGCGCTCACGGACACGTTGCAGCCCGACAAGTTCATTGCCGGCATCTGTGCCGCTGGTCACAAGGCGATGTGGAACGCCAAATGGGGCGGTTATCCCGACGCGCATTTTCTTTCCAAGCTCGATCCAAAACTCGGCGCGTTGCGCGACCGCCTGCCGAAGCGCGTGCTCGCGGTGGATTCCGCCGTTGGCACGCTCACCGCGGATTGGGCCAAGCGCACCGGTCTTTCTGCCGGCATTCCCGTGACGGTCGGCGCGTTCGATGCGCACACCGGTGCGATCGGCGCGGGCGTGAAGCCCGGAACGCTCGTGAAGATCATCGGCACGAGCACCTGCGATATCAGCGTGCGCGTGAACACCGCCAAGCTCGCGGACATCCCGGGCGTTTGCGGCATCGTGGACGGCAGTGTTGTTCCCGGCTACTTCGGTATCGAGGCTGGCCAGTCTGCAGTCGGCGACATGTTCAACTGGCTGGTGAACTACATCCAGCCCGGTGGCACCAAGGCGGGATCGCACGAAGAACTCACCAAGGGTGCGCTGAAACTTCAGCCTGGCGAAAGCGGCTTGATCGCGCTCGACTGGAACAACGGCAATCGTACCGTGCTCGTGGACCAGCAGCTCACCGGCCTGCTCCTCGGCCAGACGCTTTACACCACGCCGGCGGAAGTTTATCGCGCGCTCATTGAGGCAACGGCTTACGGTGCGTTGACCATCATCAACCGCTACGAGGAATACGGCGTGAAGATTTCCGAAGTGGTGAACTGCGGCGGCATCGCCGAGAAAAGCCCGCTCGTCATGCAGACCTACGCGGACATCACGGGGCGCCCGATGAAGATCAGCCGTTCGGCGCAAACCTGTGCGCTCGGTTCCGCCATCGCGGCCGCAGTGGTCGCTGGAGCACATAAGGACTTTGCCACTGCGCAGAAGCAGATGACCGGCCTCAAGCCGACGGTTTACAAACCGAATCCGAAAGCCCACGCGGTTTACAAGGAGCTTTACGCGATCTACAAGCAACTCCATGACGCCTTCGGCACGAAGCAGTGGAATGGCAACCTTTATGGCGTGATGAAGAAGCTCATTGAAATTCGCAGCAAAGCGCGGAAGTGAATTTAATAACCACAGAGACACGAAGACACAGAGTGGTTTTTTTTCTCGGTGACTCAGTGGGTAAAAAATATAATTTATTATGCTCGAAAAATTAAAAGCTGAAGTATGTCAGGCGAACCTGGATCTGGTTGCCGAAGGTTTGGTCATCCAGACGTGGGGCAACGCGAGTGCCGTCGACCGCGCGAGCGGCGTGATGGTCATCAAGCCGAGCGGCGTGCCGTATTCAGAGATGAAGCCGCAGCACATGGTCTGCGTGTCGCTGGAAACCGGTAAGGTCGTCGAAGGCAAGTTCAAGCCCAGCTCGGACACGGACACGCATTTGATTTTGTATCGCGCGTTTCCGAAAATTGGTGGCGTGGTGCATACGCACAGTTTGTTCGCGACGTCGTGGGCGCAGGCGTGCCAGCCGTTGCTGGCTTACGGCACGACGCAGGCGGATTACTGGTATGGCGACGTGCCATGCACGCGCAAGCTATCGGCGGCAGAAATCAAAAATAATTACGAGGCGAACACGGGCGACGTGATCGTGGAGACGTTCCGCAAGTTGAAATACGACGCATTGCAACATCCCGCCGTGCTGGTGGCGAGCCACGGGCCGTTCACCTGGGGCAAAGACGTGTATGATGCGGTTCATAACGCCAGCGTGCTGGAATTCATCGCGAAACTGAACAGCGAGACGTTGCGCATCAATCCGAAGATCAAGCCGATGCAATCAGTGTTGCTGGATAAACATTATCTCCGCAAGCATGGCAAGGAAGCGTATTACGGGCAGAAGTGATTTAATTTCGGAGTGCGTTATGCTACGTTTGGTCTAGGATATCGCACTTCCCTACGAGCGAGTGGATCGGAAGAAATGCTTCCGGTATCATGTCAAATCTTCGGCAATTTCTGCTCGCCGGTTTGCGGGTTTCCTGTAATGAAGCAATACCTGCTCGCCAAGTAAGCTATCTGTCAGAATTCTGATCAATGCTACATCAACTGGTTACTGGGATTATCAAACGTGATATGGGTATTTTCCTGCAACCGATCCTCTTATAGCGATTGGTCAACTTCAATCAGCCGTCGGGGTGCACCGTCCAAAAAAACCATTTACAGGGAACGGGCGCTTTCCACTTGAGCGCGTTGACTGCCAGCAGCACGACCTCGCTGGACATCAGGCAGTCACCGCACGCTGGCCTTCGGCGGAAATTTACTCGTGATCAACGTCAGCGGCAATCCGTTGGCGGTGGGTGACAGATTCAACCTGTTCACCGGCACGCTGCCGAGCGGGTCATTCGCCAGTTTTACCCTTCAGCCGTTGGGAACGAATCTCGCGTGGAACACGAATGCGTTCATTGCGACCGGAACCTTGGCGGTCATCAGCACGGCGCCGCCGGTGTTTGGTCCCGTGACGAGCCTGCCCGACGGCAACAAGGCCGCCGCTGCCCGACGGAAGAAGCACGTGTGGATTTCAAGCTCGACGGCCCCGCCATCTGGCGCGGTGGCTACAACAGCGGCACTATCAAGTCCATGAACAACCTCTGGCTCAATACCGAATGCGGTATCAACCGCGTGGCTATTCGTTCCACGCTCAAGACCGGCACCATCACGCTCACCGTCACGCGCGACGGACTGGAAACGGGGACTGTGCAGTTCGACGCCAAGTGACAGGGCTTGGCGGAAGGGAAGAATGGAGCGGACTCACGTCCGCTGCTACAGATCAAGGGAATCGTGGCTGCTCGGCCACTGGCCCACGGTGGATGTGCTCTCGGAAATGGCAGCAGCGTGTGGGTGAAAAAGAGCCGCATCAAAACTGGGACTGACACCTTTATGCCGCTTCATTTTTTCCAACGACAGTAGCCACAGAGTAAGCTGCCCAGCGCGACCAAAGTCAATGAACTTGGCTCCGGCAAAGCGATGATATTTGTAAAAAGGTCAGTCCCAGTTTTATTCCCGAGGTTCAGATTTTAGTTTTTCCAACCGGCTGGCGATGCGCTACCAGTTGCCCAACAGTAACGGCACACTTACCAAATCAGAAAACAAAAAAGGCGTCCATTGCTGGACGCCTTGGAATTTTTTGCGGTGCGGTTAAGCAGCGGCGGCGGATTCGCCGACTTGGAAGCGGACGAAGCGGCGGATGGTGATCTCGTCACCCAATTGCTTGCTGATTTGCGCGACGTGTTCTTTGACGCTGACTTCGGAGTTGCGCTTCACGAAGCCTTGATCCACGAGGCAGTAGGTCTGGAAGAATTTATCCAGCACGCCTTGGAGGATTTTTTCCATCGCGGCGGCGGGCTTGCCTTTCAAGCGGTCGGAGTTCGCGGCGATCTCGCGTTCCTTGGCGATGACTTCGGGCGAAACATTTTCGCGGGAGACCACGTGCGGGAAACCAGCGGCGATTTGCAGCGTGATGTCTTTGACGAGTTGTTTGAATTCATCTTTGCCAGCGGTGTCAGCGTTATTGCAGCCGACTTCGACGAGCACGCCGACTTTGGCGCCGGTGTGGATGTAGGCAGCGACGGCGCCGTTGCCGGAAACGTCCATGCGGGCATTTCGGGTGAATTTGATGTTCTCGCCCATCTTACCGACGGCGGCTTCGCGGTCGGCATCGAGGTTCACGCTCGGATCGGCGGCGATCTTCTTGGCGATGTCGTCGCAGAAGGCGCGGAAGCCTTCGTTGCGGGCGACAAAGTCGGTTTCGCAATTCACTTCCACGAGCACTCCGGATTTTCCGCCGGCGGAAATGAACTGGGCGATGACGCCTTCGCGGGCGTCGCGGGTGGCTTTCTTCGCGGCACTGGCAGCACCGGATTTGCGGAGATTGTCAATGGCGGTTTCGATGTTGCCTTGCGCTTCTACGAGCGCTTTTTTGCATTCCATCATGCCAACGCCGGTCATTTCACGGAGCTTGGCAACGTTTGCAGCAGTGATTTCAGCCATAAAATTAGTAACGAGTTTCTAGTTGAGAGTTGAACGGCGGAACGCGGGAAAAATTCCCGGCGTTCCGCCGTTGAAGTTTAATTATGCAGCGACAGCGGCGGCTTCGGCAGCCGGGGCTTCTTCATTCACCTTGCGGGATTTCTTGGATTCGAATTCCGCGCGGGCCTGCGTGATGGTCTGGGAGATGGCCTGCAGGATGAGGCGGACGGAACGGATAGCGTCGTCGTTCGCGGCGATCGGATAATCGGCGAGGTCGGGATCGCTGTTCGTGTCCACGAGGGCCACGACGGGGATATTCAACTTGCGGGCTTCAGCCACGGCGTTGTGTTCGCGCTTCACGTCCACAACGAACATGGCGGCAGGCATTTTGTCCAAATCACGGAGACCGTCGAAATACTTGGTCAAGCGCGCACCTTCACGGTGGATGACGGCCTGTTCCTGCTTGACGTAATCTTTGATGGAGCCGTCCGCATCCATGCGTTCAATTTCTTTGAGGCGCTTGATGGAGGTCTTGACGGTGGCGTAGTTGGTGAGTGTGCCGCCGAGCCAACGTTCGGTCACAAACATCTGACCGGTTTCCTTGGCGATTTCTTTGACGGTCAGCTGCGCCTGTTTCTTGGTGCCGACGAAAAGGATTTTGCCGCCTTTGCGGACGGTGGTGCTGAGGAAGTTCAAGGCCGTATGCAACTGCGCCTCGGTCTTGCTCAGATCAATGATGTGAATGCCGTTGCGCGCATCGAAGATGAACGGTTTCATCTTGGGGTTCCAGCGCTTGGTTTGATGGCCGAAATGGACGCCAGCGTCCAACAATTCTTTGACTCCGATAGTAGTGCTCATGCTTGCTAATTTTCCGTTGGTTAAAACCGCGATTTATTCACGGCATCCTGCGGAACACAGGATTTTTATTTGGTGTTATTATGGCCGCTTGCTTTCACACGAAGGCAACTTGAAGGCCGTTTTCCTCCCCACCAGAAATTCTGTTGAAAGAGGAAACGCAATCTACCAGAGAACGCCTCGGCGACAATCTTTATTTTGAAGCGGGAACGGTTGTTTTGAGGGGAAAAATAGCACCAGAGCAGGGGGTTGCCATGGGTGGACCGACTATTTGGCAGCTGTTTTTATTTGGCAGCTGTTTTGGCGGCCTTGAGTTTGCTTTCCGGCCAAAAAGGTTTTAGAAACGCTTCGGTAAAGTCGTAGCTCACCTGAAAATCTTCGCGGGAATCTTTCTCGGTCTTGGCGAGGAGGCTGTTCTCGACCATGTTGAAAACCATTTCGCCAAAGTCTTGTCCGGTGCGGATGCCCCATTCTTCAAATACAGTCACCGTCATCGGACCGAATTGCTGGAGGGCGTGCTGCCGGATGCCTTCGAGCAGTTCCTGCCCGGTGACGTGGCGCACCTTGCCTTTGTTTTCTTTGCTGATGAGTTTCTGCGTGAAATCGAGTGACTCGCGCAAAAAATGGTAGGCATCTCGCGCGTAGCGCGAATCTTTGGCGAGGAGCAAGTCCAGCGCTTCATCAAAATTGACTTCTTGCATATCAGTGGTTGGCGGGCGGTGCGACGGCGACGGTAGGATTGGCATCGCGGTAATGCTTCACAAATAATCCCACCAGCAGCAGCGCGGCTACCAGCGTCAAAACGGTGATTTCCTGTTTTGTCAGCCCGTTCACGCGCGCAATGTAGCGCCATGCTTTCATTTCGGCAAGCCGCGCCCGCAATTTACGGTTTGCGATTCAGGATTTAAGCGGCAGACTTCTGGCCACGGCTAAATCGTCAATCGAAAATCTAAAATTACCAATGGCTGCCATCGGACGTTTTCAAAAAGGATTAGAAGTTTTCTACGCCAAAGTGGTGGACGGGCAAATCTTTCGCGCTTGTAGCGACATCTTTGGCTCGCCCTCCTTCGAGCGCAAACCCACGCCGCGCAAGGGCGTGAAGACGCTTGTTCCGGTCGTGCCGTCCAAGATTATTGCTGTGGGCATAAACTACCACGACCACGCACGCGAGATGGGACGCGAACTGCCGAAGGAGCCGCTCATCTGGTTCAAAGCCACGACCTCACTGTTGGCAGATGGCGGGAAAATTGAAATTCCTTTTCCGCAACATCGCACGGATTTTGAGGCGGAGCTGGCAATTGTCATCGGTCGCAAGATTCGCAACGTGTCGCCCACGCAGGCTTCGCGCTACATCTTCGGCTACACCGCCGCGCAGGACATTAGCGACCGTCACATCCAGAAGGCAGATGGCCAATGGGCGCGTTGTAAATCGTTTGACACCTTCACGCCACTTGGCCCGTATGTAGAGACGCAGATTGATCCGAACCATTTGAACATCCAGCAATTTCAAAATGGTCAGCTCTGCCAAAACTCAAACACCAGCCAACTCATTTTCAAGCCCGCGCAAATTGTCAGCTTCGTCTCCACGAACATGACGCTGCTGCCCGGCGATGTGATTCTCACCGGCACACCCAGTGGCGTCGGTCCTATTCAAAGCGGCGACAAGTTGGAGGTTCGGATTCAGGGAATGGCACCGCTCATCAATACGGTGAAGTGAGAAAAAAACTTCGTTCCGTTCAGCCTTTGTTGTTAATCTGTCCGCCACATGAAGTGGACACAAACTCTGATTCCTACGCTCCGCGAAGCTCCGTCTGACGCGGAAATTCTTTCCCACAAACTGCTGTTGCGCGCCGGCCTCATCCGCAAACTCGCTGGCGGCGTCTATACTTTTCTGCCACTCGGCCTGCGGGCCTTGCGCAAGGTCGAGAACATCATCCGCGAGGAAATGGACCGAGCCGGAGCCATCGAAGTTCTAATGCCCGCACTCCAGCCAAAAGAAATTTGGGAGCAAAGCGGACGCGCCGAAACCGCCAAGGACGTTTTGTTCAAAGTCAAAGACGGCTCTAACCGCGAATGGTTTTTGAGTCCGACCGCCGAGGAAGTCATCACCACATTGGCTGCCGGTGAAATTAATTCCTACCGCCAGCTTCCAAAAAATTTCTATCAGGTCAGCACCAAATTCCGCGATGAAATCCGCCCGCGCTTCGGCCTGATGCGCGCCAAGGAATTCATCATGAAAGACGCCTATTCTTTCGACACCACGGATGAGAACGCCATGGCGAGCTACCACAAGATGTATGAGGCCTACAAACGCATCTTCGCGCGCTGCGGCTTGCAGGCGTTCCCCGTTGAAGCTGACACCGGCGTCATCGGCGGAAATTATTCGCACGAATTCATGGTTCCCGCCGAAACCGGCGAAAACGACGTCGTCTATTGCGAAGCCTGCGGCTACGCGGCGAACATCGAGAAAGCCACGAGTGGCATTCCCAAAACAGCGCCGCGCGAAATCGGTGCAGCGATTGAAAAATTTGCCACGCCCGGCGTGGTCACGATTGAAGCGTTGTGCAAAGATCCATACAAAGTTCCGGCGAATCGTCAGATCAAGACGCTCGTCTATGTAGCGGATTCAAAAACGATTTTAATTTTGATTCGCGGCGACGATCAGTTGAACGAGACGAAACTTATGGCGCGCACCGGTGCCGTGGAAGTGCGGCCAGCGACGCCGGAAGAATGTGTGGCGACACTTGGCGCGAAGCCTGGTTCGCTTGGTGCCGTCGTGAATGTTCCCGCTGATGTGAGAATTTATGCCGACGAACGACTACGCGGCGCAAACGACATGACCACCGGCGCGAATGAAGATGGTTTCCATTTGAAGAATGTTTCCATCGAGCGCGACATCAAAGTAACCGAATGGTTTGACCTGCGCACCGTCACTGCTGGCGAGCCGTGCGGCAAGTGTGCCAAACCGCTGAAAATTCGCCGCGCGATTGAAGTAGGCCACGTCTTCAAGCTCGGCACGAAATACAGCGAGAAACTGAATGCCACATTCCTCGATGCGGACGGTTCGCGCAAGCCGTTGGTCATGGGTTGCTACGGCATCGGCGTCACGCGGACATTGCAGGCGGTCATCGAACAGGGCAACGACAAGGACGGCGTCATCTGGCCGTTGAGCGTTGCTCCGTATCAAGTATGCATCACACCGCTCGCTGTCGCGCCCGACAGTCAGGCGATGCAACTTGCGGAAAAATTTTACGCCGAACTTACCGCCCAAGGTGTGGACGTGATTCTCGACGACCGCGATGAACGTCCTGGCGTGAAATTCAAGGATGCTGACCTCGTCGGTTTTCCCATCCGCATCGCGCTTGGTGAAAAATCGCTGGCGAAAGGCGAAGTGGAAATCAAGCCGCGCAACGCTGTGTTTTCGGCGGTGAAGATTGAAGCCGCAGTTGAGACTGTTCTAAAACTTATCAAAGCTTAATCGAGTCGCAGGTCGACATCAGAGTGTCGGCCTACGTTCGGCTCGAAATAGTCGGTTCCAACTTTGGAAATGGATCAGGGGTTGCCCCGACTACTACTGGCAGCACCGCCAAACAGGGGTGCGCGGCGATTTTTGAATGGTTGGGAATTTTTTACGACCGGGCGCGTTTTCGCAGCGTGCCCGGTTGCGAATCCACTATGGACTAGGAATCTCAATACATTAAAACATGGCTCATGCATTCACTCCCTGTCCACCAAATCGAGGCAAGGCCACATTGACCGGAATGTCCCGAGGTATTAACCGCCAAATAGTTTTAGGCTATTGGTAGAAGGACTATGAGCAAAAATAAATCGAAAACCGAAAAGGCCGTTCCGCCACCGCAGCCCACTGAGCCGGTTGACTTGGTGTCGGGTATCTCGGAACAACCGGCCGAGGCGGAGCCAAGTGACACCTTTCAATTTCAGGGCACTCTGATGGATGGTCCGTCGATCAATCTTGTGGCCTTTGCCGGGCTGGAATTGACGGCGGAAGAACGCGAGCAGCTGTGGCAAAACACCAACCCGCGGGACCTGTTGTTGGAGTGCGAATGTGTGGATGAGATTGAGGATGATGACGGTGAATACGATGATGAAGACGACGATGCCGGCGATCAGCCCGGTCAAAGCGACCGGTATTATACTTATGAAGTCCCCAGCAAAGAACATCTTGCCGCCGAGTTGAAGCAAGTCATCCTGGGTAAAATCAAAAGGCAAAGTTAGCACCGGTGGTGGTCAATCAACGAGGCCGATCAACATGCCATAGCATCACTGAAGAGTTGATGCTCTCCAGCCCGAATGATCAACAATCAGTTCCAAGCCATCCAAGTTGGTCCACGATTTGAACCATGCCGAGGGAGTCCAGGAAGCAATATGCTTCCAAATCTTTTCGGACCTGCTGGCGCTCGGCGGCGGACACGTCGCCGAAGGTCACGCGGAGAAATTCGCGGCTGGCGGTTCGGAGGGCGGGTTGTCTGGATGAAGCTTGTAGTAATTTGGTTGTTTTGCTGTGGGCCGGGTGGAATGATGACTTCCACGCGTGCATCCTGCCTATTTTCAAACCCGATTCAAATGTCCGACTCCGGTTGTAAGCTGGCCGGAAGAATTTGCCATCATCACCGCCTACGCCACCACCGGCGAAGTGTGGACTGCAGCCCAAAATCTGGCGGCGGACCGCCGGCTCAAGGCGGAACTGGTGGCGACGGGCGCATGGCAGATGCGGCTCACTGGTTATTCGCCGGAAACCAACCATGCCGAACCGGGGTGGGCGGTCGAGTTGCCGCTGATTGTAAGTTGTGAACTGGCGGTGCGGTTTCGCCAAGATGCCATTTATTGGGTCAGCGGGGACTCGCTATCAGTGACTTTTTGTCAGCCAGAAAAAATCAAACTAGAGCCGGTGGGATTGTTCCGTGGTCGGTTGTGCATCGAGGCATCTGATGTTGAGGGCGATATACTGAAGTCGTAATGGCGGGCAGGCAGGGAATAAACTTTTTATGACACAGAAGGCGGT
>CAINDH010000031.1 GCA_903847285.1 uncultured Verrucomicrobia subdivision 3 bacterium | reverse complement strand
CGCTGCGTCCATCATGCTGGGTTACGACTACCTCGCCGAGCTGCGCAGCGGTGAAAACCTGGCCTTCCGTTTGCAACGGCAACCGTTGTGCGTCCGTCTCGATGAAACCTGCGCCGCGCACGCCCGAAGCCGCCCGCGCGGCATTGGCAACGTCAGTCACCGTCACGTTGAAAACTTTCAACCGCTCCGGATCAAATTGAATTTGCAGCTCTCGCACTTCGCCGCCAAAAACTTTTGTGGCCGCCACGCCCGGAACCGAAAGCAATCGCGGCCGCACCGTCCAGTCCGCAAAGCTGCGAAGTTCCGCCGCCGATAATTTTTCTGAAGTCAACCCGAGCTTGAGCAAGTCCATCGTGGACGACGTGAGCGGTTCCATTTTTGGCGCGCCTACGCCCGCCGGCAGTTCGCTCGTGAGCTGCGAGAGCCGTTCCGACAACATCTGTCGGGCGCGAAAAATATCCGTGCCGTCCTTGAATACGGCGGTGACCACGGACAAACCTTGGATGGATTCCGAGCGCACCGCTTCCAGATTCACCGCGCCGTTCATGGCGTTTTCCACCGGACGCGTTACCAGGACTTCTACCTGTTCCGGCGATAATCCCGGCGACTCCGTTTGCACCGCAACTTGTGGCTGAACGAATTCCGGGAAGACATCCAGTCGCGCGCGCGCCGTAACAAACAGCCCATAGGCGATCAATCCGAACGCCAGCGTGATGACCACGCCGCGCCGTCGCAGGGAAATTTCAACAAGACGTTTCAGCATGGCTCAATGTTCATGGGCCGCTTCGCCCGTGGAGAATTCCGCCGAGAGCAATGCCTGTGCGCCTTCAATCACCACGCGGCTGTTGGTGGAGATATTTGCTTTCACGAACCAGCCTCTATCCGCCGGGCAGTCCAGAGAAATCTCCACGCGGGAAAATTGGTTTGTTTGGGTCTGCACATAAACCCACGCCGCGCCTTCGTGGCGGACGACCGCGCCTGCGGGAATCGTGATGCCGCTCATAGGTTCGCCGGAAGTTTTCAAGAAGCTGGTGACCGCCGCGCCCGGTGGCAATGCACCCCTTTTGACTGAAAAGAAAAATCCTTGGCTTTGTGTCTGCGGATTCACGCCGTCCGTTGAACCCACGAATTCTCCATGCACTGTTTTGGCTGCATCCGCCATCGCAATGATTCGCGCTGAAGTAGGTGGCGATGCCATAGTCTCCCCTGCGGGCAAATCTATCCGCACCAGCGCCTCCGTGCCGATGTCAATCCAGTTGCTGGCTGACGCGAGCGTCGAACCCCATTCAAGCTTAAACTTGGCTTCCGCAGCCGCGTAAGCAGCGTTCTCGCGCACGAACGTGGCATTCGCCGTTTCGAGCGCGCGGGCAGAAATATTGTCCTGCGCCGCCAGTTTTTTTTGCCGCGCCAGTTCTTTGATGGAAACTTCCGCCGCCACACGCGCAGATTCCAAATCTGTGACTGCCGCCGTCAGCATCACCGATTCAATCACCCGGCCAAAACCTTTTGTCTCCGGCTGCCACAGCGTCGCAGCAGGCGATTCGATTTTCAAACCCACGCGCGCCTGCGTCTCCGCATCCATCGTCACGCCGGTTTTGGCCTCAGCTTTTTCCGGAGCGTCTGCTGGCTTGTCGGCGGCGGGTTTTGAGCAACCTGCCAGCAGCGTAAGGGAAACAACTGTAGCGAACAGAAAACTGAAGCCGCCCAAACACCGCGAGGTCTTGGAGTGCGGCACTCCTCTGCCGCTTTTCATCGTGTGCCTTGCTTTTCCAAAGCGGCAGAGGACTGCCGCACTCCAAGACGCTGCCGCGCGGTTTAACGTGCCGCGCGTTGCAGTGGATAAATTATTTCCGATGGCTGGTTTCATGGCTTTTTTCCTTTCGGAGTGTCGGTCGAAATTTTTTCAATGACGGCGGCAATCGCATTCGCCGGACTTTGCAACGCGTCTTCCAGCGCGCCGAGCGCGGACTGTGCTTGGGCTTCGCTTTCGATTTGGGCGAGGCGGACGGACGCCAGCTCAATTTCTGCCGCCGCAGAATCCATTTTGCTCGCGGCTCCAGCTTGCACCTGTGCGGCAATGGATTGTTGCTGATGTTCCGCCGCGTTGAGCAGTTCGCCAGAAGTTTTCAGCAAACGCTGTGCGCTTTGCCAGCCAGCCACGGCACGTTTCACTTGCGCGATGATTTGCGATTGAAGTTGAAGAAATTTCGCCGCCGCCAGTTCGCGCCGCGCCCGCGACTCGGCTATGGCACCTTGATTTTGATTCAGGATGGGCAGCTCCACCGTGAGGCCGAGCGCCCACTTGTTATCGCCTTGATCGAACTGATAGCCCGGATTCAGATGCACGTCAGGAAACTGCTTGGCGATCTCCAGCCGCAAATTATTTTCGGCCGCCGCGTAATCCGCGAGCGCGGCACGAATGTCTGCGCGCCCAACTAGCGCGGCCTGGCGGGCGGCGTCCGTGGTCAACGTGTCCTGTGTGTTCGCTGAAAATTTATTTTCAATCTCAATTCCTTCAAACGCGACGACCGAAACTCCGATAGCCTCGGCCAATCGCGAATGCGTTTCGGCCACCTTCGCTTCCGCGCCGGAAACTTCGAGCTGCATTTTCGTCAGGGCCATTTGTGCGGCGGTGAGTTCAGGACGCGCCGCCGCGCCTGCATCAAAGCTGAGCTGAATCAGCGAAACAATTTTACGTTGCGCGGCGATTTGTTTTTGCAACAACGGCAATCGTTGTTGCGCGATGCTGAAATCTGAGAGTGCCGCGCGGACGCCACTCCGAATCTGCCATGCGGCTGAAACAAAATTCCAGCGGGCGGCTTCGGATAGTTTCACGGCCTCGGCGATGCGTTTGCTGCGCTTGCCCATCGTTTCAATCGGGATATCCAGATTGATGGACGGCCCCCATGGCGACGGCACGAATGTCGTGGAGTTGTATTGCGGCGAGACGGAGAGCGTTGGATTCGGGCGGCCGCCGGCAGTTTTCACGCCCGCCTCAGCCAACTGCCATTGCGCGCGGGCGACGGCGAGGTCGGGGTGAAAATAAAACGCGGCAAGCGTCAGCGAATTCAAATCCCATTTCGACAACGGCCAGCTTTCCGGTGCGGGAACGGCGTTGGTGGCAAAGAATTTTTTCAACCCCGCGTCATCCAGGCGGCGCGACTCGATTTGTGCGGCGGATTTTTCCGGCGCGAGCGGGCGCGCCTGGTAGTGCGCGCAGCCGGCGAGCAAAGCGGTTACCAAGATGAGTGGCCAGAATTTCATGCGATCGGCAGTTGCACGGTGACAATTGTGGATTGTGAAGGCACGGACGCAATTTGAATTTTCCCGCCATGCGCAGAAACTATCCACTTTGCGATGCTCAAGCCGAGGCCGCAGCCCTCGACGGTGTTCCCATGTGCCACATCGCCACGGAAGAAACGGTCGAAGACGCGCGGCAAAATCTCCGGCGGGATGCCCGCGCCGGTGTTGGTGATTTGGAATTCCGCCAAACCATCCGCGCACCGCAAGCTCAGCGTCACGCGGCCTTGCGGCTGGTTGTATTTCACGGCGTTGTCGGCAAGGTTCAGCAGCAGCTGACGCAACCGATGCCGGTCGCCGCGAACTGAAATCATCTCGCAGGCTTCTAGTTCAGCGCGAATCCCATGCGGTTCCGCAAGGATTTGCAAATCGGCAAAACATTCACGGACCAAGTCATCAAAGCGCAAAGGCTCCAGCGTTAGTGCTACTTGGCCAGCGTCGGCTTTAGCCAGCAGCGTCAGTCCATCCACGATTTGTGTCAGACGACGGAACTCCTGAAGTTGGCTGTTGGCGCGCTCGCGTTCCGCAGCGGATATCCTTTCATCGCGCAAGGCAGTCTCGGTTTCGCCACGCAACACGGTTAGCGGCGTTTTTAGTTCATGGGAAGCATGCAGGGTAAATTCACGAATGCGGTTGAATGATTCATCCAGCCGCACAGTCATGGCGTTGAACATCTCAGTGAGGCGGTCGAGTTCATCGCCGTTGTGTGTGCGCGGGATTTTTTCGCCGAGGTTGTGCTCATGGATTTTTTCGATGGCTGCCGTCAATTTGGCTACGGGGGCGAGTGCGCGGCGAGTGAGCCACCAGCCGCCGGTCACCGCGAGCAACATCGCGGGCACGCCGCACCAGAAAAGAATCCGGAAAATCTCGCGCAGGTCGCTGGCGTCCTCGGCGGATTCATGCGCGGACTGAGCTCCAGATTCAGGTGCAAAGGCGTGATACATCAGCACACCCATCACCGCCAGCGAGACGAACATCACTGCGGCATACCAAAGCGCAAGTCGAACGCGGATGGTCATGCGTTCTCCTTGAGGATATAGCCCTGGCCGCGAACTGTGTGCAAGAGCTTGATTTCAAAGCCGGCGTCAATTTTTTCACGGATGCGGCGGATATAGACGTCCACAAGGTTTGTGCCGGGGTCAAAACCATAGTCCCAAACTTTTTCAAGAATCATCATTCGTCCGCACAAACGGTCGGCGGAACGCATGAGAAATTCCAGCAGCCGATATTCGCGCGCCGTCAGTTCGATGCTCGCGTTGCCACGTTGGGCCTTGTGCGTGAGCGTGTCGAGCGTGAGATCAGCCACGCGTAGTGTCGTGGATTTGTTTTCTCCACTGCGCCTAGTGAGTGCGCGCACACGAGCGATGAGTTCAGAAAGCTCAAACGGCTTTGGCAGATAATCATCCGCGCCGGCATTTAAGCCTTCGACACGTTCATTGACTTCACCGCGCGCGGAAAGGAGCAGCACGGGTGTGGAATTTTTTCGTTCGCGTAATTGTTTCAGCACGCTGATGCCATCGCGGCCGGGCAGCATGATGTCGAGCACGATCGCATCAAACGGCGTGGCACAGGCGGCGGCGAGCGCGTCGTCGCCATTGTGAAAGACGTCCACGGCAAAGCTCTCCGCCTGCAATGCCTTGCGGACGAACGAGGCCGTTTTCTTTTCGTCTTCGACGACGAGCACGCGCATGGTGGGAGAATCGTTGAACCGTTGAACGGTGAAAAGGTTAAAGCGCCGTGCGCGTCATTGCGCCGCCCCGCCCGCCGCGAGGTTTTGCAAATCTTTGTAGGCTTCCGCGAAAGCGTCGGCATTCACGGCGTCCATCGCGCTTGGCGCCATCTCTTCAATCAGCCGGAGGCGGTTTGCAATCAGCGGCAAATCCTGCGGGCCGGGATGTTTCGGGTCAGACAAGCCATCCTCGTTCAAGTCCTCGATCAAATCCTTGCGCTCGTTGGCGGGTAGGTTTGGGTCGTTGATGGCTGCGGCCCAATATTGTTCCGCCATCGGGTCAGCTCCAACCAGACTCAACGCGGCGCGGGCATCGGGATCTTGAACGGGCGGTTTCACCTTTGCCGACTTGTTGGGTTGCGTGGCGGCAATTTTTTTCTTCGCGACCGGGGCTTGGTCGGTTTTATTGCCCGGCGCGGATGGCTCGGTTTCCGGCACCGGGATTTCAACGGACGGCGCGACTGTAAGGCCCGTTACATTTTCAACAGCCTTTGATTGGGTCGCCTCGATTTTTTCCGAGGGTTTTCCAGCGGGACGATGGGCAATCGCCACATAGCCGGCGACGACAATGACCGCTGCCATCAAACTTAAACCGATTGCTTTAGGTGTATTCATATTTCTCCGCGCGGGCCTGACGATTCAATGCTTCGTGGCCAGTTCCAGATTTTTCAACAGCTCTTCCAAAGCCGCTTTGCCTTTCGCCAAATTTTTGTGACTACTACGTAAGGCGGAAATCCCCTTGTCGAGCGTCTTGTCGAGCGAAGTCCAGATGGCTTCGTTTTTCGGACGCAGCGTTTTTTCCTGGTCGTCCCAGGCCGTCTCCAAATCCGTGAGCTTGGCGACCATGTCGGTTTCCTTGGTTGCCGCAAGCGCTGCGAGCGTGGCTTTGGTGAGCTTCACGAACTCCGCCGTTTCCGCTGCGGTGTAAATGGCGGAAATGGAATTCGTTTCGACAGCGGCCTTCGCGTCTTCCGCCCTACTGACGAAGGGAACTAGGCTGGCCACCGCGAGCAAGACGACGACGCTGACCGACTTGAATGGAGTATGGAGATTTTTCATTTGAGAATTTGTTAGTTGATGGTGTGATGCGTTGATGCGCCCGTCATTTGGTAGCCATGTGCGAAACCAAAAGTTCGTCGCCGGTGGCGGGTGTCTCGCGCACCACGCCCACGCCCGGGGCGTAAAGTTTGTATTCCACCGAACCGTCCGCGAGCGTTTCCTTCATCTTCAGGCAGTGTGCAAATGTTCCGGCGGGCACGGTTGTGGATTCGTCGAGGGACACGACCTCATCGGTTTCGGCAATTTTGTCCGAGACATCCTCGGATCGGAACGTGTCGCCGACTTTCGGATGCGCGGGCATGATGACGCCGGGCGCGGGCGTGTCTTTTCCCGTCAGCCACGCGTCATCCGGCGGGTTGTGCTTGGCGAGCTTGCCGTTTTCATCAAACTCGTCCACATCCTCACCGAGATAATAAATCGTGCCGGCATCGTCCTGCACGAAATAATCCAGCGCCACTTCCTCCAAAACGCCGCCCACAAAAATGCGGTCCTCCATGCAAAGCGAATCCACTTTCTGTCCGGCCACCTTGAAGGTCTTGTGGATTGCCGGTTTCAGCGTGCGCTCCACGCGGGTTTTCTTGCCGTCTTCGGAGCCCTCGATGATGTCCTGCTTGAGCGAGTCGAGCGGCAGATACGGATTCGTGATGTCGCGCGGATGGCTGAACTTCACGCCGGCCAAAAGTTTTTTCGCGCGGTCGGCGCGTTCCGCAGCGGCATCAGCGGCATCATCGTGCTTGGTCTCTACGAGCTTGCCGTCTTCGTTGATGACCAGGTCGGCGGTGTTGCCGGCTTTGTCCTTCACACTGGCTTCGTAAATCGCTTTGCCGCCAATTTTCTTCCCTTCGTCATCCACCGATTGTCCCGCCGTGCCGCCGTTTGCCAGCACCGCCGCGCGCACCGCTTCTGGCACCTCCGACCATTTCAATTCCGTTCCCGCCCAACTATTCGCTGCCAGTGCGCCGCTCAGCAGCGTGACTAGCAATGTGGTTTTTGTATTCATATTTCGATTTCTTTTAACGGCATGGTTGCCGTTGGCATTAGTTCAACACGGCGACATGAATCACGCGTGAAGGAAAAATGAAAAGTGTGTCATTCCACGTGCCGCCGGGGCCCTCCGACAGAACCATTCAAAAATTTGGAGCGCGGAGCAACGCTCCACGCTCCGGCAATTGCCAGATTATTTCTCGGGCCCGTAAACCAAAATTTTAAAACTGCCCGGCTGCATTTTACCACGACGCTGGCCAGCGGCGGGTTCGTCAAACTTCGCGGCGGCGAGATAGATTTTATGCGTCGTCGGATCAATCGTCATCGTGCGCGATCCTTTTTGCGTCTGGAGTGTTTGCACGACCGTCAGCTTGTCACCGTCTTCCTTGGCGATCGTCACCGTGCCGTCGCCGCACGAGGCAAACGCAAGTCGTGACGCCGGATCGAACGCGTTCGCGTCCACTCCGTCACCGATCGGGACGCTGGCGAGAACTTTTCCACTCTCGCTGTCCATCATCACCATCGTTTTGCTGCCGCCGCAGCCGAGAAAGAGGCGGTGTTTTTTTTCATCGAACGCGAGGCCGCTCGCGTCTTCGCCCGGCGCAATCGGCCAACGGTTTTTTACCGTGTGCGTCTTGGTATCAATCGCGATAAGCTCGCTCTTGTCCTCGAGATTGACGAAGACGCGCTCGGCCTTGGTGTCCACCGCGCCGAATTCCACTTTGCCATCGAGCGGGATGGTGGCGATGACTTTGCCCGCCTTCGCGTCAATCACCGTGGCCGAGCCGCCGGTGTGGTTGAACATATAAACTTCCTGTCGCGCCGGATCATAAAGCATCGCGTCGGGATTTTTGCCCGTATCCACTTTGGAAATCGTCTGCAGCGTCTTCAGGTCAACGATGGCGCACTTATCCTCGCGTCCGCAGCTCACGAAGCCGCGAGCCAAATCGGGCGCGGGTGCAAGTCCGTGGACGCCCGGTGTGTTGGTGATTTCGCCGACGACAGAATCTTTTTCCAGGTCAATCACCACAACTTTCGTCGCGTGGCTGACGTAAAGCCGGCGCGCAGTAGAATCCACCGAGAGATAATCCCAGCCACCTTCGCCGCCTACGGGAATTTCTTTGAGCAGATGATATTGCCCGGCAGCACTGGCGGCCGTGGCGGTGACGATAGAAAACAGAACCGGCAATAGAATTTTCTTCATGGGATTGATTTTTTGGTGAGTAGCTGGAAATGGTTTAGACCGAAACAAAGGCCGGGAGGTTTCAAACCGCCCGGCCTTGTTTTAATACTTTAGAGTCACACGGCACGGTTAGTCTTTGTCTTCCTTTTCACCGTGTTTTTTCTTCTTTGCCTTCGCTGCGTCTTCAGCAGCTTCCTTGGCTTGGTCGGCAGGTGTTTCCGTCTCAACTGCGAGCACTTCGCCAGTGATGGCGTCCACGGCGACTTCCTTGATGTCTGGCGAACCGGCCACGGTGATGTCAAACGACCAAATCAGCTTGCCCTTTTCCTTTTCGAGTTCGGCATCCTTGACCGTGCCGCCGGGAACTTTGGCGAGCGCGGAGGCTTGCGCAGTTTCTTTGGAGATTTTGGCTTGGGCAGCGAGCTTGCCCTTTTCGCACTTCTCACATTTTTCCCACGCGCAGCCAGTGAAGAGTGCGGCGGCGAGTCCGATACTGACAATTGTTTTGATGTTCATTGGTGTTGGCTTATTTGTTTTGTTGGTGAATCCAGACGCGACATTAGACTGGACGCGGATGAACTTTCAATAACTCTTGCGTGACAGTTTTGTCATCTTGGCATCATCAGTTTATGGCTAAAAAATGATTTCTTATTTTTCGGGAGTATATAGATAACGCAAATTGTGGATTTTTCTGAGG
>CAINDH010000030.1 GCA_903847285.1 uncultured Verrucomicrobia subdivision 3 bacterium | reverse complement strand
CGTGGGTGGCTGCAAATGAAATGGTTGCCCGACATGGATTTGAACCATGACAAACAGATTCAGAGTCTGTTGTGCTACCGTTACACCATCGGGCAATGACGGGACGCAGTAAGCTAAAGATAATTTTTTAAGAGTCAAGTTGCTGATATGGCGCAAGAATACAAATTGATATTGAAGCACGCCGATGAACCGGGTTACACGCCGGACATCGAGTGCTATGTGCGTCATGGCGGCTACCACGATTTGAAGAAGGCGCTCGCCATCCAGCCGAAGGATCTGCCCGATGGTAAAAAACTTTCCGGCCCCGAACAGATCCGCGAGGACGTGAAGGTCTCCGGCTTGCGCGGTCGTGGCGGCGCTGGTTTTTCCTGCGGCCTCAAGTGGAGCTTCGTTGATCGCAAAAGCGGCAAGCCGATTTATCTCATCTGCAACGCCGACGAATCTGAACCCGGCACGTTCAAGGATCGTCAGATCATGTATAAAGATCCTCATCAACTGGTTGAGGGCATGATCATTTCCTGCTTCGCGAACGACGTGAAGCTCGCCTACATCTACATCCGCGGTGAAATGGCGGAAGGTGCAAAAATTTTGAACCGCGCCCTGCAGGAAGCCCGCGCGAAAAATTTCCTCGGTAAAAATATTTTGGGCAGCGGTTATGATTGCGAAATCCACGTTCATCGTGGTGCCGGTGCTTATATCTGCGGTGAGGAAACGGGTTTGATTGAGTCGCTTGAAGGCAAGCGCCCGTATCCGCGCATCAAGCCGCCGTATTTTCCGGCGATCCTCGGTTTGTGGATGTGCCCGACCATCGTCAACAACGTCGAGACGCTTTGCAACGTGAAGCACATCGTCGCGATGGGCGGCGCGGAATTTGCCAAGCTCGGCACGCCGAACAATACCGGCACGCGCATCGTCAGCTTGAGCGGCCATGTCAAACGTCCTGGCTACTACGAGATCGAAGTTGGTAAGGCGACGCTCCGCGAATTACTTTACGACAAAAATTTCGGCGGCGGTCACCGCGATGGTCATCAGTTGAAAGCCATCATCCCCGGCGGCTCGTCCTCGAAAGTTTTGAAGGCCGGCGAGAAATTTAAGCTCAAGAAAAAAGACGCCGAGGGCAAAGAGATTTTGGTCGAGACCGACATGCTCGATCTGCCTTACGATTTTGATTCGCTCGCGCAGGCTGGCACGATGTCGGGCTCCAGCGCGATCATCGTGATGGACGACAGCGTAGATATAGTCAAAGCACTCGCCAATCTTTCCGAATTTTACGCGCACGAAAGCTGTGGCCAATGCACGCCGTGCCGCGAAGGTTCGTTGTGGATGAACAAGACGCTGCATCGCCTCACGCACGGCGAAGGTCGCGCGCAGGACGCGGATTACCTTGTGAAGATTGCCGACAACATCCCCGGCGGCAAAACGATTTGCGCATTCGGCGAGGCTTGCTCCTGGCCGGTGCAAAGTTTCGTCGCGAAGTTCAAAGATGAATTTGTCGCGAAAGGTGCCGCCGATGAAGCGCGGCGTGCGAAAGAAATTTCCGCTCCCGCTGAAAACAAACATTTGGAAGCCGCGCATCACTGATTTCAATGTCAACCGCCGCCACAACTGAAACGAAGCCCGCGCCG
>CAINDH010000029.1 GCA_903847285.1 uncultured Verrucomicrobia subdivision 3 bacterium | reverse complement strand
TCATCCTGAACAACCAACACCTCGGCATGGTGGTGCAATGGGAAGATAACTTCTACGCCGGCAACCGTGGTCACACCTATCTCGGCGACCCGAAAGACCGCGCGGACATTTATCCGAATTACGTTGCCGTCTGCAATTCCTTCGGCGTGAAATGCGAACGCGTGATGTTCAAGAAAGATCTCCGCGCCGCCATGCAGCGGATGCTCGATGCCGACGAACCCTACGTGCTCGACGTGGTGGTGCCTTACAGCACGCACGTCATTCCGTTCATCCCCGCTGGCAAGACCGTGGCGGACATGATCTGGAAGGCGTAAGCGCTTCAGACAATTCAAAAGGCCGGGCGAAGTAACTTTGCCCGGCCTTTTTCTGGTCTAGAAGAGGTAATCGTCCGCGAAGACAGTCAGAGAATGTTCGATGATGGATTTTATTCCGGCGGTCTAAAAATCAACACGGCGAAAAGACGTTGATTGGGGAAAGTGACGGAATCGCCAGAGAATGGAAGGTGTAGGCGTTGGCACATGAGTTGCATTAGAAGTTCTAGCGGTTTGGAAGGTCTCTGCTTTTAAAACTACATGCGGCTTCTTTTTCATGTCCCGGCGGCTGGTGCATCCACCCGGCCGGGGCCTGCCTGCATCCGGCGGCCGTGGCGGAAGTCCCACTGAGAAATCTGGCATCCTAGTAATCCGTTTGCTTAGCGCTGGAGGAATTTGAAACGATGCGCCGTGGTCGCTTTACAATTTCTACCATGAAAAAACTTTTCGAAATGCTTCTGGGCGGCCTGTTGTTAATGGCTTTCGTTTCGTGTTCTTCTCAGCAGGCTTCCGCCGGAGACGAGCGCTTGAAATGGAATCAGTCCACGACGGTCGGCGATTTCGAAAAGTTCGGGCAGAAAGATGTCCGCTGGGAGGCGCCGGTGAAGGAGGCGCTGACGCGTTACGCCAAAATCCGCGCAGGGGATGATTTTGATCAGGAGACGAAATTGTTTTTAATCGGGAGCGCGGCGGAGGATCCCGTCAAGGCGGGCTGCAAAGATCCGCTGGTGAATTTTCTGTATTGCAATCAGGTGTTGCAGAAGTCCGATAAGCCGCTCAAGGAAAAACAGGCGGCGTTCAGCGCGATGGCGGAGACCATGCAGAACAGCGGCTATTCGCCGGTCCGAAAATTTTACGCGAATCTCTTTGCGGCCGGCATGCTGTGGACGCGGGGCGAGACCAATCTCTGGCAGGAAGTCGTCAAGTTCCGGCGCGCGGCCATCGGCAATCTGGCGGCGGCGTTGGAGGATAAAACCATGCCGGTCGAGGAGGCTTACCACGCGGCGCACCAGTTGTTTCAAGTTTTGGAGCGCAACAATAAGGAGTTGACCGACGCGTATGAGACGATTGAAAAACCGCTTTTCAAAAACTGGCCCAAGGCGGGCACGGCGTATCTCATCAAGGGCGAGTTCAATCTGAAATATGCGTGGCTTGGTCGCGGGCACGGCACGGCGGATCGGACGACGGACGAACAATGGAAAAATTTCAAGGAGCGGCTGGCGGCGGCGGAGACGGCGCTGAACAAGGCGTGGTCGCTCAATCCCAAAGACCCGCTGATTCCCACCGTGATGATGAGCGTGGTGGAAGGGCTGGATAAGGAGTTGCCGGAACTGGACAAGTGGTTCGCGCGGGCGATGGCTTTGGACACAAACAATGTCGCCGCCTGCCGCCAAAAATTGCACTTCCTCCTGCCGCAATGGAATGGTTCGGCGGAAGAAATGATCGCGTTCGGGCGCGAATGCGTGGCCTCCACGAAGTGGGGCGGTCATGTGCCGATCATTCTGGTGGATGCGCACGCGGACATCGCCCGCGCTTTGCCGCGTGATGGGCGGAGTCGGTATTGGCTCGCGCCGGGAATCTGGCCAGACCTCAAGGCGGCTTACGAAAAATTCGCGCTGCTGAACGCGGATGAAACCCGGTTTCGCTACGCGTATGTGGAGTATGCCGTGCGTTGCGGCCAGTGGGCGGAATTCGACCGGATCATCCTCGAGATCCAAAATGACGGGGCGGATTTCAACTTTAATTATTTCGGCGGCAAGACGGAGTTCGAAAAATTGGTGGCGATGTCTAAAGAGATGCAGAGCCGGAAGTGAAATCTTGTCGGGCGAATTGATATTTGCCAACCTGCTCGCATGATTTCCAACACCATCCGCCGCACGCCGCATCCGCAAGACCTCATCGGGATGTCCACGCAAGAACAGCGGGACACGTTTTCCATCTCCAACCTCTTTGTGCCCGGCGAACTCGTCGGCCACTTCACGGACTTGGATCGTCTCGTGGTCGGCGGCGTGATGCCCTCGGGCAAAGCCATCGAACTGCCGAACCACAAGGAAACCGGCCGCGCCTTTTTCCTCGAACGCCGCGAGCTCGGCGTGATCAATATTGGCGGGGCAGGGCGGGTGGTGGCCGACGGCCAGACCTTTGCGCTGGAAAAACTGGACTGCGTGTATCTGCCGATGGGCACGAAGACGGTTTCTTTCACGAGCGATGATTCGAAAAATCCTGCGAAGTTTTATTTTCTTTCCTGTCCCGCGCACGCGCCGCATCCGGCTCGCATGATGAAATCGTCCGAAGCCGCGCCGGTGAATCTCGGTGCAGTGGAAACCAGCAACAAGCGCACGATCTATAAATTCATTCATCAAGGCGGCATCCAGAGTTGCCAGTTGGTCATGGGCCTCACGGCGTTGGAGCCGGGCAACGTGTGGAATTCGTTTCCCTCGCACACACACTGGCGGCGCACGGAGATTTATTTTTACTTCGACCTCGGCGACAAGATCGTCTCGCACTTCTACGGCGAACCGCAGGAGACGCGGCATCTGTTTCTGCACAATGAAGACGTGGCGCTCTCGCCGAACTGGTCCATGCACTTCGGCGTGGGCACAGGCAATTACAAATTCATCTGGGGTATGGCGGGTGAAAACCAGGTGTTCGACGACATGGACGCGGTGAAGCCGGTGGATTTGCGCTAAAACTAATCACAGAGCCACAGAGGCGAAAAGTTAAGAGCAATTTTTTCTCTGTGGCTTTGTGACTCCGTGGTTCAATTGAATTATGAAATTTAAAAACAAAGTAGTGGTGGTCACTGGCGCGAGCCGGGGCATCGGGCAGGCGGTTTGCGTGGCGTTCGCCAAAGAAGGCGCAACGGTCGTGGGTGTGGCGCGAAGTGATCTGGCGGAGACCGCTGCGGCGGTGGAAAAAGCTGGCGGTAAATTCATCGCCAACAACGCGGATCTCGGCACGGGCACGCAGAAAGAATCGCACGAGGTCATCGCGCAAATTCTTGCCAAGACCGGTCAGATTGACGTGCTCGTGAACAATGCAGGCATCATCCGCCGCGCGCCCGCCAAGGATTTTTCAGAAGCGGATTGGAACGCGGTCATCGCTACGAATCTCAACTCGCCGTTCTTTCTGATGCAAGCCGTCGGCAAGTGGTGGATTGAAACCGGTCGCGCCAAAGCGCCGGAAGGTTCCCGCCTTAAGTTGGTGAACATCGCGTCGCTGCTTTCATTCCAAGGCGGCATCACGGTTCCGGCCTACGCCGCGAGCAAGCACGGCATCGCGGGCGTTACGAAAGCACTCTCAAACGAATGGGCCAAGGAACGCATCAACGTGAACGCCATCGCGCCCGGCTACATTGCCACGGAGAATACGAAGGCGCTGCGTGAAGATCCGGTGCGCAACAAGGCCATTCTCGATCGCATTCCTGAAGGTCGCTGGGGCGCGGCGGAAGACATCGCCGGCGGCTGCGTGTTTTTGGCGGGCGGCGATTCGGATTATCTAAATGGCGCGGTGCTGAACATCGATGGCGGCTGGCTGGGCCGGTGAAAAATTTACGGACATGAAAACACAAGCTGTCATCAAGCTTCCGCAAGGTTTTGGAGTGCGCCAGTCCCCTGGCGCTTTCGCGTCGCAGGTTCACGATGAAAAAGCGGCAGAGGGCTGCCGCAGTCCAAGACGCTGGCGCGCAGCTGCTGTTGTCCTTTTGTTTTGCGCGTCCACTGTGTTTGCGGAAGAAAAATGGGCTCCCCTTTTCAACGGCACTAACCTCGATGGATGGGCGGTGATGAACGACGGGAAGTTTTCCGTAGAGAATGGTGTGATCCAGATTCACGGCGGGATGGGCTGGCTGCGGACGGAACGCGCGTTCACCAATTTCGTATTGCAAGCCGAGTGGCGTGGATTGGAGACGAATTACAACAGCGGATTTTTTCTCCGAGCTGGAGTTGAAGGCAAACCGATGCCGACGAACGGCTGGCAGGTGAATCTCAAGCAAGCCGATCTTGGCGCGTGGCTCAAGAACAAGGACATCAAGCTTTCGCCCAAGCCGCCGATTGTGCCGCATGGCGAGTGGGCGACGTTCACGATGGAAGTGCAAGGGACGAATGCCTCGCTGTCCCTAAATGGCAAGCATCTGTGGACGCAGGGCTTTGATGCCGAGAACGGCTTCATCGGCATCCAGGCCGAGGATAAGAAGATGGAGATACGTAGCGTCCGATTGCGCGAACTTCCTTGAGGGCGTTCAATCGCGCGTTCCTTTTTTCAAAACCGGAATGCCGCTGAAAAGGCTTTGCATTCTCTGCCGGCTTGGCGATTGTCTTCAGCAACCATGAAATCACAAAACCTGTTTTCTTTTTGCTGCGCCGTTGTGCTTCCGTTACTGGCTATTTCCTGCGCGACTTCTACGAAGGCTCCGCAGAAATATTCCGGTGCGACGCCCATTGAATGGTCGCAACGGCTGGCCGATGCCCAGATGTCGCGAGAAACCAAGCCGCCAAAGCTCGACTACACGATGGGGCTGTTCACGCTGTCGCTGCTCAAGTTGGATGAAGTGAAGCAGGACAACCGCTATCTCGTATTCACTCAAGACAAGGTAGGCTCGTTGATCTCTGCCGATGGCGCGGTGAAGGGTTATCGCCCGGAGGAATATCAGCTCGATTCGCTCAACCCGATGAAGACGGTGCTGGCGCTCTGGAAAATCACGGGCGAAGAACGCTACAAGATCGCCGCGCAAAATCTGGTGAAGCAATTGGAACATCAGCCGCGCACGCCCGACGGCGGTTTCTGGCACAAGCAGAGATACACGAACCAGATGTGGCTCGACGGGATTTATATGGCTGACCCGTTTCATGCCGAGTGCGGAAAACTTTTTGGTGATGTCTCTGCCTTCGATGACGTGGCCAAACAAATCCGCCTGATTGACGAACACACTTATGACGCGAAGACCGGCTTAAATTATCACGGCTGGGACGCGGCAAAAATCCAGACATGGGCAAATCCCGCGAATGGCTGCTCTTCGAATTTCTGGGGCCGCGCCGAGGGCTGGTATGCGATGGCGTTGGTGGACGTGCTGGATTTCATTCCGTCGAACCATCCTGCGCGCGCGGAGATTGTCGCCACATTACAGAAAACCGTGAAGGGCATCGTCAAATGGCAGGACTCCCAAACCGGCGTCTGGTGGCAGGTGATGGATCAAGGTGACCGAAAAGGCAATTACCTCGAAGCCACGGCCTCGGTGATGTTCGTCTATGCGCTCGCGAAAGGCGTGAACCACGGCCATCTCTCTCGCGATTACATTCCAGCGATTGAAAAAGGCTACGCTGGCATCCTTCAGAATTTCATCCGCGATTATGGCGCCGGCAAATGGTCGCTCACGAAATGCTGTTCCGTGGCCGGTCTGTGCTTCACTAACGCCGCTGGCCATCCCCGCGATGGCACTTTCGATTACTACATCGGCGAGCCGATCGTGGACAACGACTTGAAAGGCGTCGGGCCGTTCATCCTCGCTGGTATCGAGATGCAGCGACTTGACCTCGCGAAAAACAAATGATCCCGTCGCGCCGGTCGACGTTTTATCCGACGCTCCATCATAAAAAAGAGTAACCATTGCGCCCCAATTTCCTCTACCATTTCAACCGTCGTCCCCAATTTTATCCATGAAAAGAATTCTGAATCATTTCGCTGCACTCGCAGCGGGGCTGTTTTTGTTGACCGGTAAAGCCGCCACCGCGCAGACCCCGGACATAACGCCCATGTCCGTTCTCGACATCATGCAGCGCGTGGCCGACTGGCAGCTCGCCAATCCTTCTAAGCACAAACCGACCGATTGGACGTGCGGTGCGGGCTACGCTGGCTTCATGGCACTCGCGGGAATTTCCGGCGATGCCAAATATCGCGACGCCATGCTCGCGATGGGCGCGACGAACGAATGGAAACTCGGCCCCCGCAAATTTCATGCGGACGATCACGCCGTCGGGCAGACCTATTGCGAACTCTATTCGCTTTATCGCGATCCCAAGATGATTGCGCCTATGCGTGAGTTGTTCGATTCCATCCTTGAAAAACCATCAGCCGTCACCAGCCTCGATTTCGCGCAGCCGGGGAAAAAAGCGCTAGAGCAATGGTCCTGGTGCGATTCGCTTTTCATGGCCCCGCCCGCTTGGTTGCGACTCTACACAGCGACAGGCGAGGAGAAGTATCTGAACTTTGCCGTCAAGGAATGGTGGCGCACCTCGGACTACCTGTATGACACCAACGAGCATCTTTATTTTCGCGACAGCACTTATTTCGAGAAGAGGGAAGCCAATGGCAAAAAAGTATTTTGGGGTCGTGGCAACGGCTGGGTGATGG
>CAINDH010000028.1 GCA_903847285.1 uncultured Verrucomicrobia subdivision 3 bacterium | reverse complement strand
GATGCACAACGGCGTCTTGTTCGAGTTATCCTTGTCGCGGTAGGTCAGGCCGAACTTGGCGGGCACGGCGAAGTCCACCTGATTGGTGGCGATGGTGAATTCGCGGCCGATGGCGCTCCAAACCTGCACGTCAATCTTCGGCCCGTAGAACGCCGCCTCGTTGGCGACCTCCACGTAATTGATGCCGGATTCGATCAACACCTTGCGCACCATGTCCTCGGTCTTCTGGTGGCAACGTGTTTTAACTTGGGTAAAACTTTTCAAATTCAACTCGCGTTAAAATTTTCCGTGAACTCGTGCAAATGTTTTAACTGAAATTGTCCTCGCGCTCAATCGAAACAAAACGCGCACTCGACAACGAAAGTTTCCATCGCCACGCGCAACCGCGAAATCAGGATTCACATTCAATCAACCGCCATCCGCAACCGTGCAATCGCCGCCGACAACCGCGCCACCCGCAGCTACATTCGAGCGACCGCCACGCGCAGCCGGGAAATCGGGATTTACAGTCAAGAAATCGGGATTTACAGTCAAGAAATCGCCAGTTACAGCCGGGAAATCGCCTCGGAATGGTGGCCGTGCGCAAGCACCAGTCAGGAAATGGCCGTGAACATTGAGGAAATCGCGGGCTACGCCCCCCGCAACGCCGCCGCCGCCGTGCGACCGCTGCCAGCAGCCGGGATTGCGCCTATTTGAGCTTAAAACTCCGCATTTACCCCTTTGCAGCCTGCCGCGCATTGCATACCCTCCGGCCATGAACAACCGCCTTCAAGTCCAACTCAACATGGTCGGCGCGTGCATCACCGTCGCCCAAAGCTCTGATTACAAACCCGCGTGGAACGGCAAGCCGCCCGCCGACTTCGGCACGGACATCGTTCAGCTTGCCACCGACTACGGCGCAGTCACCGCCAAGGCCGCGCAAGCCGACGGCGCGACCGGCGGCGCAACCGACGCCAAAGCCGTGGCCGAAACCTCACTCGAAGATGCCGCGTTTGTTCTCGCCCGCGCGCTCGCCGTTCACTTCAAAAAATCCGGCGACCTTGACCGCCACGGCAAAGTGGACGTGACCAAGAGCGAGATTATGAAACTGCGGACGCAAGAATTGGTGAACAAAACCACTTCCATCCGCGACCTCGGCACAGCCGCCGTCAGCGAAGCCGGAGCAGCCGGACGCGGCGTGACTGCCGCCCGCGTTGCCGCGCTCACCGCCGCCATCACCGGATTCAGCAACGTGATGAGCACCCCGCGCGGCCAGATTGTGAACCGCAGCGCGCTTTTGAAAGAAGTGGAAACCGACGTGGCCGCCCTGCTGGAAAAAGTCAGCGACATGGACGACCTCGTGGTGCAATTCGACGGCAGCGAGCCGGGCAAGCGATTCATCGAAGCGTGGAAACGCGCCCGCATCATCGTGGATTCCGGCGGTGGCGGTGGAACATCACCCACGCCGCCAGCGACGCCGAAGCCGTAAATCAATATCAAATATCAATGACTCTGACCCCCTTTACGATTTCACCGAATACAGCCGGAGCACCAAAATACTAAACCTACTTACAAAACCATGCCAAACGAATTGGACGAATTAACGGGCCCAACTAACCAGCAGGGGCGCGACATCAATGTCATCGAAAAGCAACTCCCCGTGCAAGTCGGCACTGGTTCCCTAATTTTCGAAATCTCGCTATGGGTGCTTGGTATCCTGCCGGGGCTGATTTTTCTTTTCATGAAAATCAGCGCGCAAAATTATCTGCGAAAACTACAGCAGAAAATCCAGGCCGATGCCTCGCAAATTGACAACTACCTCGAGCAACGCGTCATCATTCTTCAGAATGTCGCGCCGCTCGTATCCAAAGCCATTGACTTGGACAAGGATGTCATGAAGGCAGTCGCCGCCTTTCGCGGTGGCTCCTCCCCAGATGGACAGCGCAATGAGATCTCCGGCCAGCTTGATCACGCATTCGGAAGACTTTTCCCTCAAGTCGAAGCCTATCCCGACTTGAAAGCTCATGCAGCCCTCGCTGACGCTATGCGTCAGAATAGCTATCTCCAAAAAGAGATTACCGCAGCCCGCACCCTTTACAACGACACGGTCAACATTTGGAACGCAGACATCTTTGCATGGCCAACCAATATGATTGTCGCGGCACGTGCCGGCTATACCACTCGTATCCCCTTTACCGCTTCAGCCGCAACTAAGGCACAGGCAAGGAGCACTTTTTTTTGACAGAGGATTTAATATAATTTCCAAGATTAGCTTCACAATCTGATGATTTTGGGATGCATAGAAGCCCCACAGACAAATGCTTTAATCTATGGACATATCATTCTCATGTGACAAGTGCGGACAAAACCTCGTTGTAAACGAATCTGGCGCGGGGGTTGTTGTGCCGTGCCCTGGTTGTAACCAGAATCTTACCATCCCAGTTACCCAGAATAATTCCCCGCATACTGCCGAAAACCCAGCTTCAATATCTGACTATATCGATGATGTTCACGAACCGCTCTCGCTTTATCGCGACCGTTTTAAAGACGAATACGCCAAAAACACAGCGGACTTCTTCGAGGCTTTAGTTTTAGAATCAGGTGTTGATGAAAGTGCTAACCGCAACACTGTCGCAGTCATCAGAACGCTGGAAGTCGCAATTAAGCTAGACAGCTCTAGTTCCTCTAATTGGAAATCGCTGCGCATCCTAACTATTTTACTCCTTGCATCTTCTATCGTGGTGCTTGGATTATTTATTGGGCATCTCGTCGCGCCAGAATCTATATCAGTTAACCCTGGAATTCTGGGACTGCTCGCTGGCATAAGCCTTCTTCCTGCTACCATATATTTTCTTGTAAATAAGATTAATCCGCGCATCCGCGACATTGCTGGGCGTATTGCCATCCATAAGACGGCGTTGGATAAACAAATGAACGAAGCTTGGTCACAACTTTCTAAAATTAACCGGCTGTATGATTGGGGTATGTTCGCAAAGATTATCCAACAAACGGTTCCACGCCTCGTGCTAGATCAATATATCTCGGACGGACGCTTAAACGAATTAAGAGAATCTTTCGGCTGGAGCGATGATTTTAACGATAGCAAATCGGTCATAAGCACCGTGTCGGGCGAGCTTAATGGCAATCCGTTCGTTATTGCCGAAACGCTTGATTTTGATTGGGGGCAAAAGACCTATTACGGCTCACTTTTTATTACATGGCAAGAAGAGGAGAGCTATACTGACAGCGACGGGCGCGAACAAACACGCTGGGTTACGCGCACACAAACACTTACGGCTAGTGTCACTAGACCGGCTCCAGATTACACGCGTCCAAAATTTGTTATCTATGGCAACGAAGCTGCCTCCGATCTTTCGTTTAGCCGATCACCGTCCAGCCTTTCAGGTTCCGATGGTGGTTTTATTGATAGATTACGCCTGAAGAGCAAAGTTAAAAAACTTGAAAAGAATTCTCGCAATTTCACTGATGACTCCCAATTTACCATAATGGCGAACAAGGAGTTTGACGCCCTGTTTTACAGCATCGACCGCAACCACGAGATCCAATACCGCGTCCTATTTACCCCATTGGCGCAGCAACAAATGGTGATGCTTCTTAAAGATAAAACAGTTGGATTTGGTGATGATTTTCACTTCATTAAAACGCGCATGATTAACTTGGTCTATCCCAAGCATTTATCAGAACTCGACATAGAAGCCGCACCGAATAAGTTCAAAAACTACGATCTCGCGGATGCGCGCCGTTTTTTTAACACTTACAGCAATGATTTCTTTAAGCACTTTTATTTTGCTCTAGCTCCGCTGCTAACAATACCGCTCTACCAACAACACCGTTCGCACGTGGATATCTATAAGGGCGTCTATGACAAAAAACCTTCATTTTGGGAACACGAAGCTATCGCTAACTTTCACGGACAGGATGCTTTTCAGCATCCACTTTCCATCACGGAGAACATTCTTAAGACTAGCCCTGACAATAAAGGCAATATCGATGTTACTGCGCATGGGTTTCGTGGTGAGGAACGTCTTGAATACGTTGAAATGCTTGGAGGTGACGGAAATTGGCACGTTGTCCCTGTTCATTGGACAGAGTATTTGCCGGTTCAACAAACCACGCAGCTCGCTATTCGCGAAACCGACGGCCTCACCCTTCAGGACTTCGAGCAACAGGTTCAAACAAATCCCGACTGGCAATCGTTTTTCCGCGATACTAATGCGGATGCCACCCGAGTCATATTCCGCCGATCCATTGCCTCCGTGCTTAAAAACTGACTCCTTTTCAAGCGTAAAGAGGTCCATTCCCGCTTCCAATTAAGCCAAGTTTCATTTTGCCTTCACTTCCCGGCACTGGCAGTTCATCAAAAATTTTCTGGATAACCGTTTCGCTCGTTTTTACGCCTTCGCGTAAAGCTCACTGCCCTTCTCGGTGAACTCGCGGGACTTTCACGCCCTTCGCTCTTTGATGCCCGCCAGAATATCCGCCACGACCTCCGCCTTCGGCTGCGCGCCTTGCGGGCCGCCGTGGTGGAGACGCACGCTCACCGCGCCGGCTTCCAGGTCGCGCCCGCCGATGACCAGCATCGTGTGGACGCGCAATTGTTCCGCGTTGGAAATCTTCGCCTTGAACGGCGTGGCGCTGAAATCGGAATCCACGCGGACCATGTTCGCGCGCAGTTCGGCCACGATGGGCTTGGCGTAGTTGATCAACGCTTCGT
>CAINDH010000027.1 GCA_903847285.1 uncultured Verrucomicrobia subdivision 3 bacterium | reverse complement strand
CCCCAAGAATAATCCGAGTCCCAATACCAGCCGCAATCGGTATAGACCCAGCGACCTCGATCGCAATACGGACGCCAGTCAGAGTCATAAGTCACCACCGTCGGCCGCCAGCAACGGCCATAGCCATCCACTTCCACCCACGAACCGTATGGCGCAAGCGTGTCGTTAAAATAATTCACTGTAACCGGCGCCGGCGGTGGCGCGGTTTGGTTGACAATCACAACTTTTTCAACGGGCGGTGCAGGTGTTGCCGGTGGGGCGACGGGTGCGGGCGGCGGCGTTGGTGGTTGCACGGCCGCCGCGGCAGCGTTTACTGCGGCCGCGGAAGTTTTCTTATCGTGATCGAGCATCTGGTTGATCAGCGCCGTCGGCACGCCCGCGTCGTTGAGCGCGATTATGGCATCCGCATCCAAAGCGAACGCCTCCGGTGTGTTCAGAATGAAGCTGTTGATGACGCCAACATCCACGCCGGAGCGAACAAGTTTGATGACTTGCGCTGCCGGACTATCCGCCGAAATGTTCGCCGGCAATGCCGCTTCCGCCACTGGCGGAGGGATCGGGCGTTCTTCTGCCTGACTGACGCAGCCGAAGTTGGTCACCGCCGCGAGCGCCGCTGCGATGGCAAAGATGTTTTTGTGGCCGAAAAGAGATTTCATAGGTTTGGTGGTTTGGTTGACCGTCAATTAATCCAACAACGAGTAGACTGGGAAGTTGTGGTTGCCGTTCAGGCTGTAACCGTATCACTCTCTAATACAACGAGATAAAAATAGAGGAATCGGTGAAAGAGGACTGCTTTCGGGTGCTTGTTTTGGCGAGAAAACCGGTAATTACTCCTCAAACAACGCCGCTGCAAATTGCTTCGCGTCGAACGGTTGCAAGTCATCCGGTTGCTCGCCGAGGCCGATGAATTTGATCGGCAGGCCTAGCTCTTTTTGGATGGCGATGACGATACCGCCTTTGCTCGTGCCATCGAGCTTGGTCACGATGAGGCCGGTGAGCGGCACGGCTTTGTTGAACTCGCGCGCTTGATTTAGCGCGTTCATGCCGGTGCTGCCGTCGATGACTAGCAACACTTCATGCGGAGCGCCCGCGAGTTGTTTGCCAATGACGCGATGCAATTTCTGTAACTCTTGCATCAAGTTGTGCTTGGTGTGCAAGCGTCCCGCCGTGTCAATGAACAGATAATCTGCTTTGCGCGCGAGTGCCGCTGTGACGGCATCGTGCGCTACGGATGCAGCATCGGAACCGTAAGCGCTGGCGATGACTTCGACTTTGAGCCTCGTGCCCCAGAGCTTGAGTTGCTCAATGGCCGCCGCGCGAAACGTGTCGCACGCGGCGAGTAGCACAGATTTTTTCTGCGTTTGAAAATAATTTGCCAGCTTGGCGCTCGTGGTGGTCTTGCCCGTGCCGTTTACCCCGACAATGGAAACGACGCACACGCCGCCGGGAATCTCGCACATCCCGGGCTGGTTCATCGAAAGACTTTTCTCAATTTCCGCCCGCGCGATGGCGAGGTAATCTAAACCTGCCGTGCCTTGCGATTCGTAGGCGAGTTTGACGGCGGCGACAATCTGCGTGGTCATCGCGATGCCGAGGTCGGCGGCGATGAGCGCGTGTTCAATTTCCTCCAGTGACTCGGCGGTGAGCTTGGGCGAGCGCGTAACGATACGCTTGAGTTCGTGCGTGAGCTTGGCGTGTGTCTTGGCCAGGCCGGCTTTGAATTTTGAAAAAAGTCCCATTTGCTGAAGGAAGAATTAAGAATGTAGAACGATGAAATTATTTCCGTGCCGCGATTTTGGCCTTGAGCCGTTCGATGTGGTCGTAGGGCAGCCGAACCGTGCCGATAAGCGGAGCTTTTTTGCTAAAACCATGGCAGTCACTGCCGCCGGTGACGAGCAGGTTGTGCGACTCTGCAATTTCCAGATAGCGCTCGCTCATCACGGTGGAATGTTTCGTGTGAAAACATTCAATGCCATCCAGCCCGGCTTTCACCAGGCCGGGAATGATTTCATCTGTGCGGTTCAAACCTGGATGCGCCATCACCGCGAGACCACCGGCTTGGTGAATCAGTTCGATACTTTCGAGCGCAGACATTTTTGTTTTGGGAACCCACGCGGGCCGGCCTTTTTTGAGATACTTTTCAAACGCCACATCCAGATTGCTGATCAACTTTTCCTTTACCAGCGTGCGCGCGACATGCGGTCGTCCGGGCGATTTACAATTCGCCAGTGCAAAAACGGCTTCCGCCTTGAGCGGAATTCCCTGCCGGTTCAGCGCCGCACACATTTCGTAGATGCGGTTCTGGCGGTCTGTCTGAAACTTGCCGATGCGCTCCAGCAGCACCGCATTTTGCGTATCGAGAAAATAGCCGAGGACATGCACCTCCGTGTCCTCATGTTCGGCGGTGAGTTCCGCGCCCGGGATGAATTCCATCAGCACCTTCGCGCAAGCGGCCGCGGTGCGGGCGCAGCCTTCCACCGTGTCGTGGTCGGTGAGCGCGATGCAAGCCAGACCTTTGTTCTGCGCATTAAGCACAAGTTCTTCCGGCGTGAAAGTGCCGTCAGAAAATTGCGTGTGCAGATGGAGGTCGGCGAATTTCATTGCTGGCCGCGTGCCGGCCGTAGGATTTCCCCGCGCACCTTGTCCAAGATTCCATTAACGAATTTGCCGCTGTCCTCGGTGGAAAACTTCTTCGCGATGTCCACCGCCTCATTGATACTTACCACGGGCGGAATGTCTTCCCGGTGGAGCATCTCGTAAATCGCCAGCCGCATGATGTTGCGATCCACGGCGGCGATCCGGTGAAAATCCCAGTTCTTCGCGTGACTCTTAATTTTTTCATCAATGGCATCGCGGTGTTGGATGACACCCTTGATGAGCGGCTCGGCGAAGAGCCGCGTCTCAGCCTCCGCGACGGTCGGCGGTGGCAGCTCCACCTTTTCGCCCCACTTGGCCATGCCGGATTTTTCGTCCTCGATGGCGGCAGCGCGCTGGGAATTCCAGAACGTGGCCAACTCCAACTCAAGGTCGGCTGGCGGATTCAGGTCGTGCTGAAACAGAAATTGAACGGCGCGTTCGCGCGCTTCGCGTCTTTTACCCATAGCCCGCATCATGCCGCAAAAAACACCGGCGGGAAATTAAAAACTGCGGGCGCTCATCTTCCGCCAGATGGGTGCAGGCAGGATTTGACCTTGTTTTAAATAGCAATTACCACTATCAACCGCCTGACTTTTTATGAATCCGAGCGCCATCGAGGGACATCTCACCCTAGTTCTCATCCAGTGGATGATCATCATCGCCGCCGCCTACGTTTTTGGCCGGCTCGGGAAAAAATTTCTGCACCAGCCGCTGGCCGTCGGTGAAATCGCGGCGGGCATCATCCTGGGGCCTTCGCTGCTGGGCCTGTTCTGGCCACCCGACTGGCCGGTGATTTTTCCGAAGGAGACGCAGACCTCCATGCAACTGCTCGGCAAGCTCGGTTTGATTTTCCTGCTGTTTCAGGTCGGGATGGAATTTGATTACAGCCACCTCCGATCCAAATCCAAAACCGTTACCACGGTTTCTTTGCTCGGCATCCTCGCTCCGGTGCTGTGCGGGCTGGCGATCGGGCCGTGGCTGCATGACAAGTTCGCGCCGGAAACGCCGCGTTTCGGCTTCCAGCTTTTTTTCTGCATCGCGTTATCCATCTCCGCGCTGCCGATTATGGGAAGAATTTTGCTGGAGATGAAACTGGAGCGCACTGCCATCGGCGCGATGGCCATCAGCTCGGCGGCGATTGACGACGTCATCGGCTGGTTGATGCTCGGCGTGGCGACGGTGCTGACGACGACGGGCTTTGAGTGGAAACCGTTCCTGCTGCAGATCGCGGGCATCGTCGTGTTTTTTCTGGGGTTACAACGTATCGTCGGGCCCGCACTGCGGAAATTGTGGCGGCGGCGGACTGCAGGCGCGGAGGAAAAAGGGATGCCCAATTCATTTCTCGCGCTGCTGCTCATCGGTTTGTTCGCGGCCGGGCTGATCACACACTACCTCGGCATCTTCGTCATCTTTGGCGCGTTTCTTTTTGGAACGTGTCTGCATCAGGAGTCGAGCCTGGTGAAAGCGTGGCGCGACCGTTTCTCCGGCGTGGTGCTGGTGGCATTCGTGCCGGTCTTTTTCACGAACACCGGTTTGAATACGCGCATCGGTTCGCTCGGTAGCGCGGAGGCGTGGTTGGCATGCGGTCTGGTTTTGGTCGCGGCGGTGGCGGGCAAGCTGGGCGGCTGTTTCCTCGGCGCCAAACTCACCGGCTCCACAACACGCGAAGCGGCGAGCATCGCGTCGCTGATGAACACGCGTGCGTTGATGGGTCTCATCGCCATCAACGTGGGATTGGAACTAAAACTTCTGACGCCCGCACTGTTCACGATGCTGGTCATCATGTGCCTCGTGACGACGGCGATGTGCGGGCCGCTACTGCGCTGGTGGCTGCCGGTGGAATTGAAAAAACTGGTGCCAAAATAAAATCGTTGGCCCACGTCCTGATCGACGGTTAATTTTTTTTCTGCAAAGTTTCCCCGCCACCGCGACTCCGCTACACTGCGCGGCCAGGCATGAACGACCCGCGCATTGATGAGATCCGCCAGCTCCTGCCCCAAGCCATGTTGCCCGACTGGGTGCATCTCGGGGGCCGGATGGTGCGGCTTTTGCGCGACAAGCTGCACCCGCAACAGCACGAGAAAATTCTCGCCCGCATCCACGAGCAACTGCTCGCCTCCATCGCCTTGCGCGAAGAACGGCAGGCTAGCGTTCCGAAAATTTCTTATCCACCCGACCTGCCCATCACGGCGCGCAAAGACGACATCGTCGCCGCCATCCGCGCGAACCAAGTCGTCGTCATCGCGGGCGAAACCGGTTCCGGTAAGACCACGCAGATTCCCAAAATGTGTCTCGAGGCTGGTTTGGGCATCGAGGCGAAAATCGGTTGCACCCAGCCGCGTCGCGTCGCGGCGCTGTCGATCTCGCGGCGCATCGCGGAAGAACTGAATGTGAATTGGGGCCGCGAAGTTGGCTGCACGATCCGCTTCGACGACCGCAGCAGTCCGCAGAGTTACATCAAGCTGATGACCGATGGCATCCTGCTCGCGGAGACGCAGGGTGATCCACTGCTTTCGGAATATAACTGCATCATCATCGACGAAGCGCACGAGCGCAGCCTGAACATTGATTTTCTCCTCGGCTACTTGAAGACGCTGCTCGATAAGCGAAACGATCTCAAGCTCATCATCACGTCGGCCACGATTGATACGCAGACTTTTTCCAAAGCATTTAATGATGCGCCCATCATCGAAGTTTCCGGTCGGCTCTATCCGGTCGAAGTGATATATGCGCCATTCGACGCGGACTCCGAAGAGCGCGGCGATATCACCTACGTGGACGCCGCCGTGCGCGCCGCCGAGACCGCGCTGTGCGAACCCGGCAGCGGCGACATCCTCATCTTCATGCCCGGCGAACGCGACATCCGCGAGACGTGCGATCTGCTCGATGGCCGCTTCGGGCGCGAGGCGGAAATCATTCCGCTCTTCGGCTTGCTCAGCGCGGCAGATCAGCAACGCGTTTTCGCCCCATTGAACCGGCGGAAAATTGTCGTCGCCACCAACATTGCTGAAACGTCGCTCACGATTCCCGGCATCCGCTACGTGATTGATTCCGGCCTCGCGCGCATCAGTCGTTACAATCCGCGCACGCGCACGAAGCGTTTGCCCGTGGAGCCGATTTCGCAGAGCAGCGCCAATCAGCGCAAAGGTCGCAGCGGTCGCGTGCAGGATGGCGTGTGCATCCGACTGTATTCGGAGGAAGATTTCAATGAGCGCCCACAATACACGCAGCCGGAAATCCAGCGCGCTAATCTGGCCGAAGTGATTTTGCGGATGCGCGCGTATCGCCTCGGCGACATCGAGACATTTCCGTTTGTGAATCCACCGCCGCCCTCGGCGATTGATAGCGGCTATAAACTCTTGCAGGAACTCGGCGCGCTCGACGAAAAGCGCGAACTCACGCAACTCGGTCACGATCTCTCGCGCCTGCCGATTGATCCGACGCTCGGCCGGATGCTGCTGCAATCGCAGCACGAACACGCGGGCCGTGAACTGCTCATCATCGCCGCCGGCTTGAGTATCCAAGATCCGCGCGAACGTCCGCTAGATCGTAAAGAAGCCGCCGCCGCCGCGCACAAACGGTTCATTGATCCGGCGTCAGATTTTTTATCGCTTCTGAAAATCTGGGACGCGGTTCACGATCAATGGGAACGTCTGCGCACGCAAGGCCAGCGGCGAAAATTCTGCAAAGCCAACTTCCTCTCCTACCTGCGCATGCGCGAGTGGCAAGATTTGCACGCGCAATTGCACGGCGCGCTGGAAGATTTGGGCCGCTTCAAGCTGAATGAGGGCAACGCGGATTACGCCGCGATTCACCGCTCTATTCTCACCGGCTTGCTTGTCCACGTCGCGTTGCGCAAAGAACGCAATCAGTATCAAGGCACGGGCAATCGTCTGCTCGCGATGTTTCCCGGCTCGGCGCTTTATGATCGCAACGAGCGTTCGCCGAAACCCGCCGCGCGCAATGCGAACCAACCGGCGCCAAAACCAGCGTCCACGCAACAACCGCTCTGGATTGTCGCCGGCGAAATCGTGGAGACCTCGCAGCTGTTTGCGCGCACGAATGCCGGCATTGATCCATTGTGGATCGTTCAGCTCGCGCCGCATCTGTGCAAAACCACGCATCAGAATCCGCACTGGAGCGTGGCGGCGGGGAATGTGTTGGTGGACGAGCGCACCACGCTTTACGGCATGGAAGTGCGGAAGGTCAAAGTCTCGCACGGCAACATCAATCCCGAGGAGGCCACCGAAATCTTCATCCGTTCGGCGCTCGTGGAAGATGACCTGTTGCCATCGCGCCGCAAAGTCACCGAAGACGAAAGTGACGATGATGACACGCGCATTTTCCGCTCCGCCAACAAACCGCAACCGTTGCCGCCGCAATATTCATTTCTCGAACATAACCGGAAAATCCGCGAGAAGATCGAGAACTGGCAGACACGCGTGCGCAGCCACGGTCTCGGTAATCTGGACGAAAAGCTGTTCGAGTTTTACGCGCAGAAAATTGCACAGGCACTCGCTTCAGAGACATCACAGAAACGACTTTCAGTCAACCAAGCGTCTCTGCCAGCGACACACGTCCCCCTCACCCGGCCTGCGGCCACCCTCTCCCCCAGCGGGGGAGAGGGACGGGGTGAGGGGGCGTCGAACGCACGCAGCGTGTCGTCTGTTCATGAGCTAAATAAACTCATCCGCGATTGCGACGGGCCGGAATTTCTCTTCGCCACGGAAGCCGATCTGACTGGTGGCACGGCGTTAGATTTCGACAGCGAAGCGTTTCCCGATGCCGTGCCGCTGGGTGGTCAACCCGTGGCGGTGGCCTATGCGTATTCGCCTGGCGAAGAAAATGACGGCGCAACGGTGCGGCTTGGATTCAGTCTCGCGCAAACGGTTTCGCAATCGTGCGTCGAATGGTCTGTGCCGGGTTTGCGCGAAGGTTTGGTGAATGAACTATTGCGCGCGCTGCCGAAAAGTATTCGCCGGGAGTTACAGCCGTTCCCGCCGAAGGTTGTGGAGATCGTCAATGAGCTTCAGGCGACCGGCGAATCATTGCAGGCAGATCTGGCGCTGTTCATCCGCCAGCGTTACGGCGTGGAGATTCCACTGAACGCGTGGCCGACCGATGCGATTCCCGCACACTTGCGGCCGCGCATTGAAGTGGTTGGTAACGATCAGAAAACCATCGGCACGAGCCGCGATCTCGCCACGCTCCGGCAAAAACTGGAACAGGTGAAAACCAAGCCCGCGCCCGACGACTCGGCGTGGGCGCGTGTGGCGGCGCAATGGGAACGCACTGGCATCACGACGTGGAATTTTGGCCCGCTGCCCGCGCGCATCACCATCAGCGAAAACGGCCCCGTGCCGACGTATGCGTGGCCGGGGTTGGCGGCAGAAAAAACGAACGTGAGTCTCCGCCTTTTTCGCACGGAAGATCTGGCGCGACAAGCCACTCTCGGAGGCATTCAAAAACTCGTGGAGCTGGCGTTGTCTAAAGATTTCGCGTGGCTCCAACGCGATTTGCGGGCGTTGAACGGCTTCGATGCGCTCGTGGCGAATCTGTGTCCGCTGGACGAATTGCAGGCGGACGCTTTTGCGAATGCGTGCCGCCACATTTTGCCGGCAGAAGTTTATTCGCCGCTGAACGAAGAAAATTTCACCGCCGCCGTGCAGCAGACACGACTCCAAATTCCCGGTCTCGCGATGAAGTTGGTGGATCAAGTCGGCGTGATCTTGCAGGCGCGGAAAGAAATCCAACAACGCTGCGGCCCGTCACCAACTTTGCTGACGACAAAACCAAAAACACTTTCCGACTTGAGCCAGTTAAGCATTGCCACCAAGGACGCGGTCAAGCCTACTAATTTTTGGGCTGGAGAATTGGAGGGTTTGTTGCCGCGACATTTTCTTGTCGAAATCCCCTTCGCACAGCTCGCACACATTCCGCGCTATCTCAAAGCATTCGCCACGCGCATGGAGCGGGCTAAATTAAATCCGGTGAAGGACAAGGAACGCGCCCAACTCCTCGCGCCATATCTCGCCAAATTGAAAATGCTCCGCGAAAACCCACCGAAGCCGGCGGCTGCGCGGGAACAGTTGGAACAATTCCGCTGGATGGTGGAAGAATACAAAGTCTCGCTGTTCGCCCAGGAATTGGGGACGGCGTTCCCGGTTTCGCCAAAGCGCTTGGACGAACAGCTCGCGCGGATTTGAAACAGCTCAACGCCAGTGCCACCACGCCCAAATTTCGGCGGCAAAGGGAACCAGCGCGAGCGCATACTTCAATTGAAACGTCCACTTGTGGGTTTTGTGGCGGAACAGTCTCATGCCTAGTAGTCCGCCCGGCCAGCCGCCGAGTGCACCGAGCAGCACAAGTTTTATCTCTGAAATGCGTGAACGTGATTTCCCTGAGCGCCATTTATCCAAACCGAAGAGCAGCAATGCGAGCACGTTGAAAATGGATAGCCAGACTGCCACCGCTATATCCATGGTTTTCATAGAAGTCCTAAAATCAGTCCGGAAATACTCTGGGCACTAGGTTGGGGCTGGCCGTGATCACAAAGATTCCCTTGAAGTTTCAATTTTGGGATTAAACCTTTGATTTATTCCATGGCATTTTCGCAAGCAGTAAACCCATGCCGCAGAAATCTGTGATGCCGGCAAACACCAGCCCCGCGCCGACAAAACCCGCCAGCCAGATGAAGTTTGAATTCATAAAATGCGCCAGCAACACGCTGACGAAAACCATGCCTCCGGCGGCAATGCGCACCTGACGTTCCAGGCTGATGACGCTTGTGCTGCCACGCGTCACGGGCAAATTGGCATCAATCCACGCCAGCGTGCCACCTGCGATGACGATGGTTTGGGTAAAACCTGCTTGCGTAAATTTTTCTGCCGCCTTGGTCGCCCGCTGCCCGCTGCGGCACAAAAGATAAATGGGCTGGTCTTTGGCAAGCGGCAATGCGGCTGGTCGCAATTCATCCAGCGGCAGACTGCGTGCTTGGGGGACATGAACTTCTCTGAACTCGACCGATGTGCGAACATCAAATACTACTGCCGATGGTTGAGCTGTGAGAATGGTGTGCAGCTCAATTGGCGAAATGTTTTTCATGACGCCGGGAACCTAACATGGATCAGTTCTATATCAAAGGATCCACACAAGGCGTTTCGCATGGAAACGCGTAGCGCGCCCATTGATTTTACGCGAAGTTCAAAATGGTGGAGGCGGCGGGAATTGAACCCGCGTCCCAAGTCAACCAACCAGCCGCGACTACATGCTTATCCCAAGTAATTTTTTCTGCTATGCGATGGCGCTTGAGCTCGAGTCGCACTGCCTAGTCCGCATGATAAGATCTCGGTTGCTGCCGCGCGGTCCCCGTCAGCAACCATGCCTGCTGTTTCGTTCGTTCACCGTAGCAGGTGTCCAGTGACAAACGTCGTGGCCTTAGGCCGCGAGGGCTAGTTCTTCGTTAGCTTTTTGGTTTTGATGCGAATGATTTACGAGGCCAACGCATCGTCCTCGGCATGCCGCCTCTGGCGTGTTCACATGGTCGAAACCAGTGCGCCCCCAACAATCCGGCACTGGCATCATCGGCGAATTAACCGCTCGGGTCAAATGAAGAATCAGTGCGCTTTTGTTTGCAACAGCGTATCCAGACACGTTTTTACTTCGCTGCGTAATCGTGCCCGCTCTGGCGCATTCAAGCCGGGCGGGTCGAAGCGGTGGCGATAGTGCAGGTGTAACAGTTCTTGCAGCGGGGCGCGTAGTTCGGCGAGGGCGGGTTCGGCCAGTGCGCGTTCCAGCCAATTAGAAAAAGTTTCGCCGGGTGCGCGCGGGATGCCGCGCGCGGCGAGCTTCTTTTCAAGTTGGTAAAATTCTGAATCCAGCCCCGGCCAGATGACGCCGGCCTCATCATTTTTTCCATCCGTGCCGTGCCGTTTTTTGCGACGTCGAAAAATGATGTGATAGAGCAGCACGAGCAGCACGGGTATGAGCGCCCAGAAAACGTATTGCTGGAAGTTCGCCTTGCCCCAGCGGAACTTGGCGAATTGAAATCCGAGCCACGAGCGCAGGTTGGCGAACCATTCGCCAAACTCGGTGCGCTGGCTTTCGATGGTCACCCACGATGGCGGGGTGGTGTCGAAATCTTCCCAGCAGCGCGTGGTCTCGTTCCAGACGAGACACCATGCGTGGGCATCGCGTTCCCGCACGACGTAGCCGGAGCCGTGCGTTTCGTGGACGGAATAGCCGACGGCGTAGCGCGCGGGAATCCCCAGTTGCCGCAGCATCAAAACTGTGGCGCTGGCGAAGTATTCACAATGTCCGCTGCGGCTGGTCGTCAAAAATTTGGTGAGTGGCGTGGCGTTGGTCGTGGCTTTTTTGTCGAAGCCTTGCCAGGTGCTGTAGGTGAACTTGTCGAAGAAAAACTTTTCCACGGCGAGCAGTTTCAGTTCGTGGTTGGTGGCGGTGGAGAAATCAATTTCACCGAGCGCCGATTGCAGCGCGGGAACTTCATTCGTGGGCACGGTCAGGTCATTGAGGTTGGTGGCCACCAGAAACGGCGGGGAATCCAGCGTGGCTCCCGGCCCGTAGTGCGCGTCAAAGACCACGAGGCCGAGACCGGCGGCGAGCACGGCGCCGCCGCGGTTCACGCCCAGCGTGAAGACCGGAAGCTTTTCCAGCCGGCCGCTGCCGCTTGGCAAGGGCAGCAAGCCTTCCGGGTCGCGCGTCTCCGACGAACGTCCGTTCAGATAGCAGGCAATGTTGATGATGTCGGAGTTCTTTTTCCCCGGCAGCAAATTCCAAGTCGAGCCGTCTGGCTCGGCATAAAGTGGTTCAAAATCTTTTCCGCCGCCGGCGAACCACGTCATTTTTTGCGGGGCATAATTCCGGTAGCTCGCCTCGCGCAGATACCCCGGTCGGTGGCCGACCTCGTGCGGTTCCAGCCAGATGACAATACGCGCGGATAATTTTAACCGCCCGATGCGACCCATGCTGGTCATGCTTTGCAACGGGTCAGTGCGCGAGCTGAATAATTTTGCCATCCACGCTGCGTTAAAATTTTGGATGCTGCGCTGCGCCAGATTCAGGCCGCCCATCCCGGAAAATCCCAGGCCACAAACTACCATCAATGCGCCCATCCACATCACGAGCGAAAACCGCGCTGGCCGCAGTGACCACAACGCCCACGCCAGCAACGCGGCCTGACCCCAAAAATAAATTTGCGAGCCATCGTTCGTGTGGATTCCCGCCGCAAAGACGCATACGATGAAGTAAGGCCAGAAGATGTTGACGAAGCGTCCGGCGAACGCCTGATCGCCTTTACGCCGCCGCCAGCGCAGCACGAGTGAAATCGCGGTGAGCGGCACGGATGGGCGGACGTTATACATTTGCGCGACGATGAATGGAAAAACGGTCATCGGCAGCCAGCGCATGAACCGCGAAGTCGTCAGGACTCCGGAGTGCACGGCGGCTGCGGCCGTGTTACCATGCAACATTCCATTGAGCCCGCCCACGTCGTTGTTTGTAAAAACATAGACGACGAGCGCGACGTTCAGCACCACGCAAAAACTCCAGATGCGGTTGAAGTCCGCATCGTCCAGCTCCCAGCGGAATTGGGTGAGGTTGGCCAGCTCCAGCAACACGCCCAGGACCGCGCCGATGACGAGAAAATCCGACTGCCAGCCCCAGAAGAGCAGCGCAGCGAGCAGCAGAAATGGCGGCGGCGTTTTCATTTTAATTTGGCCAGCCCTTCCGAAATTTTTCCGACTTCTAATACGTGCAGCGTTTCCTCCGCGTCCACCAGCGCGCCGCCCGCGCCGGAAATACCGCTGCCCGCCGGCACCACAATCAACACCAGCAGCGGCACGCCGAGCGTCTTGAGCTTCTCGATAAATTTCCGCCGCGCATCGTCCCAGCGTTGCAGCACGCAGATGCACCCGCTCACCGCGCCGATGTGGTTCAGCACGAGATTTTCCAAAGTCACGAATGGTTTGTCCGCGCAATTTTTTACGGACGCGAGAATTTCCAGCATCTGATCCGCGTGCGCCAAGCCGCGTCCGGCGGTGAAGCAATACGACTGGTGGCCGACGAATAATAAATCCAACAACGATTCTTGCGTGAGTATGGTGCAGGCGAACGACGCGGCGACGGACACGGCTTCCTCCAATACTTCGCTGTTCGGTTCGTCATCAAACGTGTCCAGCACCAGCGCGTGCCGCACAAAAAATTCATCTTCGTATTCTTTCACGATGGGCTTGCCGATTTTCGCCCAGCTTCGCCAATGGATGTGCCGCAGCGGGTCGCCATGCCGATAGTCGCGCAGTGAAACAAATTCCTCACTGCTGCCCACGTTAGCCGCCAGCGCCACGCCGCCTTCCTGATAACGCATCGCCCCGGGCAGGGCGATGTTGGGAATCGGGTAACGCTTCGGTAAAATCAAAACAGTCTGCGGCGCGGGAACTTTGATGAACGAGCGGAACAAACCAAACGGGTCGGGCCGCGCCACCGTCACGCCCGCAAACCGCAGCACGCCGCGCCGTTGCGGAAAAATTTCTGCGCGCACCTCAACTTCGCCGTGCGCCGGCAACGGGGGGATCGCCGCGTCCTTTGTATTCGCCATCGAGAATGGATTGCGAAATTTCCGGTCTTCCATCCGAAACGGTCGCACGCGCCGGCCTTCGGCAGTTTGAAACGCCAGCCATTCCTCAAACGTCGGACGCGGCGTGGCCAAATCTTCAAGCAACACCAGATCGGTTTGATTTTTCGCCGTGAGATTTTTCAGCAGCACGCGGTAGAGCAGGGGTTGCCCCGCCGTGCCGATGCGCGGCAGCAAACGGTTGGCGGAAAAAGTGGCGCGATAAAAAATGCTGCACGCAATGGAAAACAGCAGCAGCGCCAGCAGCAGCGTGAACGACTGGTAGGTGACGGTATTATCTATGTCCACGCCCACCGCGCCGCACACAAAAAAAGCCACCGCTACCGCCAACCCGGCAGGCGTAAATCGCCGCCGCGCCCAATACACCAGTCCGCCGGTGGTGCGATAGCCCCGGAAGATGAGTCGGTAAATTGGCTTCACGCAAAAATTTCGTTCGGGAATCCGTTGCAAAAATTCTACAACGCAGTCCGCGTTAATGCGACCTCGTTTCTGCGGTGGGTTGTTTTATGATGGCCGCGGTGGCAATGGTAGCACTGCGACCGTTGCCGCCTCGTCCCACCATTCCGCGCCTTCGGGATTGATTTCACGGCACGATTGGCGAAAACTGTCCGACCCTATGGCTGAACCAAAAGAAAATTTACAGATGGAAAAGATCGTGTCGCTGTGCAAACGGCGCGGGTTTGTGTTTCAGTCCTCCGAGATTTACGGCGGCATCAACGGCTTTTGGGATTACGGCCCGCTCGGCGCGGAACTCAAGCGCAACGTCAAGGAACTCTGGTGGCACGCCATGACCCGCGAACGCGAAGACGTCGCCGGCCTCGAAGCGACCATCATCATGTCGCCCGCCATTTGGAAGGCGAGCGGCCATGTGGACACATTCAGCGACCCGATGTGCGATTGCAAAAAATGCAAAAAGCGTTTTCGTGCCGATCAGCTTTGCGAAGATCAGAACCTCACGCTCACGAAAAATGCTGAAGGCAAATTTGTTATGCCCGCTGGTGCCAAGTGCTCGGGCTGCGGTTCACCTGAGCTGACCGAGCTGCGTCCGTTTAATCTGATGTTTAAAACCTACGTTGGCCCCGTGGAGAGCGAAGACAACGTCGCTTATCTCCGCCCGGAAACCGCGCAGGCCATTTTCGCGCAGTTCAAAAATGTTTTAGACACGTCACGGCAGAAAGTCCCATTCGGCATCGGGCAGATCGGCAAGGCGTTTCGCAATGAAGTCACTCCGCGCAACTTCATTTTTCGCTCGCGCGAGTTTGAGCAGATGGAGTTGGAATTTTTCATCAAGCCTGACGAGGCGATTGAAGCCATCCACGGCAGCGTGGCGACACTCGGAACCTTGGATCCCAAAGCCAAAACACCAGAACCTCAGCCCAACTGGGGCTGGCAGGCGTGGCATCAATACTGGGTCGAGGAACGCGTGCGTTTCTACGAGGGCATCGGGCTCTCGCGCGACACGCTGGGCTTTCACATCCAGACCAAAGAGGAGCTCGCGCACTACGCCCGCGCCTGCACCGATATTTTGTTCAAGTTCCCGTTCAGCAAAAAAGACGAGAACGGCTCTGTGAAGGGCGACGAACTGGAAGGTATCGCGGCGCGCAGCGATTTTGATCTATCGCAGCACCAAAGATTTTCCGGCAAGCCGCAGCATGTGTTTGATGACGAACTGCGCCAGGCTTGGGCGAAGCTCCCGAAAGAAAAGCAGGACGACCTCTGGCGGCGTTACTACGAGAACCGGAAAAATTATCTCACCAAGTCCGGCGTGGAAGCGGAAGCGGCTGCGCAGCAGGCCACGGAAGATGCCAATGGCCTGGCGAAAGGCCAATACGTTCCGCACGTCATCGAACCGAGCGCGGGTGTGGATCGTTTGATCCTCGCGCTCATCGCGAATGCCTACACCGAAACCGTCAAGACGGATGACAAGGGCAAGAGCGAGACGATTTACACGATGAAGTTTCATCCGCGCGTCGCGCCCATCAAAGTTGGCGTGCTACCGTTGTTGAAAAACAAACCAGAGCTTGTCGCCAAAGCCATCGCTGTGCGCGATTTGTTGCGGCCGTGGATGAATGTCTATTACGACGACGGCGGCAGTATCGGCAAACGCTACGCGCGTCAGGACGAGGCTGGCACGCCGTTCTGTGTGACGATTGATTTCGACACGCTCGGCGAGAAACCGGAATTGCTCGACACGGTGACGCTGCGCTATCGCGACGACGGCAAGCAGGAGCGTTTGAAAATCTCCGAGCTGCGCGACTGGCTGCTGGCGAGGGTTCGCTGATGACTGAGAACGTCCAGCCACCGGAAGTGAAGAAGCGCGCCCCGACGCTATATTTCATCATCGGTTTCAAGCTGCTGAAAGGCACGGTAGCTTTGCTGCTGGCGTTAAAGGTGCGGACACTGAACGAGGAAAATTTGCCGGAACAATTTCAAAAGCTGCTCTTGTTCCTGCATCTGGACCCTGAAAAAAAATTCTTCACTGACCTCGCCGACCGCGTGGCGGAGATCACGCCCGCCAACTTGCACTGGGTGGTGGTAGGATCGGTCATTTACAGCCTGTTCATGCTGATGCAGGCGACCGGACTGATTTTTCGCGTCGGCTGGGTGGTGTGGCTGGTCATCGGCGAGTCGGCATTCTTTGTGCCCATCGAACTGTTTGAGCTTGTGCACCGTCCAAACTGGATCAAGTTCGGCATTCTTGCCGCGAACGTGTTCATCGTCTGGTATCTGTTTGTGAACCGGGAGCGGCTCATCAAACATCACCATCATCACTGATTTATGCCCATCGCAACGCCGTTTGAGATTTCGGAATTCGAACAACTCCTGCGCAAGCCGAACAGCGACCCGACAGGCTTCGCCGGATTTTTTAACAGCGGCGAAGTGTGGGTTGCGCGCGTCCCGGCGCGGCTCGATGTGATGGGCGGCATCGCCGATTACTCCGGCGCGAATGTCTGCGAAGCCGTGCTTGGTCGCGGGATGCTCATGGCGATCCAGGCACGCACGGACCGCACGCTGCGCATCCGTTCCGCGCAGGTCGGCGCGCGCAGCCTGCCGGTCGAAACGCGCATCCCGCTGGATTATTTCATGAGCGGCAGCGGCGTGGCGGATTACGCGCAAGTCCGCGAACTGTGCCATGCAAATCCGATCTCCAACTGGGCTGCTTATATCGGCGGCAGCATTTTCACGCTGCTCAAAGAGGAAAACGTCCAGTTGCCCTACGGCTTTAGCTTTCTGCTGTTAAGCGCGGTGCCGATGAACGTCGGCATCGGCAGTTCCGCCGCCGTGGAGATCGGCACGCTCTCCTGTCTCAACGCGTATCTTGATTTGAAACTTGGAGGTGAACGCCTCGCGCGGCTCGGGCAGATGGCGGAGAACCACGTCGTCGGCGCGCCCTGCGGCATCATGGATCAGATTGCCTGCGCTAGCGGCGGCGAAGGTCGCCTCACCCATATTCTGTGTCGGCCTGGCGCGGTGATGGGCCACGTTGAAATTCCGCCTGGCACCGGTTTCGTGGGGATCAACTCAATGGTGCGTCACTCCGTCGCCGGCAACGCCTATGGCAACGTCCGCATCGGTGCGTTCATGGGTAAACGCATTATTAATGATCTTCGCGCCAAGACCGGCCGCGCCGCGCTGAATTATCTAACGGAGATTTCCTCGGCAGAGTTCTCCAACGAATACGAAAAGGAAATTCCAGAAATCATGCTCGGTTCCGAGTTCCTGAAAAAATACAAAACGCACGATGATCCGGTGACGACCATCCAGCCTGATGCGACCTATCGCGTCGTCGGTCCCGCGCGGCATCCCGTCGGCGAAAACGAACGCGTGCTGAAATTTATGGACGCCCTCCGCGCCGCGAAGACCGGCGATGAATCCGCGCTCATCACCGCGGGTGATCAGATGTATGGCGCGCACGCCAGCTACCGCGACAACTGCAATCTCTCCGTGCCCGAAGTGAATTTCCTCGTCGAAGCCGTGCAGAAACGCGGCGCGAAGGCCGGGCTTTACGGCGCAAAGATCACCGGCGGCGGAACCGGCGGAACCGTGGCCGTGTTCGGAAAAATCTCCGCGCTGCAGGAACACATTCCCGCCATCGCCAAGGAATACTCCCGCCGCGTGGGCGAGATGCCGGACATTTTTGGAGGCACTTCCCCCGGCGCCAGCGAGTTTGGTGCGAAACGCTACGCCTTCGGTGCGCAGGGCTGGAAGCGGTTTGACGTATGAATTGCTCGCGATGAAATCGCCCAACGGTCAATACGAAGTTGTCACGCGAGACTACGGTGAAATTCGGATGGGTAGCCCAGAGTTCGGACGCATCGAAATTCGCGGTGCATCTTTTGACACAAGTGGAAAAGAATTTGGAGTGCCGATGGCGTTCAGTTCCGACTCACGCTTTCTCGCAACGGAGCAGTTGGTTGACAGTGTTCCCACTCCACACACGCGAGTTATTGTTTTTGATTTCGAGCGGCGGCGGCAAATTATTATTCATGATCAAAATCCAGGGTTTGTTCGTCGTTTTGGTTGGTCGCCAAACGGTTTGCTTACAATCGTGACTTGGTCGCACTTGGCCCGTGAGCGGGAAAATTCGTGGCAGTCGCCAGCACCGAAACCACCAAGTTTATTTGAGAGAATTTTTGGATGAGAGGATTTTGTTTTTATGACGAGTAAAAATTTAGTTCGCAAAGCAGTCATTCCCATCGCCGGACTCGGCACGCGGCATTTTCCGGCGTCGCACGCGGTGAAGAAGGAATTGTTTCCCGTCGTCGGTCAAGACGGCATCGCGCGGGCGCTGTTTCATTATCACCTGCTCGAACTCGACGCGGCGGGCATCGAGGAGATCTGCATCATCGTCCAGCCCGGCGAGGATGCCACGGTGAAAAATTATCTGCGTGGCCCGGATGCCAATTATCTAAAGCGGCTGGAAAAATATCCCGCGCTGCTGCGCGAGGCGGAGCAGATGCGGAAATTCGCCGAGCGCGTCACCTTCGCCGTGCAACACCAGCAGGAAGGCTACGGCCACGCGGTGTATCAGACGAAAGATTTTGCCGGTGGCGAAATGGTGTTGCTCGGTCTGGGTGATCATTTGTTTCGGGGCTCGCCGGTTTCTCCTTACCGCGAGCTGGCGGATATGGCCAAAGTTTCCGGCGGCAAAAGTGTTTCCGCCGTGAACCGCATTTCGGCAGGCGAATTGAAAGGCTATGGAACCATCGCGGGCAAACGCCGCGCAGAAAATCAGCGGTTGATTGATATTTCGCTCATCATCGAGAAACCCGCCGTGGCGGTTGCGCAGGAGAAGTTGCACGTGGATGGTTTGCCCGCCGAAACGTGGCTGGGCTGGTTCGGTATGCACCTGCTCGCGCCCAGCATCTACGACATCCTTGGCGAAATGATCCGCGACAACACCCGCGATAACGGCGAATTCCAACTCACCCGCGCCCAGGAAATCCAGCGCCAGCGCCACGGCTACCTCGCGCTGGAAATGACCGGCGCGCAGCGTTTTGACTTCGGCGTGCCCGATGATTTTGTCGCCAGCATTCAGTCGTTTCGGGCTTCGGCTTGAACGTTGGCAGTGCGGGCTTCGAGAAATTTTTTCAATTCCTCTGCCGCCTTGCCGCCGAAGCCGGAGACTTCCGCAATCTGTTCCACCGTGGCGAGCTTGAGCCGCGACACCGAGCCGAATTTTTTGAGCAACGCCGCTTTGCGTCGATCGCCGATGCCGGGAAAGTCGTCCAGCACGCTCTCGGAAATTTTCTTGAGGCGGAGTTGGGCGTTGAAGGAATTCGCCACGCGGTGACATTCGTCGCGGATGCGCTGGAGTAATTTCACCGCCGGATGATCCAATCCGAGTCGCAACGGCAAACTTTTCTCTGGTAAATAAATTTCCTCAAATTCCTTCGCTAAGCCGATAACGGGGATTTTTTCCAAACCTAGCTTTGCCAGCTCCGCGCAAGCCATGCTGAGCTGGCCTTTGCCGCCATCAATCAAAATTAAGTCGGGCATGTCCTTCGCTTCGCGCTTTAAGCGGGAGTAACGGCGGCGCACCGCTTCGGCCATGCTCGCAAAGTCGTCCTGCCCAACCACGCCTTTGATTTTAAGCCGCCGATAATTGGCGCGGTCAGGTCGGCCGTTCTTGAAACTCACGCACGACGCGACGACGAACGTGCCGCTGATGTTAGAAATGTCAAAGCCTTCAATTCGCAGCGGCGGCGCGTCTAGGCCGAGTATTTTCGCCAGCTCTACCAAATCTTTTTCCGGGTGAATTGCCAGCGGCAACGTGTAAGGCACTCGCGCAAACTTTTCCGTGCGCTTCCAGGTGTCCTGCAAATCGCGAATGAGATCGCGCAATTCGGCCGCCTTCTCGAAGTCTTGCGCGGCAGCGGCTTTTTTCATCTCGGCTTCGAGTTGCGGCTGCATCTCACGCGCCTGGCCTTCGAGGAAATTGCACGCGGCGTTCACCTGCTCCAAGTATTGCTCGCGCGTGACATTGCCCACGCACGGCGCGGTGCAATTTTTCAGATGTGCGTAAAGGCAATGTTTATAGTCCGCCTCACCCGGCGTGAAAACACGGCAGCCGCGCAGGTGGAACTGCTTCCGGGCCAGCGCCACGGTGTTGCGGAGCGCGAGCGAATTCACGAATGGGCCGAAGTAACGCGCACCGTCGTCCTTCTTCAGCCGCGTGAAAACCAGGTTCGGAATCGGGTCATTGAGGTTCACCTTGAGCATCAGGTAACGCTTGTCGTCGCGTAGGCTGATGTTGAAGCGCGGCTTGAATTCTTTGATGAGCTTGCTTTCAAGCAGCAACGCTTCCGGTTCGCTGCGGACGACGTGGATGTCGAAATCACAAATCGCTTCGACGAGCGCGTTAAATTTTAAATCCCAGCCCATGCGCCGCGAGGATTGAAAATATTGGCTGACCCGCTTACGCAAATCGAGCGCCTTACCAACGTAGATGACGGTGCCGAAGCGGTCCTTGTGTAGATACACGCCGGGCTTGTGCGGCACGGCGCTCAACTTTTTGCGGATGGCTTCGGAAACAGGCACGCGCGAAGTTTCACGCAAAGGCGGAATGGCGCAAAGGAATTTCAACCGCAGATTCCGCAGCTGGGCGCAGAATCTAAAAATCGCGCACGGCGGAAAATTTTATTATGACTTCTGACTTCCGGCTGCTGACTTCTTCACCATGTGCCGGTGCACGAAGAAATAATATAGCCCGCCCAGCGCGACCATTGCCCCCGCAAGCCAAATGGTGAGGCGATGGTATTCGCCCTTCATCAAGGATTCGTCCTGTCCCATCTTCACGCCAAGCCAGCACAACACCGCGCACCAGATGGCCGAGCCGAGCAGAGTATAGAGGGAAAAAATCCAGTAGTTCATCCGCACGATGCCAGCGGGAATGCCGATGAGATGTCGCACGACGGGCAGCAGGCGCGAAACAAAAATACCCATCGCACCGTAATGCGCCGCCCAGCGTTCTGCGCCTTCGATTTTTTCAGCGGAGATAAAAAAATATTTTCCAAACTTCAGCACCAGCGGTCGCCCGGCGAGGCGTGAGCCCCAATACATCACCGTTGCTCCGAACCATGAGCCGATGGTTCCCGCGAGCACGATGCCCCACAGCGTGAGTGGAATCTGACCCGTGTGCGCAAGGTGGGCGGCGGGCGGGATGACAATCTCGCTGGGCAACGGGAAGAGCGAGCTTTCCACCGCCATCATCAGTGCGACGAGCGGATAACCGCCGGATTGTAGCGCGTGGGAATACCACTCGTTCAAGTTCTGGATGATTTGATGCATACGGCGGCAAGTATGGCCAAACGCCAGGCGGGAGACGATAAAAAGCTGCGAAGCTTTTCAAGTGACGAGGACGTATGAGTGGCTTATTTTTCACGCAATCTTGCATCAGCTGACGACCATGCTACACCAGTGCGCTGACTCGTTGACCCAGGGCCTCATAGCCCTTGCGGTTGGCGTGATCCTTTTTTCCGTGATGGAAAGAGTTTTTGCGTTTGGTCCTGACCAGAAGTCCCTGCGTGCCACGCTGCTGGACCTGCAATACGCGTTGCTTGGGATGTTTTATCCGCCGTTCATCTATTTCATTCTTTCAGTGATTTTTGGTTTCCTGGCCTTGCAGATTTCGAGCGCGCCCCAAAATCCAAACCTTCCGCCATCATGGTTCGCGATCCAGTTGCTAGCGTTACTGTTTGTCCGAGACTGCCTGATTTATCTCCGGCACCGGATTTTTCACCTGCGGCCGGTTTGGAAATTTCACTCGGTTCACCATAGCTCGGAAGAAGTAAATTGGATTTCCGCCGTGCGCTTTCATCCGGCGGAAAACCTGATTGAATCCGCTGGCGAAACCCTGTTGTTCCTGGTTTGCTCGATGGCTGGTTTTAATCCGCAGGTGCTGGCCGCGGCCGGTTTGATCATCGGCTTTTACAATTTTTTCATCCATTCCAACCTGCGCTGGACCTTTGGGCCTTTGCGCTACATTTTTGTCAGCCCGGTATTTCACCGCTGGCATCATTCCGATAACCCGGCGGCGATGGACAAAAATTTCGCCGCCATGTTTTCCTGTCTCGATTTGGCATTCGGGACTTTTTATATGCCAGAGAATGCGCGGCCGGAAACCGTGGGACTTTCAGCTCCGGAAAAAGCCGTCCATCCGCGCTCCTTGATGGGACAGTTGCTTTATCCGTTCAGGAAGCGTTAACCGTATTAACAATCTGCAGCTTTGGTTTGTTGGCGGTTCAGTTTCCGGGCCCCCGGTTTTCCAGTGGCGCGGATTTTTTACCGCGTTATGCTTCACGGAAATGCGCTGCCGAAAATTTTCTTTGCGACTGCGTCATGCCGCCATCGCCGTGCTGTTGGTCGCGCTGCTGTTTTTTTTCGCCCCCAAAAACTTAGCTGCGCCGGCGGATTACCTCGTGGACAAGTGGGTCACGGAAAATAACAGCCTGCCCAGTAGCACGGTCACCTCCATCGCGCAGACGCCGGACGGCTATTTGTGGGTGGGCACTTACAACGGCCTCTCGCGTTTCGATGGCGCGCGGTTTGTGACGTTCGATCCGGTCAACACGCCGGAGCTGGGCCAGGCGCGGGTGCAGGGGCTTTTTCTCGATGCGAATGGCACGCTCTGGATCAACACCTTTCGCGGCGGACTGACGTCGTATCGCAGCGGCGAGTTCCGCAACGAGCTGGCGGACCGCCCGGCGTTCGATGTGCACACCACGCTGGCGGTGGCGACGCCGAACCGCGTGATGTTCGTGACGCAGTTCGGCCAGGTGTTCACGCGGGAAATTTCCGCGACGAATATGGAGGGTAAAATCGTGGAGCCGCCCGTCGGTTCGCAGCCCATTTACCAGTGCGCGGATAGCGCGGGACGGCTGTGGTTCCTGACGCGCGACTGGCACATTTTGCAGTTCTTCAACGGCGAATTCCAGATGCTCGCCGATGACGGCGGGCTTTCGGGCAGCCGGATTTACACGCTCGCCGCCGACACACAGGGAAAAATTTGGGCGGGCGCGGAAAATGAAATCGCACGCTGGGACGGAAAACAGTTCATCGCGATGACGCCGACGAACGGACAGTCTGACATCACGCCGCGCGAATTGTTCCCGCTCCGCTCCGGCGCGTTGTGGGTATTGGACGGCGACCGGCTGCGGAAAATGGAGGGCCGCGCATGGACATCCGAAATTCCCGAATGGCGCGGACTGCTCGGCGCGGCGTCTGGCCGGGCGATGGGTGTGCACGAGGATGCGGATGGCGGGCTGTGGTTCAACCACTACGGCAATGGGCTGTTTCACATTGAAGCCAATGGAAATTTCCAGCGGCTTACCGCGCCGCCGGATAATCTGCCGAGCGACCGCCATCTGCCCGGCGACCGCGTGAACGCTTGGTTCCAAAGCATTGATGGCGGCATCTGGGTCGGCGTG
>CAINDH010000026.1 GCA_903847285.1 uncultured Verrucomicrobia subdivision 3 bacterium | reverse complement strand
TGCGCCTCGGCTTCGTAGGTCAGGATGATGCGGTGGCGCAGCACGTCGGGGCCGATGCTTTTCACGTCCTCGGGAATCACATAATCGCGGCCTTGCAGCAGCGCCCACGCCTTGGCGGCGAGCGTCAGATTAATGGTCGCGCGCGGCGAGGCGCCGAACTGGATGAAATGTTTCACGTCCAATTTGAAATCCTGCGGCTTGCGCGTGGCGAAAACAATTTTCACGATGTAATCGCGGATCTTGTCGTCCACGTGGATCTGGTCCACGAGCTTGCGCGTCGAGAGAATTTCATCGAGCGAGACGACGGGTTTCACCGGCTGCTCCGGACTGGTGAACGCCATGCGGTCGAGAATTTTTCGTTCATCGGCTTCGTTCGGGTAATCCAAAATCACCTTGAACATGAAGCGATCCACCTGCGCTTCGGGTAGCGGATACGTGCCTTCCTGATCAATCGGATTTTCCGTGGCGAGCACGAGGAAGGGCGACGGCAGTTTCATCGTCTCGCCGCCGAGCGTGACCTGCCGCTCCTGCATGGCTTCGAGCAGCGCGCTCTGCACCTTGGCCGGCGCGCGGTTGATTTCATCGGCGAGAACGAAGTTGGCGAAGATCGGCCCGCGCGTGACGTGGTATTTGGAATCCTGCGGATTGTAAATCAGCGTGCCGAGAATGTCGGCAGGCAACAGGTCGGGCGTGAATTGGATGCGATTGAACTTGGCCTGCACGGCGGTAGCGAGCGTGCGGACGGAAAGTGTTTTGGCGAGTCCGGGCACGCCTTCGAGCAGCACGTGGCCATTAGCGAGCAGACCGACGAGGAGGCGTTCGACCAGTTGTTCCTGGCCGACGATGACGTGGGCGATTTCCTCGCGGAGTTTTTTGATCCAGGCGTTCGTGTGGGCGACTTGTTCCTTCAACGTGTTGCTCATGCGGCGTGAAGTTAAGCGCTGGAACGAGACGACTCAAGTGTGGGTTATGACGAGAGATGATTCGGTGGAAAAAGATCACGCTCAATTCAACGTGGCGCGTCCCCCCTCAACCAGACTTTGGTCACCATCTCCCCACGGGGGAGAATGACGGGATGGGGGGTGAGGCCCGCTTATGTCACGCCAGCAACGCCTGCACAACTTGCCCGTGCACATCCGTCAACCGGAAGCGGCGGCCTTGGAACAGATACGTCAACCGCTCGTGATCCACGCCCATCAAGCGCAGCATCGTAGCCTGAAAATCATGCACGTGAACGCCGTCCTTCGTGATGTTGTAGCCGAAGTCATCCGTCTCGCCGTGGACGTAGCCAGGCTTCACGCCGCCGCCCGCCATCCACAGACTGAAGCAGCGCGGATGATGATCGCGCCCGTAGTTATCCTTCGTGAGCTTGCCCTGCGAATACGCCGTGCGACCGAACTCGCCACCCCACACGACGAGCGTGTCATCGAGCATCCCGCGCTGTTTCAAATCCATGATGAGCGCCGCGCTCGCTTGATCGGTCTCGCGACATTGGATTTTAATTTTTGACGGTAAATCGCCGTGCTGATCCCAGCCTTGATGATAGAGCTGAATAAATTTCACACCCTTCTCCGCAAGGCGACGAGCTTGCAGGCAATTCGCCGCAAACGTCCCCGGCTTGCGCGAATCCGGACCATAGAGATCAAACGTCTCGGGCATCTCGTTGCTCATGTCCATCACGTCCGGCACGCTCGTTTGCATGCGATAGGACATCTCGTATTGCGCGATGCGCGCGTCCACTTCGTTGTCGCCCAATTTTTCTGCGGCGTGGGAATTTAATTCATTGATGCGATCCAACAGCGCACGGCGGCTCTGAGGCGAAACGCCATCGGGATTATTCAAATACAAAACCGGTTCCTTACCGCTGCGGAATTGCACGCCTTGATGTTGCGACGGTAAAAAGCCACTGCCCCACAAACGCGCGTAAAGCGGTTGGTCCACCTTGCCCGGGGTGATGAGCACGACGAACGACGGCAGATTTTCGTTATCGCTGCCGAGGCCGTAATGGATCCACGAGCCGATGCTGGGCCGACCCGAAAGCTGCGAGCCGGTCTGAAAAAACGTGATTGCCGGATCGTGGTTGATCGCCTCGGTGAACATCGAGCGCACGATGCACAAGTCGTCCACGACTTTCGCCGTGTGCGGCAGCAAGTCGCAGACCCACGTGCCGTTCTTGCCGTATTGCTTGAAGCCGAACTGCGAACCCGCAAGCGGCAGCGACGATTGATTGCCCGACATCCCCGTGAGCCGCTGGCCCTGCCGCACTGAGTCAGGTAACTGCTCGCCATTGCGCTGGTTGAGCAACGGCTTGTAATCGAACGTCTCCATCTGCGACGCCCCCCCCGCCATGAACAGATAAATCACGCGCTTGGCCTTCGGCGGAAAATGAAATTGCCCGTTGATGATGCCTTTGTCCGCGCCACCATTCGCCAGCGCCGCGAGCATATTCGGCGGCGACATCATGTTCGCCAGCGCCATACCGCCGAGACCGAGGCCGAAGCGATTCAAGAATGTGCGCCGCGAAAGTCCCGCAGCAGGCAATGGGCCGGTGCAAATGTGGTTATTCATGTTCATCGCTCCACGATAAATTCGTCAAAGTTCATGATGGCATTCACCATCAGCGTTGTTGCCGCGAAATCGGCGGGCGGCAGTTTTTCGTCAAACTTGGATTCGCCCGTTGCGAGCAGCTTCTTCGCAGCGGCTTCATCCTTCGCAAATAAATCTTTTTGCTCGGTAAAAATTTGGGCGAGTATTTTTAGCTCCTCTTCATCCGGCGCGCGGCCGATCAATTTCTTGAACGCCACTTGCGCGCGGGCGCTCACGTCATTCGGAAAACCCTTCAGCAATTTTTCACCCAGCACGCGCGCGGCTTCGATGAATTGCGGGTCATTCAGCAAAACGAGCGCCTGCAGCGGCGTGGCGGTGGTCTCGCGTTTGGCAGTGCAAACTTCGCGCGTCACGGCGTCGAAAGTCAGCATGTTCGGCGGCGGTGACGTGCGTTTCCAGAACGTGTAGAGGCTGCGGCGGTAAAGATTCGTGCCGTGGTCCTGCGTAAACTTTGCGCCCGTGCCGGATTGCTCCCACAGACCCTCCGGCTGATACACCTTCACGCTCGGCCCGCCGATGTTCGTCACCAGCAAGCCACTGGCGGCGAGCGCGCCATCGCGGATTTCCTCGGCCAGCAAACGTGTCTTCGGTCCACGCGCGAGCAAACGATTTTCCGGATCGCGCTCCAGCAATTCCTTCGTTGCGCGCGACGACTGCTGATACGTCGCCGAAGTGACGATGAGTCGGTGCAATGCTTTTACGTCCCAGCTATTGTCCATGAACCAGCCCGACAACCATTCCAGCAATTCGGGATGCGACGGCAATTTCCCCTGGCTGCCGAAATCATCCGGCGTCGCCACGATGCCGCGACCAAAGTGCAATTTCCAGATGCGATTCACCGCCACGCGCGCTGCGAGGGGATTTTTTTTATCCACGAGCCAGTTCGCCAATCCGAGACGGTTGCGCGGCGCATCGGCCGGCAATTGCGGCAAAGCCGACGGCACTTCCGGCTGCACGACCTCGCCGGGCGCATCGTAAGCACCACGCTTGAGTAGGTGAGTGACGCGTCGTTCGGGTAATTCCCGCATCGTCATGATTTCTCGGATGCCGTTCTGTAAATCATTTTGCTGCTGGCGGAGTTTTTTTAAGTCAGCCAGCGCAGCAAGAAATATCGGATCTTGGCGGACGAGCAAATCCTCTTTGGTAAGTTGTGATTTATCACCGCGCAGCATTTGAACTTCCGCCGTCGTAAGCGCCGCCGCATAAACCTGCAGGTCATCGATGGCACCGTTCTTGAAACCGCTGTCGCGAAAGCGCGCGCCCAGCGCCAAATGCATCCGGCCAGATTCCAAATCGCCCCACTCACTGCGATAAGTAATATCCTTGGTGAGCGAATCGCGGACTACTTCCGTCTCCAGTTTAATGCCGTTCAGAAAAATTTTCAGGCCGGCGGCACGGCTTGAGCCATCGTAGGTCACCACGAGTTGCGACCACTCATTTGTCGGCAAAACATTTTTTGCGCAAACAACGACGGAGTTGCCAGGCCAGAAATGAAAGAGACCGAATAATGGTTTGCCATGATCGAGCGACAATTCAAAGCCACGGCTGCCGGCATCCTCCCGTGCTTTTGACTGGTGTAAAATGATGGCGCGGTCCTGAATTTCCTCGGGTTTCAACCAAATGCTGATCGAAAATTCATCCGGCCGGCGAAATTCACGGACGCTTTTGCAGACGAGTTCGTTGTCCCCATTGAACTTAAGCGCGCCACCGTCATGACCGGCTACCTGCGACAACGCATCATCTACTTTGGCAAAATTCGTCGAGCAACTGTCCGGCGTGGCGTGGTTGACCACTTCATCGAACTTGAAATGCGCGATGGGCGCGGGCGTTTTCATGTCCGCTGTTTTGAGCCACCGGAAGAATTCATTCGATGACGTGCCCGAAATTTTTCCAAGCTTCACCTCTAATTCGGTAATTTTTTGTTGCAGGGAGGCGAGTTGCTTTTGCTGTTCCGGTGTCGGCAAAGGCAGCGTCGGTGTGGGCGTGGCGCGCGTGAAGTGCGAATACATACCCGCGTCGTCAATGTTGTTAAAGAACGCGAAGAGCTGGTAATAATCTTTCTGCGTAAACGGGTCAAACTTGTGATCGTGGCAGCGCGCGCAGCCGACAGTGAGGCCGAGCATCGCGGTGCCGAACGTGTTCACGCGGTCGGCGGCGTATTCGGCGCGGAACTCCTCGTCAATACTGCCGCCTTCGTTCGTCTGGCGGTGCAGGCGGTTAAAAGCAGTGGCCAGCTTTTGTTCGTGCGTCGCGTTTGGCAGCAGATCACCCGCGAGCTGCCAGCGGAGAAATTCATTGTAGGGCTGATTTTCGTTGAACGACTGAATCACCCAGTCGCGCCACGGCGAAACATCCCGCTCAATGTCCTGCTGATAGCCATAGGTGTCGGCGTAGCGCGCAAGATCAAGCCAGTCCAGCGCCATGCGTTCGCCGTAGGCGGGCGCCGCTAGAAACTTCTCAACGAAACGGGAGTAGACATCCGGCGATTTGTCCGCGATGAACAAATCTACATCCTCCATGCTAGGCGGCAGGCCGGTCAGATCCAGCGACAGCCGACGTAGCAACGTTGCGGGCTCAGCCTCAGGCGAAGGAGACAACTTTTCTGCATCCAGCTTGGCGAAGACGAATTCATCAATCGGATTTTTCGCCCAGGATTTTCGGGCCGGTTCCGGCACCTGGATTTTTTCAACCGGAATGAATGACCAGAGCGGTTTGTATTCCGCACCTTGCTCGACCCAGCGCCGCAGCAATAGTTTTTCCGCGTCCCTCAGCACGAGCTTGGACTTCTCAGGTGGCATCTGGTCGTCATCGGTGGCGAAGATGCGACGAATTAGCTCACTCTGGTTTGTGTCACCCGACTTAACGACAAAAGCACCATCTTCAAGCTTTTTAAACAGCCCATCTTTCGTGTCGAGCCGGAGTTCTTTTTTCCGCGCATGTGAATCCGGCCCGTGACAGGTGAAACAACGGTCGGAGAGCAAAGGTCGGATCTGAAAATTGAAATCGGTTTTTTTCTCAACCGCGACCGCCGTCAGCCACGGCCATAACATAGCCAGAGTGGCAGCATGGAAGACAAGCTTTAGACGGGGCGGCATCGGGCAAAAATAACAACAAACTGGTTGAATCAAAACCACGATTTCTCGGGATAGTTTATATATGAATTATGAACCCGTTAGGCGGGAGCTCGATTTAATCCGTCAGATCATAAAGGTATTAAGAAAACTTTGCGTCTGAGCGGCTTCGTTGTTTTAATGCGCAACCATGTTTTCAACCGCGATCAAATCCGTCCACTTTACCGGCATCGGCGGCACCGCGATGGCTTCCGCCGCCGCCGCCATGCTCGACAAAGGTTTTCAAGTCACCGGCTCCGACATGAATGTCTATGAACCGATGGCGTCATTCCTCGCGGCCAAAAAAATTACCGTGATGAACGGCTACGACGAAAAGAATCTGGCGCACAAGCCCGACCTCGTCGTCATCGGCAACGCCATTTCACGTGGCAATCCCGAAGCGGAATACTGTCTCGATCACAAACTACGCTACTGTTCGCTTGCGGCGCTGCTGGCGGAGTTTTTCATCCGAGGCAAACGCTCTCTCGTTGTCAGCGGCACGCATGGCAAGACCACGACGACCTCCCTACTCACTTGGGTGTTTGAGCAAAACGGTTACAACCCGAGCTACCTCATCGGCGGTATCCCGAATAATTTCTCGCAGGGCGCGCGGTTCACCGACAGTGAATGGTTCATCATCGAGGGCGACGAATACGACACGGCTTTCTTTGACAAGCGCAGCAAGTTCATCCATTACCAGCCGGAAGTCGCCATCATCAACAACCTTGAATACGACCACGCGGACATCTTTGAAAATCTGGCGGCGGTGAAGAAAACCTTCTCTCACTTCATACGCATCGTGCCGCGCAACGGTCTGCTGCTGGCCAATGGCGACGATGCGAATCTCACGGAATTGCTCAAGGTGACGCATTGCCCCGTGAAACGTTTCGGCCTCGGCGCGGACAATGCCGTGCAGGGTTTCAACCTAAACTTCGGTCCGACGGCAACAACGTTTGAGATCCCCAGCTTTAAGTTTCATTTGAACCTCGTGGGTGAACTCAATGTTCGCAATGCGCTCGCGGTCATCGGCGCAGCTAAACATTGCGGGCTTTCCAACAAACAGATCCAGTCGGCATTCGATACCTTCAAGGGCATCAAGCGTCGCATGGAAGTCAAAGGCATTGCCGGTGGCGTGACGGTGATCGACGACTTTGGCCATCATCCGACAGCCATTCGCGAGACGCTCCGCGCGTTGCGCATCAAATACGCGAAGGACAAGATCTGGGCCATCTTCGAGCCGCGCACTAACACAACGCGCCGCAATCATTTTCAAAAAGAACTCGCCGATTCATTTGTGGATGCAGATGGCGTGATCGTTTCCCAAGTGGCGCGGCTGGAATTGCTCGCACCCGAAGAACGCTTGAATCCGGAAAAACTGATGCAAGATATCGGGGCGACGGGTAAGCCAACGGCATATCTGCCAGACGCGGATGCAATCGTGGATCACATCACAAAGCTCGCGCAGGGAGGCGATGTGATCGTGGTTTTCAGCAACGGCGGCTTCGGCGGCATCCACGGCAAATTGTTGCAACGTCTCGGACGCCGTTGAATCATCGGTTTATATCACAAAGCCCCGTCAGATCTGGCGGGGCTTTTCGTTTCCAGAATTCTTCAGTGTTCCACGATGCGATAGTAGCGCGAGGTGAAGTTCGTGCGCACGGCGTCGTTCAACTGCAACATCCCGTTCGTGAGACTCAAGCCACCGGGGAGTATGGTCCAATTCACCAGATCGGTGCTGGCCTGCGCCTCGAAGTTGGCAAGGTCGGACGGCTGAATCGTTCCGCCATTCATATCGGTAGAAGTGAGTTGCAGTGAGCCATCCGGCAACAGCACGGGCGTGCCGAGTAGTTGGGGAACCTTGACCACAACGGCGGCATTGCTGCTGATGGCCATGCCACCAAGGTTGGTGACGATGACGGAATAGGTTCCGACCTGCGCACGGGCGACGTTGTTCAAGGTCAACAAAGAACTGTTGCCGCCAACAGGATTTCCATTCTGCATCCATTGATAACTTGGCGCGGGAATGCCCGCGGCCACCACCCGCAAGGAAACAGTTTGGCCCGCGTTCGCGATCACACTGACCGGCTGCACATTAATGACGGGGGCGGAGGCAAACACGAATTGATCCACGAACGCCGCATCGAGGCCGGAGTCGAACGAACTGTCCTTCGAGTAGCGCCACATGAGGACGTTCGTGCCGGCGTTCACCGGGAAGCTGGCGAACGTCCAGTCCACTTCGCCACTGATACTCGCCTGCACGGTTCCATTGATGCGGAACTCCAGCGTGTCAAAGAATTGTTCGGAGGAAATCTTCCACCAGAACGAAATGCTGCCGGGGAAATTCGTGATGAGAGTGGTCTGCAAGATGGATTCCTGCACCCCGCCGATGCCGCCGCTGCGCGCGGCTGATGAATTGACCAATGCCAGAACAGGATGCACGTAGTTGGTCTGACCATACCACGGCGCGCTGCCGCTGGTGAGCCAGTTGAGGGTCGTCGTATCGAGCGCGACGGCGAGCGGGATGACGATGCTGACCTTGGCGGGCTTACTGACGGTAACGCCGTAGCTGTTGCTCGCAACGAGTTGATACGTTCCCGCCGGATGTTGCGAATCGCGCCAGACGAAGGTGTCATTCGTCTCGCCTGGATAATTCGTGCCGTTCAAACGCCATTGATAACTCATCGGCTGCACGCCCGCTACCTTGCCGACCAGCGCGAAGCTGCTCACGAAGGTTGGACTAAGTGTTACCGCGCGATTCCACGGTTGCACCGTAAAGGCTGGGGCGCGAGTGCCAAAGAGTGCGATATCATGTTCGCCACCGCTGGCGAGGCCGACAACATTCGTCAAATCAGGCGGTAGATTGCTCGCGGCAAGACCGAGGTATTCAAAGCCCCAACTGACCACGGTGCCGTCGTTCTTCAACGCGCTAACATGCTGGCCAGAAGCGGAAATAGATACGACGTTGCTTAAGTTGGGGGGGACAGGATAACTCGCGATGCCTCTACCCCATTGCACCACTGTTCCATTCGTCCGCAGCGCCACGCTAAATCCGTTACCAGCAGCGATAGCGATGCTGGCGTTGACGGTCGTGGTGGGAATGGTAGTCGTGCCATCAGAATTGCCCCAACCGATCACCGTGCCATCGGCGCGCAGACCCAAGCTGTGATACTGGCCAGCGGCGATGGCAACAATGTTGGTTGCCGCTACTGTATTCGTGGCCTGACCGTAGTTGATGGCGTTAGGAGTCAACCAGCCGACTACTGTTCCATCAGACTTTAAGGCGAGATCATGCGAACTGCCGCAAGCGATTGCCGTAACGCCGTTCAATCCGGCCGGAATATTCGTGGCGCCGCCACCAAACACGGCTACCGTGCCGTCAGACTTCAGCGCGAGTGTGTGGGACGCGCTAGCCGCGATGGCGGTCACGATGGAATTGCTCCACGCCGACAAATTGGTTTCGCCAAAACTCCCGCTCGTCTGCAAATAATTCGCCCACGATGTGACTTTCCCATCTGCGCCGAGCACGACGTAGTGCCCAGCAGAACTACCCGAGGTTCCGCCCGTAGCGAGTGCAACGGCGTTGGTCACATTCACAGGCGGATTGGTCATGCCGGTGTAGCCAAAGCCGCGCGCGAACAACACACGCACATTCACCGGCGCACTGGTAAGACCTCCGACCAGGTTACTAACAGAGACGTAATAATTTCCGGTGTCGAACGCGAACGCCGGGTCTTTCACAAGCGTGTCATTCGTCGCGCCGACAATCGGCGTGTAGCCGTTGTTCGTCCGTGAGAAGAACCATTGATAGCGCAACGGCCCACTGCCATTAACAGTGAATCCGCTGACGGTGAACTTACCGGCTTGATACAAATTCGTCAGCGTGGCTGTGTTTTGTCCGACAATCGTGAGCGGGCTGACGATGACGTTCAACGCGGCCGGAATGCTGATGGCTGTGCCGAGATAATTACTGACAAACAATTGGTAGCCGCCCGTATTGGCAACTTGGAGATTCGCCAGCGATAGGTTCGCATTGGTTGCGCCATCAATGTTCGTGCCGTTGAACAGCCATTGATAACTCAACGGCGTAGCACCGGCAGCGACGCCGCGCAACGTCACATCGCGTCCCGAATAAACCGTGAGGCCTATAGGCGGCTGAATGATCTGCGGCGAGCCGTCGTTCACAAGGGCAAGGCCGTGGAAAGTTCCGGCAGCGATGGCAGAGGTGGTCAGCGATTGCAAAGCCGCCGGCGGATTTGTCTCGCCGTTGCCGGTGCTGCCCCACGCAAACACGCGCCCATCCGCGCGCAACGCCTGACACAAAACTTGTCCAGTGGAAGCGTTGTTGACGGAGATCGCCGTGATGTTCGTCGCACCCACGGGCAGATTCGTGAACGTGCTGGCGCCCCAAGCCACCACCTTGCCGCTGGACTGCAAGGCGAGGCTGAAGAAATTTCCGGCCGCGATGGCCGTGACGTTTGCAAGGCTGGCCGGAACATTTGTGCCGGCGCCCGAACCCCACGCCACAACCGTGCCGTCATCGCGCAACGCCAATCCGTGTGGATAACCAATTGAGACGGCCGTGACGTGATTCAGATTTGTCAGGAAGCTGCTATAAGGCGTGAAGCCCCAACCCACCAACGTGCCATTTGCGCGCACGGCTGTGCCGGAAGTGTTGCTCACCGAGAGTGAAACGACGTTGGTCAAGACCGGCATCCCAGAAATATTCCAGCCGACCACCGAGCCATCGGCACGGAGAACCGCTGCCGCCGTGTTGCCCGATCCGAAGATCGCCACGGCATTCGTGGCGTTCAAAGGAACATTGGTTCCCGCGCCGCCGCCCCACGCCACTACGCTGCCATCCGCACGCAACCCAAAGCTCGCGCCGAGATTGCCGGCGACATTGACGACGTTGCTCAAGTTTGGCGGCGTCAGACATTCGTTGCTAGCATTTTTGCCCCAAGCCGCAACGGGGCCGAAAGTGAGTTGCGCGGCGGCACTGGTGGCAATGCCGACGGAGTTGCTTGCGGTAAACGTATAGAATCCGGGATCAGCCACACTGACGGCGAGGTTGGTGTAATTAGCAAACGTGGCACCGGGAATGTTCGTGCCGTTCAACTGCCATTGATAGGCCGGCGCGAGAATGCCGGTCGCGGCGCCGTTGAAAACTGTTGGCAAACCAGGCGGCACTGAACGGCTAATCGGATTAAGCGCGATGCTAGGCGGAACCAGCACGGTCAACACTGCTACGAGGCTGTTCGTCGCGCCTGCGACGTTCGTGACCAGCAGCGTGTAGTTGCCAGCATTCGCCGTGGTCAGATTGGAAATGCTCAAGCTCAACGTGGTTGAGCCGGTGATGTTCGCGTTGTCGGCCAGCGGACTGCCATTGCGATACCACTGGTAAGCGTAAGGCGCGGTGCCGTCCACGACGGTGGAGAATGTCACGTTCGAACCGGTGAGAACCGACTGACTCGACGGCTGGACGAGGAAGAACGGCGGCAAAATAATTGGCGTCAACACAGCCACGGAACTTGTCGTCACGCCCACCCAGTTCGACGCGACGAGATAATAATTTCCGCCGTCGTTCGTGATCACACCGGCGATGTTCAATGTCGTATTCGTAACGCCGCTGATGCGTCCGCCATCGGCTAACGGCGCGTTGTTGAAATACCATTGCTGGCTGATGGGCTGGGTCCCGGAGATGGTGGCGCTGAACTGGCCGTTGCTGCTGACGATAACGGCGATGTTCGTCGGCTGCACGTCAAACGCGGGTGGCGTGAAATGATGCAAGTGGAACACCAGATTGCCTACATGCGCGCTGTAGCCGCCAACGAGGAAATAATAGGTCACGCCGGCCGTTGTCGGGATTAGCAGCTCGGAGGTGAACCCGTCGGTGTCGTCATTGCAATCCACCTGGGTCAGCGAACCACAGCTTCCGGCGTAAATCGCCAGTCCAGTATCGAAGTCACTGCCGTAAGTATCCACGTCCAGCATGCCGCTAACGGGCGCAGTGAACGAATACCACACGCCGTTGCCGAAACCATCCACGCAGTCCGGCATCGGATCGCCGTAGGAACTGGCGTTGGCCGTGGATTGCAGATTGGTGTAGCTGGAGTTGGTGATGACGACCGCGCCGCTGCATAGGTCGTTGTAAATGGTGTTGATGACCTTGAGCGATGAGTTAGTGCTGGACGCGGTGCCGTAAGCGTTGGTGACGAGGCAGGAAAATTTCTTGCCGGAGTCCGCGAACTGCGCACTGGGAATCGTGTAGAAGAAATTTGTTGCGCCGGGAATCAGCACGTTGTTCTTAAACCAGAAATAACGCAACGGCGCGGTGCCGCCCGCGTTCACCGTGAACGTCGCCGCGCTGCCAAGCATCACGACCTGGCTGGGCGTCTGCGAAAGGATGGTCGGCGGTGTGGGCGGGACATACACATTCAGCACGGCATTGGAACTCGTTACCGTGCCAACGAAGTTGGAGACGAGCACGGAATAATTTCCGGCAAGTGCCGGCGAGACGTTGTTGAGCGTCAGCGTGGTGTTCGTCGCGCCAAGAATGTTCGTGCCGTTGAGGCTCCACTGGTAACTCAACGGCTGCGTGCCGGTGGCCGCGACGTTGAAGACGGCGGTGTTGTTCACGGTCACAGTGATGTTCGTCGGCTGCTGGGTGATGGATGGCGCTATGAGCGTCGGACCGACCGGCGCTTCAAATTGATAAAGCTGTGCCACCTCATTCGAGGACAAGGCGCG
>CAINDH010000025.1 GCA_903847285.1 uncultured Verrucomicrobia subdivision 3 bacterium | reverse complement strand
TGAATCATCGTCGTGGGCGTGAGCTTGCCCGACCAGTCCGCGATCAGGCGCGGCACTTCGATTTCGCGCCCGTCCACCTTGACCTTGATCTTCTCGATCGCGGACGGCGCGGGCTTCGTTTCAGTTGTGGCGGCGGTTGACATTTTAACTTAACCGATGTTTCCAGTAACCGGGACGGCGATGCAGGTGCATGACGGCAACGACAACCACCCGGTCAGTTTCGACAGCGAACAAAAGCCGGTAAGGAAAGCGCTTGAGCGCAATGCTCCGAATCGGCCGGCCATAAAAGCCGTGACGCAGCGGCGCGCGTCCGATGGCGTCGGTCGCGTCGTCCACTTCATCCAAAAAATCTGCACCAAGTCCATTTTGTTGTTCGTTGTAATATTCAGCTGCCGCAAGCATTTCTTGCTCGGCCTCATGTTCCAAAGTTACGCGCATTTGCCTAATTTTTTCCGCGCGTCGCGGATGGCGTCCTTCGCGTCGCGGCAGGTCGTCTTGCCTGACTTCACATTGGCCAGACGCCGTTGCGCGGTCGTCTTCCACTCAGCTTCCAGCGCCGGAGTGGTGACCTCTTCATCCAGACTCACGAGCAAACGATGCGCGATTTCCGCACGCGACTTGCGCGGCAGGCTCAATACATCAATGCAAATTCTCTGGGCGATAGTGCTCACAAAATTATTTTAATCAGTGATGCGCTTCGGCCAAATGTTTTTGTTCAGCAGGCACTGAAATTTCTTTCGCGCGGCGCGCTTCATCGGCGGCACCTTTGGCGACAAATTCGTCTTTGAATTTCGCCACGAAACTTTGCACTGGCCACGAGCACGCTTCGCCGAAGGCGCAAATCGTGCGGCCGCCGGGAATGTTGTCGGCGATCTTCACGAGATAATCGGCGTCACTCGCGCGGCCTTCGCCGTGCGTGAGGCGATGCAGCGTCTTGCTCATCCACAGCGAACCTTCGCGGCACGGCGTGCATTGGCCGCAGCTTTCGTGCGCGTAAAATTCGGAAAGATTTGCGAGCGCCTCGACGATATCGGCGGAATCGTCCATCACGATGATCGCGCTGGAACCGCTCATCGAACCGGCGGCGGCGAGCGAATCAAAATCGTAGGGCAGATCGAGCATATCGGTCTCGACCAGAATCTCTTTGCCTTCGGCGTCCTTCTTCTTGAGCTTAAATTTTTCGCCGGCCTTGAAAACTTTCGCGGACGAGCCGCCGGGAATGACGGCTTTCAACTTCCGACCATCGCGTAAGCCACCGCCAAACTTCGGGTCGTTGATGAGTTCGCCAATCGTCGCCTTGCCGGTTTCAATCTCGTAATAGCCGGGTTTTTTGACGTGTCCGCTCAAGCTGACGATGCGCGTGCCGGTGTTGTTCGGCGTGCCGAGTTTCGCGAACGCCGCGCCGCCCATGGCGACGATGTGCTTCACGTTGCAGAGCGTCTCGACGTTGTTGACGATGGTCGGGCACATCCAGAGGCCGAGAATCGCCGGAAAATATGGCGGCTTGATGCGCGGATACGGACGCTTGCCTTCGAGCGATTCGATGAGGCCGGTTTCTTCGCCGCAGATGTAAGCACCCGCGCCGCGATGCACGTGCATCTCCAAATCGTAACCGGAACCAAGAATGTTTTTGCCGAGGAAATTCTTCGCGCGAGCTTCTTTCAACGCGCGGTTCAAAATTTTCGCACCTTCCGCCATTTCTCCGCGGATGTAGATGTAAGCGAGCTTCACGTCATTCGCGAAGCAGGAAATAATCATGCCCTCGATCAGCTGATGCGGATCCTTGTGGATGATCTGCCGATCCTTGAACGTGCCGGGCTCGGATTCGTCCGCGTTGCAAATCAGGTAAATCGGCTTACCGCTTTTGCGATCCACGAAACTCCACTTCAAACCACAGGAGAAACCAGCGCCGCCACGACCGCGCAAACCAGAGGTCATCACTTCC
>CAINDH010000024.1 GCA_903847285.1 uncultured Verrucomicrobia subdivision 3 bacterium | reverse complement strand
GGCCACGCAGAAAACCGTGGACGGCCCGTCCAAGAAAGACTGGCGCGGCGGCCGCGCGGCGAGCATCAACATCATTCCCAGCACCACCGGCGCGGCGAAAGCCGTCGGCGAAGTGTTGCCCGTCACCAAAGGCAAGCTCACCGGCATGGCCTTCCGCGTGCCGACCGCTGACGTCTCTGTGGTGGATCTCACCATCCGCACCACGAAGGACACGAGCATCGAAGAGATTGACGCCGCGTTGAAGAATGCCTCTAAGACCTATCTCAAGGGCATCCTCGGCGTGACTGACGAAGAACTCGTCTCCACCGACTTCATCCACGACAACCGCAGCTCCATCTACGACAGCCTCGCGACCTTGCAGAACAACTTGAAGGGCGAAAAACGCTTCTTTAAAGTTGTGAGCTGGTATGACAACGAATGGGGTTACAGCAACCGCGTGGTTGACCTCGTGAACTACATCACGGCAAAGGGAATTTAATTTTCCATTAGAAATTCAAAACGGCGAACTGGAAACAGTTCGCCGTTTTTTCTTTTTCAAATTAGTTGGATGGTCAGCCTATCCTCAACTAGGCCGCATCATCATCTGAAGTTAGTATGACTGAGACACAACTCACGTCTCGAAATCCAGCATTCGTTTGGAGCCGGAGGCGAGTCCACCGATTTGTGTCGGGATGATTTCGCGTCAATGGGTCGTTCGTTTCAAGGATATCCACGTCTAGAATCGTCGGAACACCGGAAAATGGCATCTCGTCGACTTGATAATTGTATGCGTCAGAAAAAACGAGTTTGCGGTGCTCGAATATGTTATGTTCCCAATCTACGGGATAATTAACATGCATCGTCAGTGTGTCTTTCGCAGTGTCTTCAATCACTCGGAGAATTTGCGTATCATGGAAATGGATGTCTGAAATATTCATGGCTTGCGAATGGGGCTAAAATTTATGAGCTGCTATTTATTCAGCCCATCCTCTTTCCCGATCGGACTCTATTTCCGCCGACAGTTTCTGTCCACGAAATTATGGCAGCGGATTTCAGTGGGTAGGGCGCGCGCTTGTTTTGAGGTTGGTATTATTACCAGTAGTCGCCCTGGAAAGCGGCAGAGGGCTGCCGCACTCCAAGACGCTTCGCGCGGCCCGAGGACGCTCAACCACGCTTCGCGTCTTGGAGTGCTCCAGTCCTCTGGAGCTTTTGCCTCGCAAACCGGGACGCGCACGGGCGGGAGACTGGCCTACTTGGGCAGCGGTTTGAGGTTTGGGGGTAGTTTTTTACCCAAATTCTTCAAAATGAAAGCCTAACACCGGAATTGCCTCGTCTGACTCCCTCTGTAAATCGGTTAATTTTGCATTGAAATCGAGTAATTCCATCAAAAACACGGTTAAGTCCGCCTCGGACACGACCGTGTTCGTGACAAAGACGACCGTGTTCGTGACAAAGACGACCGTGTTCGTGACAAAGACGACCGTGTCTGTGACGAACTCGGTTAATTCCGCGACTTCTTTACCTAAGTCCGAGACGGAATTAGGTAAGTCCGTGGCAGAATTACTTAAATCCGTCGCCAAGACGGTTAAAATTGCGACAGATTGGCGCAATGGAGCGATGGAATCGGGCGAGGCAGATCGCTTGTTTTGAGCTTGGCGATGATTGCCAGTGGTCGCCCTAGAAAGCGGCAGAGGGCTGCCACAGTCCAAGACGCTTCGCGCGGCCTGAGGATGACCGGCAACGCTTCGCGTCTTGGAGTGCTCCAGTCCTCTGGAGCTTTTGCTTCGCAAGCCGGGACGTCCACGGGTGAGTCTCCGTCATTGGTTTCTGTCCGCGAAATTATGTCAGCGGATTTCAGCGGGCGGGGCGTGCTGACCCTTGAAGTGAGATAAACATATACCACAGCGCTGCGTTACGAGCGGGGAGGACGCGTTTTTTTATTTCCCGCATTGATTGGGCGCGCGTTTTTGGGTTTCATCTGCGCTGCGAATATGATTTCCAACACCGCACCGCACCGCCAACGCAAATTACTCGTCGCCAACCGCAGCGAAATCGCCATCCGCGTTTTTCGCGCCGCCACAGAACTCGGTTTCCGCACCGTCGCCATCTACGCACAGGAAGACCGCCTTGCCATCCATCGCTTCAAAGCGGATGAGGCTTACGTCGTCGGCGAAGGCAAGGGGCCGGTCGGCGCTTATCTCGACATCCCCAGCATCATCGCGCTCGCCAAGGAAAAGGGCGTGGACATGATTCATCCCGGCTACGGATTTCTGTCCGAGAACGCGCACTTCGCCAAGGCTTGTGAAGAGGCGGGAATCATTTTCGTCGGCCCGCGCGTTGAACTGTTGCAGAACATGGGCGACAAAACTGCCGCCCGCGCGCTCGCGCAAAAAGTTGGCGTGCCGGTCTTGCCGGGAACGGAAGACGCCATCACGGATCGCGGCGAAGCGTTGAAGACGGCGAAAGAAATCGGTTTTCCGCTCATCATCAAGGCGGCGTTCGGCGGCGGCGGTCGCGGCATGCGCGTCGTCACGAAGCCCGGCGATCTCGCGGATTTGTTAGATGAGGCGCAAGGCGAAGCGGGCAGGGCGTTCGGCAATCCGGCGGTTTTCTTGGAGCGCTACATTCCGCGCGCGAAACATATCGAGGTGCAGATTCTTGGCGACAAGCACGGCAATGTGGTTCATTTGCACGAACGCGATTGCTCGGTGCAGCGTCGTCATCAGAAGGTCATCGAGATTGCGCCCAGCGTGGAACTTGATGAGCAGGTGCGGAAAGAATTGTGCGACGCGGCGGTGAAACTCTGCAAAGAAATCAAATACAACAACGCGGGCACGGTGGAATTTCTTTACGACCAAGACTCGAAGGAATGGTTCTTCATCGAGATGAACCCGCGCATTCAGGTCGAACACACGGTCACGGAAGTCATCACGGGCATTGACCTTGTGCGCTCGCAGATTCTAATCGCCGATGGACATCCGATGCACGGCGCGGAAGTCGGCATTCCGGCGCAGGATTTGATTCGTCGCAGCGGTTACGCGGTTCAAGCGCGCATCACCACGGAAGATCCGGAAAATAAATTTCAACCCGACTACGGCCGCATTCTCACCTATCGCTCAGCGGGTGGTTTTGGAATTCGTCTCGATGGCGGCATGGGTTATGCAGGTTCGGTTGTCACGCCGTTCTATGATTCGTTGCTGGTGAAGCTCACCGCCAGCGCGCCGACGTTTGAGGCGGCATTGCAGCGCATGGACCGCGCGCTGCGCGAGTTCCGTATTCGCGGCGTGAAGACGAACATTCCGTTCCTCGAAAACGTCATCCACAATCCCATCTTCAGCAGCGGCCAGGCCTCGACGACGTTGATTGACACCACGCCCGAGCTGTTCAAATTCAAAGCCAAGCGTGACCGCGCGACGAAGATGCTCTCTTTCATCGGCGACGTGACGGTGAATGGCAATCCCAACGCGAAAAATTTTGTTCCGAAGGAAATGCTCACGCCCGCGCGCGTCCCGGCTTACGACCACAAACAGACCCCGCCGAAGGGAACGCGCGACTTGCTGCTCGAACTCGGCCCGAAGAAATTTGCCGAGTGGACGCTCAAGCAAAAGCAGTTGCTCGTCACCGACACGACGTTCCGCGATGCGCATCAATCGCTTTTTGCCACGCGCATGCGCAGCTACGACATGATCGCCGTGGCGGCCGCCGTTGCGCGCCGCACGCCGAATCTTTATTCGATGGAGATGTGGGGCGGCGCGACGTTCGACACCGCGATGCGTTTCCTGCACGAAGACCCGTGGCGTCGCCTCCGCGTCTTGCGCGAGCGGATTCCGAACATCTGTTTTCAGATGCTCTTCCGCGGCTCGAATGCGGTTGGCTATTCCAATTATCCCGACAACGCCGTCGCCGGTTTCGTGAAACATTCCGCTGAGGCGGGCATGGATATTTTTCGCGTGTTCGACTCGCTGAATTATCTCCCGAACCTCAAGGTCGCGATGGAAGCAGTGAACGAGACGCACGCCGTTTGCGAAGGCGCGATCTGCTACACCGGCAACATCCTTGACCCGGCCCGCGACAAATACTCGCTCAAGTATTACGTCAAGCTCGCGAAGGAACTGGAGAAGATGGGCGCGCACATCCTCGCAATCAAAGACATGGCCGGTCTGTGCAAGCCCGCTGCCGCGAGTGCGCTCGTCAAAGCGCTCAAGGAAGAAATTGGAATTCCAATTCACTTCCACACGCACGACACGAGCGGAATTTCTGCTGCGTCCATTCTATCCGCTGCTGAAGCGGGCGTGGATATCGCCGACCTGGCCATCGCCTCGATGAGCGGTTCGACCAGTCAGCCGAATTTGAATTCCATCGTGGCCGCCCTGCAATTCACCAAGCGCGACACCGGACTGGACTTGGATGCGTTGAACGAGTTTGCCGATTACTGGGAACATGTCCGCACATTTTACGCGCCGTTCGACACCTCGCCGAAAGCTGGCAGCGCAGAAGTTTATTTGCACGAGATGCCGGGCGGACAGTTCACGAATCTCAAGGAGCAAGCCGCCGCGATGGGGCTGGCGCATCGCTGGCCGGAAATCGCCCGCACCTACGCGGAAGTGAATCAACTTTTTGGCGACATCGTCAAAGTCACGCCGAGCAGCAAAGTTGTCGGCGACATGACGATGTTCCTCATCACGCGCGGCATCAAGCCCGCCGACGTGGTGAATCTGGAGCCGGGTAGCGTGTCGTTCCCGGAATCGGTGATCGATATGTTGAGCGGCGGTCTTGGTCAACCGATGGGCGGCTGGCCGAAGAAATTGCAGGCCGTTGTGCTTGGCAATCGCAAGCCGATCAAAGGCCGTCCGGGCGCGGAATTGAAACCGCTCAATTTCAAAAAGATTGCGGAAGAACTTTCGCCTAAGCTCAAGCGCGAGGCGACGGATGACGATGTCTTCAGCCAGGTCATGTATCCCGAAGTATTCGCAGCGTTCGCGAAAGTGGAGCGCGACCACGGCGATTTGTCTGTGCTGCCGACGCCCGCATTTTTCTACGGGATGAAGCCCGGGCAGGAAATTGCCATCGAGATCGAGTCCGGAAAAACGTTGTTCATCCGCCTCGTCAACGTCGGCGCGGTGGACGCTGAAGGTAAACGCGCGGTGAATTTCGAATTGAACGGCATGACCCGCCAGCTTTCCATCGTGGACAAGTCGGCCAAGCCCACGGTCAAGTCGCGCGTGAAAGCCGATCCGGCCAAAGCCACGGAAGTGGGCGCGCCGATTCCCGGCTTGGTCACGTCGTTGTCGGTGACCGTCGGGGCGAAGGTGGCGAAAGGTGACAAACTGTTCGTCCTCGAAGCGATGAAAATGCAGACGACCATCTACGCGCCATGCGACGGCGTGGTGGCGGAAATCTGTGTGCAAGTCAGCGACGCGGTGGAGAGCAAGGATTTGATGATGAAGCTGCGCGCGGCGTGAGTAGCCTCCGGAGCGTGGCTGTTCTGAGTCACAGACACGCTCCCGTTTGCCAATTCACGCATTGCCGTAAACTTCAAACCGTGTTATTGTGGCGCGATTCAAAATGTCTGAAGATAATTCCAATCCAAAGAAAGAGGACAAGAAGCCGTCAGGTGATGGTTCCAAAATTCCAACCTTCACGATTCTGGCATGGGCCGGCATCATTTTGGCCACGGTCGCGTTGGTTATGGCGCGGGATAGCCTCAGCTCAGGAAAGAAGGATGTCACGACCATCCAACAATCGGCCTTTCTCTCGATGTTCGAGTCCAATCAGGTCGTGACCGCAACGATTGCGCTGAACCAACAGACGTTGCCGCTCACAGAAATCAGCGGCGACTACTACCGCCTCGACAAGACCGGTGCCATCACCACGAATGTCGCCTCGTTTGTTGTTCACAACGCGTGGCTTACTTCCGAAATGGTCAACAACCTCACGCGGTCGGAAAGAATTAAGGTCAGCTCGCCGAACGTCGTGTTGCAAAGCGTGCTCGTTGGACTTTTGCCGTTCTTGATTCTCGGCGTGCTATTCTGGTTTTTCTTCATCCGCCAGATTAAGGCGGCGGGGAAGGGCGCTTTGAGTTTCGGTAAGAGCAAGGCGCGCATCCTCGCGAAGGATCGCAACAAAACCACATTCAAAGATGTCGCCGGCGTGGAAGAAGCGATGGAAGAGGTTTCTGAACTCGTTGAGTTCTTGAAAGACCCTAAAAAATTTCAACGCCTCGGCGGACGCATTCCGAAAGGCGTTCTGATGATCGGACCGCCCGGCACGGGCAAAACGCTCTTGGCGAAAGCCATCGCGGGCGAAGCTGATGCGGCCTTCTTCAGCATCAGCGGTTCGGACTTCGTGGAAATGTTCGTCGGCGTCGGCGCGAGCCGCGTGCGCGATATGTTTGAGCAAGCGCGCAAGTCCACGCCGTGCCTTATTTTCATTGATGAAATTGACGCCGTCGGACGCAGTCGCGGTCACGGCCTCGGCGGCGGCAACGACGAGCGCGAGCAGACGCTGAACGCGTTGCTGGTAGAGATGGACGGCTTTGATACACAGGAAGGTATTATCATTATCGCGGCGACAAACCGTCCCGATGTGCTGGATCCCGCGCTGTTGCGCCCCGGACGTTTTGATCGTCAGGTCACCGTGAACCTTCCTGACGTGCGCGGACGTGAGGCAATTTTGAAAGTTCACGCTAAGAATGTTAAGCTCGCGCCCAATGTGGATTTATCCGTCATTGCACGTGGCACGCCCGGCTACTCGGGCGCGGAACTGGCAAATCTTTTGAACGAAGCCGCGCTGCTCGCTGCGCGCACGAATAAAAAATCCGTGGATCAATTCGAACTCGAAGAAGCACGCGATAAAGTTCGCTGGGGTCGCGAACGCCGCAGCATGGCGATGACCGACGAAGAAAAGCGTGGCACTGCCTGGCACGAAGCCGGTCACGCGCTCGTGAATGTTCTCCTCACGCACACGCATCCGCTGCACAAGGTCACGATTATTCCGCGTGGCCGCGCGCTGGGCGTGACCATGATGCTGCCGAAGCAGGACATCTTGAGCCAGCGCAAGAAACAATTGGTGGACGACCTCGCCGTAGCGATGGGCGGACGCATCGCCGAGGAAATTATCACCGAAGATATTTCGTCCGGCGCTTCCGGAGATATTCAGATGGCCACGCAGATGGCCAAGGCCATGATCATGCACTGGGGCATGAGTGATAAACTTGGCAACGTGCTTTACGGCGACAGCGAAGAATATGTTTTTCTCGGACGCGACATGAAGCGCTCCAAGGAATACAGCGAAGAAACTGCCAAGGCCATTGATGCTGAAGTGAAGCGCCTCGTGGACGACGGCTACCAGACCGCCAAAAAACTCATCGAAGAAAATCGTGACAAGCTGGAATTAATCGCCAACGGCTTGCTAGAATATGAAACCCTTGACGGCGCGCAGGTCGCGGACATCGTCCGCACCGGCACGTTCACGCCGCCGCCGAAACCGCCCGTGGATCTCAAGCCGATGATGGGTGCACCCGCCGGCACACCGTTGCCGGAAACTCCGCCCAAGCCCGCGCCGCCGAAACTTCCCGGTGGTCTAGGCACACCTGCGCCGATTCCGGCAGGCTGATAGAATTGAATAAAACTAAAGCGGTGGCCTTTCCAGCCACCGCTTTTTTGTTGGCCAAGCCAGCAGAAATTATTTTGAAGCGGGCGCGGTTGCCGCCGCCAAGGCGTCAAGTTTGGCGTGGATTTTTTGGTTGTCAGGCTGGAGTTGCAGCGCGTGGGCGTAACACCCCGCCGCCAATGCTTTCTGACCGATGCGGGCAAGCGCATCCCCGGTGTTGACGAGGTATATCAAATTATCCGGCGACAATTCCAAAGCACGGCCAAAGCAACGCGCCGACTCCTCATGCTGACCCTGATAGTAGCGGACGGTTCCGAGATTGTTGAGGGCATCGGCAAAATCTGGCTTGGCTTTGAGTGCGGCTAGCAAATTCGTTGCAGCTTCGTCGTATTTTTTCTGACGGGCCAGCGTGAGGCCGAGGTTGCTCAAGGCTTCGGGATAATCTGGTCGCTCTTTTAATGCGGCGCGGTATCGCCGCTCAGCCTCTTCCGTGTCACCCATCCTCAAAAAAATGTTGCCGACGTTATACGACGCGACCGCGTCCGTCGGTTTGATTTGCAACGCGCGGGAGTAGCAGATCAAGGCTTGATCTGCCGCGCCGTTTTTCGAAAGCCACGCGCCGAGGTTGATTTCGGCGGTGAAATTTTTTTCCGTGACCGCAATGGCGTGACCAAAAAGCGTGCCGTCGTTGGGCCAGAATTTTAACTGAGCGCGCGTCTGCATGGCCAGCCCAGTGAGCAGCAACAATACACAGCCGTTAACAAACGCTTGGGGCAGTCGCTGTTTCGCCGCCAGTTCCGCCGCCAGCCAGACCAGCGCGATGAATATTCCGATCAGCGGCAGATACGAATATCGGTCAGCCATCGCCTGATTGCCAACCTGCACCAAGCCGATGACGGGAACCAACGTCCCCAGAAACCAAAACCACCCAGTGAAAAAATACCGACGACTCACACGCCAGTGAATCGCCACCGCGCAAACGACTGCGATCATAGTGATTGAACCGAGCACCAGCAGCACCGGCCAATGGCCCGGATGTGGATAGGGATTGGCCAATGACGTTGGCCAGAACATTTTCTCCAGATAACGAGCGTAGGAAACCAAAGCGTTTTCCATCCGCACTCCCAGTGGAAATGCGTCCAGCGTGGCCACGGTGCCGCCGTTTTTTTGAACGATAAAGGTGATGACGCACGCCAATGCGGAGAGCGCAAAGAACGGAATTTTTTCAACGATCAACGACTTTAATAATGTAATTCTAAAATCTGAATTTGGAATTCGGTTGAGCGGCCAAAAGTCGAGCAGCAGCAGTAGAAAGGGCATTGTGACCGCCATCGGCTTGCTCATCAGCGCGAGTGTGAAAAAAATGAGCGCGGGAAAATTGTAAGGCGATGCGTGGTGCGTGATGCCAATGCCAAATTTACTGTTGCCGCACGCGCCACGTTGGGCCCAGCGCACATAAGCCAGCAACGCGAGCAACTCAAAGAACAGGCTCAAGACATCCTTGCGCTCGGAAATCCACGCCACCGATTCGACGTGAAGCGGATGCAGCGCAAACAACGCCGCGACCAGCAGGCTGCGCCACCGCGCACCCGTAAGGCGAAGCAGTAGGCTGAGCAGCAGCACGGCGTTCGCGGCGTGGAGCAGCAAATTGGTGAGGTGCGGTCCCGCCGGGCCGTGGCCGAAAATTTCCGCGTCGAGCATCAGCGAGAGCCAGGTGAACGGATGCCAGTTGGCTGCGTCGCCGCTGGTGAAAGCCCACGCGACGCTCGCCGCCGTTACACCGCCAAGGATGTGTGGGTTCTCGGAAAAATAGCCGGGGTCATCGTAGCCGAGAAAATCAAAATCCTTGGCCGGCCAGAATACGCACAACGTCACAAGGCCGAGCAGCAGCCCTAAAATTTTAGGCTGCGAGAGCAACTGCAGTTTGCCGGAATCGATCATCGAAAATTTTTAGCCGTTGGCTGGACGTTAATTAAAATTTGCATCCTCCGCACAGATGGTGGACGGGTCGCGATAAAAGCCGGGGAGGGCGACTCTGCAGATGACCTGATTCATTTTTCCAGAATGAGATGCTTCGACGTGTTGCCCTTGAAGCCGTGGATTTTGAAACCGGTTACGTCCTCTACTTGTACCGCGTTTTGAAAATATGCCGGGCTGTTGGTGGCCCACGTCACCGCGCAATTCGTGAGGGCAATGTTGTCAACATAGCGCAGGCTGAATGCATCCATCGCGTGTGGCTCGATGGGTGGGAGAACTTTCGTCGGGCGGTTGTCATAAACCGCGCCAGGGTATTTCGTCCAGCGTGCGAACGCGATGGTGACATTTTCCAATTTCACATTTTCGATGTGGCTCGCAGCGCTGCCATGGATGCGCACGCTGTTTTCCGCTTTGCCAGAAATATTTTTTACTGTGATATCGTGAAGTTTGCCGAGCTTGCCGCCGGGATTGCGCTGGTGTGCCGTGAACGAGATGGCCTCGCCTCGCCCCCACCATGGATCGCTGTGGTAGCGCGAAACCAATTTAATATCGCGAAAAGTGATGCCGGAAACATCGCCCTCATCGCGCAACTGGATGGCCAGGCCGCGACTACTGGAAATAATTTGGCAGCGCTCAAACAACACGTCATAAATTTTCCCCGTAGTCTCTGTGCCAATCTTCAGGCCGGCATCCTGCGTCAGAATTTTACAGTCGTGGACGCGTATGTGTGCGCAGTCCCCGAAGTTGTTTGTCTGCCGCGTGGACTTGATGACGATGGCGTCGTCGCCACACGTGATGTCACAGTTGCGGATTTCCACGTTGCGGCAATGGTCGGGATCAATGCCGTCATCGTTCGGCACGTCGAGCCGGTTTTTTATGGTGACGTTTTCCACGAGGACGTTTTCGCAACCAAGCATATGCAGCCCCCAGAACGGCGCGTCGCCGAAGGTAATGTCGCGCACGACGAGATTCGTGCAGCCCGTCAGCACAAACATTTTTGGCCGCCATTCTTTGAACAGCCACCATTCATCCGCGGCGTCGTAGCTGGTCATGAATTCCAGCGAACGCCCGCTGATGTTGCCGCTACCGGTGATTTTGATGTTGGGCGCGTTGCTGGCCGTGATGACGCCGTCGCTGGAATAGTCCGCCTGGTTTGTGCTGATAATCAGTTCGCCGTTGAGGTGGAAATCAACCCCGCCACGCAACACCAGCGTGCCGATAAGAAAATGCCGCCAGCGCGGAATCACTACACGTGAATCCGTGCCCGACTTCGCCGCAGTGTCAATTGCACTCTGGATAGCCACCGTGTCGAGTGTGACGCCATCGCCCTTCGCACCAAAATTTAGAACGTTGAAATCTTTGGCGGTAAGCGGACGACTTAAAAGAAGTGCCAGACAGAAGAGGAATGTCTGGGCAGCAATGCGGAAATTTTTCATGTGCGTCCGGATTGTAGATAACCAGAACCTCGCCCGGCAATGGCGATTTGATGCCAGCAACCAGTCTTTACAACGGCGCTATTTGCCGTCCGCCTCCTGACTTCCCAAATTTGCTGACAGCTTCACTCGTGTCAGCCAACTATTAGCCATCTCCCCTGTGGGGGAAAGTGAACGGGCGAAAAGCCACGGCTGCTATCCGGCTTGCTCTCTCCAAAGCGGCTCGGGGGCAAACAAAAAGCCCACGCACTTGGCGTGGGCTTGGAGAATTAAGTCGTTTTAAACCTTCCCGAATGTTTCGGTGATAATCTGTTTGAAGGTGTTTTCACCCGGCTTGACGATGCCGAATTCGCGCTTGGCGTTATCCGGCGAATCGCTGGCGTGGGCGGCGTTGACCATGATGGTGGAGCCGAATTCGCGGCGGATAGATCCGGGGGGAGCCTTGGACGGGTCAGTCGGCCCGAGGACGTCGCGGATTTTGTTCACTGCGCCGACGCCTTCATAGACGAGGGCGATACATTTTTCGCTGCCGGGCTTGGTCCAGTCGGCTTCCGGAATGTCGCTGGGCGCTTTGCCAGACATGAACCGGACGATGTTGTCGAATTGAGAATCGCCTTGAATGGGGCCGAGGATCTCGCCGAGCGCTTTCTGGTCGGCATCGGCGATCTTGAAGCCGAATTCTTTCTCGAGAATTTCCTTGGCCTTGGCGCTGACGCCGTCTTTGAGCTTGGTGCGAAGGAACTCGCGGACGGGGCCGTAGAATTCCATCGCCTGCGCGGTGCTCATGCGGAGAACTTTTGCGCCGACGATGAACAGACCGGTGCGCGAGAAGAAATCAATCACGTTGCCGGGGCGACCGGTCGGGAAGCGGAAGTTGTCTGGTTTGATGAGGACTAACGTGCGCTCGCCCGCTTCATTTGGGGAGTAGGAAATGACTTTTTCCAAGATGCCGCCGTCGGTATCGGAATATTTTGCCCACAATTTCAATTTGCGTTCGGCTTCTTCGACGTTGGGCGCGGCGAGCACAGCCGGTTCAAAATAACGGACGTTGCCGTTGTCCTCGGTGATCAGGTCGCTGTAAGTGTCGCGAATCGTTTCGCCGCCGCGACGGTTAGGGCTCAGGTTGCCGACGACGGAGCGGACTTTGCGCACGGCTTCGTCGCCACGAAAAAGCAACATCATCACGCGGCGGCGCAGGCCGGTCTTGGGGTCGGGCGAAAGATTTTGGAGGACGTATTCGCGTAGGAGTTCCTGAATCTTACGATCTTGCGGGTCTTGGGCGGAGACGATGGTCTCGGCGTATTCCTGCACGAGTTCTGCGCTGGGCGCGAACATCCGCAAGTCAACCAGATCAAGTCCGGTGCGGGTGATGAGTCGGCTCAAAATACCGCCGGTGCGGGATTTGTGGAGCGAGTAAGGAGTGATGATGACGTAGGCGAGCTGTTGCGACATATAAATTCAGACGGTCGGCGGCGGATTGGTTGGTGTGGGCGCGGCAACGGCTTTGCCCAAGATTTTGAACATTACGGTTCCGCAAGTAGGGCATTTACCCTTCATGGCTTTGCGGCCATTCTTCATGGTTTCCTCAACGCCATCGGCGATGGGCTTTTTGGCCTTGCACTTGACGCAGTATCCTTCAGACATAAAGAAATTACCGCCAACGCTTCATGCATCGAACGGTGACAGGAGGCTACCGCATAAAACGACAAGGTCAATTCCAAACAAAAACCCCTGTAAATCAGCTGGAAATGGCGCGTCACTGGTCGGGGTTGGAAGTGGTTGGTTGGGGCCGGTTGCGCTGCGGTCACCGGTCTGAGGAAATGCCTGTCTCGCTGCCTCCAACGCGGCATAATACCAAATTTTTCAAAATCAGGCTCGCCAGTTTGTCAGCACTTTTGTTAGCGTCCGCCAACCCAAAATCATGGCAACGGAAATCCCTTCCAAAAATCACGGCTGGCTCGTCGCATTCTCCGGCCTCGGCATCAATCTCGCCCTCGGCATCCTCTACACTTGGAGTATGTTCAAGACGGCTATCGAAAAAGATTTCGGCTGGAAGGGCGACCAGCTCAATGATCCCTATGCACTCTGCTGCCTAGTGTTTGCCTTCGCCATGATTCTCGCTGGGCGCTGTCAGGACAAGTTTGGCCCACGCGTGACGGCATCCATCGGCGGAGTTCTCGTTGGCGCGGGCATGGTTTTGATTTCTACGACCAATAGCTATTCTACCTGGTTGATTGGCTTTGGCGTGCTAGTAGGCGTTGGCATTGGCTTTGGTTACTCATCCACCACGCCGCCTGCGTTAAAATGGTTTCCGCCTGCGAAAACAGGACTTATCGCTGGGATTGTGGTCGCTGGATTTGGGTTGGCCCCAATTTATCTCGCGCCGCTGTCCCAATACCTGCTTGGCCACTTTGGCCTGCAAAAATCCATGCTTATTTTCGGCGTGGCGTTCACGATCATCGTCATTGGCCTCGCGCAATTGCTTAAGAATCCACCTGTCGGCTTCGTGGCCGCGCCACAAAATTCTTCAACTGCGAAAGCTGTTGCCGCTAGTGCCACCGCCAGTCAAATGCTACGAACGCCGATGTTTTATTTGCTTTGGCCGATTTATTTCATCGGTGCGGGAGCAGGCTTGATGGTCATCAGCAGTGTCAGCGGCATGGCTAAGAAAAGCATGGGTGTAAATGCCTTCATCGCCGTGGCTGTGATGGCGATTGGCAATGCCGGTGGCCGCATCATCGCCGGAATACTTTCTGACAAAATCGGCCGTCGCTGGACGCTGATGCTTGTGCTGGCGATCCAGGCTGCGCTTATGTTTATCGCCATACCCGTGACGGCGAGCAAAGAAACCACCCCGCTGCTGATTGTTCTACTCGCCACCTTCATCGGTTTCAACTACGGAGCCAACCTTGCGCTGTTTCCGTCGCTCACCAAGGATTTCTGGGGTTTGAAAAATTTTGGGGTGAACTACGGAATCCTGTTCACCGCGTGGGGCGTGGGCGGGTTTTTCTTGAGCCGCTTGCAGCAGATGCTCACGACCGCTGCGAATGGCAGTTACCAAACGTCCTTTACCGTGGCTGGGGCGTTCCTCCTCGGCGGTGCGGCGTTGACACTCTTCATGAAGCCGCCAAAAAATTCTACCGCGTGACCGGTTCAATTGGTTTGCATTGCTTGTTCAAAACCGTTTTCCTCTGCGCGCATGGCTGAAAAAAATGCGGCTTATATGCGTCAGCTCGACGGCTTGCGCGCGTTATGCGTGGCGGCGGTGGCGTGGAGCCACTGGGGTGGGTATTTTGGCTTCGACGGAAAAACTTTCTCTGGCGCGGAATTCGGGGTGGAAACTTTTTTTGTCATCAGCGGGTTTCTGATAACGGGAATTCTGCTCGATAATCACTCGGTCGCCTTGCGTTCGGAGGTGCTCAAGCAATTTTACATTCGTCGCTTCCTTCGGATTTTCCCGGTGTTCTACGTTGCGTTTGGCGTGGCGTGTCTACTGGACGCCGAAAGCGCCCGCCTGACCTGGCCGTGGCACGTCAGCTACCTTTCAAACATACTTTTTTATCAGCACGGCTGGTATGGGGCGTTGAGTCATTTCTGGTCGCTGGCGGTGGAGGAACAATTTTACATTTTCTGGCCGGTGTTTATCTTCCTGGTGCCGCCACGTTATTTGTTTTCCGCAATTAGCCTGCTGATGGTCGCGGCACCGGTGTATGCGCTCTACACGAACGTGACGCATCTCGACTTCGTCCGCATCCAAGCGGCCATCCTGATGCCAAGTTGTTTGAGCGCGCTCGGCATGGGCGCGTTGCTCGCCAAGCTAGTGCGTGAAAAATCTAATCCCCGGGAAACGTTGCAATGGCTGCTCGTCGTCGGCCTCACGGGCATGGCGGCGTGGTTCGCCTGTGATTCGCCGGTCTGGCTGAAACCGTTTGAACGGCTCGCGGAGGACTGCGTGCTCGGTTGGCTGGTGTTCACCGTGGCGGGCGGCATTCGCGGACCGGTCGGCAGCTTTTTGCAGTGTTCGCCGATGCGTTACATCGGACGCATCAGTTATGGTATCTACATCATCCACAACTTCGCCAAGCCGCTCGTGGATGGCGCGCAAGCTTTGCTCAAGTATCCCAAGTGGCTGATGTGGTTTTACGGTTCCGTGTGGAGTTGCATCCCGCTCTTCATCGCCATCACGATCGGGCTGGCCTCGCTCTCATGGCACTTGTATGAAAAGCGGCTGAATGACCTCAAACGTTTCTTCCCGTATCCGCCGAAGAAATGATTCCTGTCAAAAACGGAGTTTGACCGACGGAAAACACTTTGCCACTTTACGTTCATGACACCTGCCAAATTAAATTCATTCGCCCTCGCCTTCATTATTGCCGCTGCGGTTCAAATTCCGGCGCGCGCGCAAACTAACGTTCCCGACACTAACGCTGTCGTTGTTCCAGAAATTCACATCAACCACGCCATCGTCCCTGTGCCGCGCACCGGTGGCATCACCAATCGCCAGTCACAAGTGCTGCAACGCGCCAAGGAAGCCAGCGGCGAATACGATTTGGAATTCATTGGCGACTCCATCACGCAAGGTTGGGAAAACGGCGGCAAAAAAATTTGGGCGGAATACTACGGCAACCGCCGCGTGCTGAACTTCGGCGTGAGCGGCGATGGAACCCAGCACGTTCTTTGGCGTTTTCAAAACGGCCAGCTCGACGGCGTCAAAGCTAAAGTCGCCATCGTCATGATCGGCACGAACAATTCCAACAAGAACAAAGAAGGTGCGGATGCCTTCACCGATTCTGACATTCTCGAAGGTGTCACCGCCATCGTCGAACAAATCCGTGTCCGCCAACCGGAGACGAAAGTGTTGCTCCTTGGAATTTTCCCGCGCGCCAAAGCCTTTAGCCCGCAACGTGGTCGCCTCTTGGAAATCAATCAAGCCCTCGCCAAGCTCGACGACGGCCAGCATATTTTCTACATGGACTTCGGCTCACAGTTGATTGAAAAAGATGGCTCCATCGCCAAGACCATCATGCCAGACGCGCTGCACCCCAACGAAGCCGGCTACAAAATCTGGGCAAGCGCCATGGAACCGAAATTGAAAGAACTGCTCGGCGAGAAATAATTTTTCCCTCGAAATCAAAACGGCGCACAGAACTCTGTGCGCCGTTTTTTTGTGAAAATCTAGGGCTGTTTAGAAAACTTCCTGCGCCGCCTCACGCAACGCCCTCACCATCGTCTGCAACTGCGTCCGCGTGGTGCAATACGGCGGGAACAGCGGAATGACATTGCCGATAGGCCTCGTCAGCACACCGCGCTTGGCCATCGCCTCGCATACCCGGATGCCCGCACGCTCGCGCAACGCAAACGGCTCACGCGTCCGCCAGTTTTTCACCAGTTCAATTCCCGCGACCAGCCCGACTTGCCGGATGTCTCCTACGTTTGGCAGCGCCCAGAGAGTTTGCAATTCTTCACGCAGCCACTGTTGCAGTCGCGCGCGCTGAAGCACGGATTCCTTCGTCTGCAAAATCTCCAGGCTCGCCAGCGCCGCCGCCGCGCCAAGTTGGTTGCCGGTAAAACTGTGGCCGTGAAAAAATGTTTTGAACTCCGCGTATTCGCCGAGGAACGCGTTGAAAACTTTTTTCGTTGTCAACGTCGCCGCCATGGGCAGATAGCCGCCGGTCAGACCTTTGGCGAGGCAAAGAAAATCTGTTTGCACGTTTTCTTCCTGACCCGCAAACAGCCATCCCGGTTTTGAATTTTTAGTTTTTAATGCTGAATTGGTTCGCCCAAATCCCGTCATCACTTCATCCGCAATCAACAGCGCCCCGTGGCTGCGTGCGATCTCCGTCACCTGGCTCAACCAGTCGCTTGGCTGCGGAATCATCCCGGCAGCGCCTTGCATTAGTGGCTCGAAGACAAAGGCGGCGTAGGGATTTCCTTTTTTCTTTTGCGCGGAAAACTTCTTTTCCAAGAGGCTGACACATTCCCAACTGCACTTCCGGGATGTTCTTGCGTCCGTGCGCTCTGGCTTGGCCTTGTTGAATGGGCAGCGGTAGCAATACGGCGACATTACCTTGTCCGTCGGAAACAGCATTCCGCCATAAGCCTTGTGAAACAAATCAATGTGACCGAGAGAGGTCGCCCCGATGGTGTCGCCATGATAGGCGCCATCAAGTGATAGGAAGCGTGGTTTAGATTTCTGGCCGCGCGTGCGGAGCGTGTATTGGTAAGCCAGCTTCAAGGCGACTTCGAGCGCAGTGGAGCCGTCGTCGCTAAAAAAAACTTTCTCCAGTTTTGAATCTTTAATGTTCGGTTTAAAATTCGCCGCGCCGACCAATTTCCCCGCCAGCAAACTTGCTGGCTCGTTCGCAAAGCCGAGCGCCGAGCTGTGGGAGATTTTATTTAACTGTCGCGCAATGGACGCATTGATTTTTGGATGCTGATGTCCGTGCAGGTTTGTCCAGATGGAGGCGTTGGCATCCAGATATTTTTTGCCGTGGATGTCGCGCAGAACCGCACCCTTGCCGGACGTGATGACGATCGGCTCGCGCTTTAGCCAGTCGCGCATCTGCGTGAACGGATGCCAGACGTGGGCGTGATCGAGTTGGGCGAGCGGGTGCATGGCAAAAGCTATGGATTCTTAACTTAAAATTTTGAGTCGTGTCAGCGCGGATACCAGTTCCAACACATCAGCTTCGGTATGGGCGGCGGTCAACGTCACGCGCAGACGCGCCGCGCCGCGCGCCACGGTCGGGTAACGGATGGCGGGGACAAAAATGTTTCGCGCGCGCAGTTCCGCTGCTACCGCGACGGCAACCGATTCATCACCGATCATCAACGGCACGATAGCACTGGAAATCGCTGGTTCAGGATTGCCGATTTTGGATTTCAACTCGGCGATGCGTCGGTGCAGGGCGCTGCGGAGATTTTCACCTTCCGCCGATTGCACGATTTGAATTCCCGCTGTCGCCGCCGCCGCCGCTGCCGGGACGGGCGCGGTGCTGAAAATAAAACTACGCGCGCGGTTCACCAGAAAATCAACCAGCGCGCGGCTGCCGCAGATGTAGCCGCCGCTTGCGCCCAGCGCCTTGCCGAGCGTGCCCATCTGGATTTCAATATGATTGCTCACCCCCAGTTCGTCCGCGAGGCCGCGTCCGTTTTGGCCGATGATGCCGCTGGCGTGCGCCTCATCCACCATCAGCCACGCGCCATATTTATCTTTGAGCGAGACGATTTCGCGGAGTGGTGCGCAGTCGCCATCCATGCTGAAGACGGATTCAGTGATGACTACAACGTGGCGGGTGACAGGTGATGCGTGTCGAGCAGTGGTGGTTGCCCACTTCAATTTGTCTTCCAGATCTTCCAGATCGTTGTGGCCAAAGATGCGAAGTTTTGCGCCGCTCAGTTTCGCCGCGTCCACGATGCTGGCGTGGACGAGCTTGTCGAGGATGATGATGTCGTCCTTGCCGCACAGCGCGGTGATGGCTCCGATAGCCGCCGCAAAGCCAGTGGAAAAAGTTAGCGCGGCTTCGGCTTTTTTGAAGTGGGCGAGCGTTTCTTCCAATTCATTAAACGGCGCGAGTGAACCGCAGATCAAACGCGATGCGCCCGCGCCTGCGCCGTATTTTTCCACGGCTTTGATAGCCGCTTCTTTCTGCGCCGGATGATTCGCCAGACCGAGATAATCGTTGGAGGAAAAATTGAGAAGTGTTTTACCGTCGATCTGGATGTGCGGGCCTTGCGCCGAATCTACGCGGCGCAATTCGCGGAACAAATGTTGTTCGCGCAGTCCGGCGAGTCGTTGTTGGAGTTCGGCCTCGAACGTATTCATTTTACAACCACAGATAAACACAGATGGATGCAGATGGAAAGCGGGGTGTCAAATTTTGGCGGAGATACATGGGGCGGGGCTCGGTTTGGGTGGGTTTGGCTGCGCGGCGGCCAAACCCGTCGCCGAGCGGAGTGTCAGGCGATGGAATCGTTCGCGAGCCGAAAATTTTTCGCGCCGCAAAGTGACTGCAGCGCGGTCAAGTTAAGTCGCACCGCGACTTAGCCCACCCACCGGCCAATTAGGTCACGGGCGGAATCGCCCAGCGACCTTCGATCATGCTGGCGCTGACTTTGCCGCGGTGTTGAATCACGGCGGCGTGGATGTCCTTCAACTTGGCGGGGCAGGGCAGGGCGATGAGGTCGGCAAAGCTGCCTTTGGCCAGCTCGCCGATTTTTCCAGCCAGACCCAGGGCGCGCGCGCCGTTGACCGTGGCCATCTGCAAGATTTCTGACGGTGAAACACTTTTGTCGTTCGCCGCCAGCATCTGCATTTCGGCGAACATATCCAACTGCGGCTTTTGTTTTCCATCCTTGCGCGTGGTGGCGAGGCTGTCGGTGCCGAGGCAAAGGTTCACACCCGCGTTCGCTAGACGTTCGCGTTCAAAGGCTGTGTGCCGGAAATAATCGTGGCTGCGCGGGCAGTGGACGACGTGGGTTTTGGTTCTGGCGAGCAGCCCGGCATCGCCGCGAGCGAGGTGATTGACGTGGATAGCGAGGACATTTTCTCCGAGCGCTTTCTGGCGGGCGTAGTGGGCTACGGGCGAGCCGCGCCCGCAGTCAGCATTGTCGCGGCCATTGCGCGCAAGCCAGTCGTGCATCGCACCGCTGGCGTATTGAAACATTTCAAATTCCATGGCGGACTCGGCGATGTGCGTGCTGACGCGCCAGTTTTTTTTGCGGGCGGCCGCGGCGGAAAGTTTCAGCAACTCGGGCACGGTAGAGTAGGGCGCGTGCGGCGAAAGGTGCGCCGAATGGCGCGGATGTTTCAGCGCGGCGATCGTTCGGGTGGCATCGCGCAGGATGTCACGTGGCGGGCGGCGCGATTTGATGCCGGTCATTTCCAGAAATGAAAACACGCGCAGCGTCGTCGTGTCCCAGACTTCCGTCAGCAGTTCCGGCACGGCCTCGATGTCGGCCACGGTGGTGGTGCCGGTTTTTAAAAGCTGGTGCGCACCGCGCAGCCAGGACTGCGCGTAGTCGGAATAATCCCAGCTCGCCTTGAACGCGGTGATGGCCGCGATCCACTCCGTGAAATTATTTTTCGGCGGCGAAATTTCTCCGGCCATGCCCGTGTAGTCGAGGTGGCAATGGGCGTTGACGAGGCCGGGCAGGAGGATCACTTCACCCAAGTCAGTGATCTGATGGCGACCCAGGAGCGACGGATGCCGTTCCACTGCCTGCCACGGCAGCACGGCGCGGATCTTATTGCCCACAACCAAAACCGCGCCGTCCTCGATGGGCGGCGCGGTGATGGGGAGAATTATTTTCGCGCGGAGAATCATTCCGCGTCGGCCTCTTGCAGCGCGCGCTTGGTGCGAGTGGCGATCTTATGCTTGGCGACTTTACGTTTACCGTGGCGCTTGCGGATCTGCTGCTCGATTTTTTTCGTGACGAGATCAATGGCCGTGTAAAGGTCGCTCTCACGGTCTTCGGCGAAGAGGTCGGGGCCGCGCATGGTGATGCGCATGGAGCAACTGAATTGCATTTCCGGCGCGCGGGTTTTGTCGCGCTCAAGAATCACGCGGGCATCAATCGTCCAGCGGTCGAGATGTTCCAGTTTGTCGAGCCGGTCGAGGATGTGGTCTTCAATCGCCTTGGTGAGGGTCACATTGTGAGTGGAGAGAATCAGTTTCATGTAAACAGCATGGTCTTGATGATGGAAAAAATCCAGTTTTTTGCGGAATGAAAAATTGCCGACGTTTTTGGAAGCGGGCAGGCGGTCAATCCAAAATAAAAAAAGCGGGGCAAAATGGCCTTGTCTGAATTTTTTATAGGGAGGAACGGCGAGCCGCCGTCCCTCCCCGTTGCGGCTTCACACCGCCATCTGGCTGACTGGCTGGCTCCAATCGCTCGGGCCGGATGCACCCACCGCATTTGCTTCCACCGTGTAGATCACCCCCGGGGTCAGGCTATCAAACGAAGTGCTTGCCGCCGTCGTCTGTGCGGTGGCGACCGGCACCGGATTGCCTGTGGCTGTTAAACGCCAGTTGTAGATGGCCGCACCCGCCAGCGCCAGCACCTTGGCATCCAACGTGCCGCTGCGCGGCCCAAGATTCAGGTTTAAGACCGTGGGCGCAGGCAGCACGCCAATGGGAATACGATTGGGCTTCTGCACCGGAAACCCGCTCAACAGCAGATTTTCCATGCTATCCTTGCACGCCACCTGCACATAGCTGGCGAGGTTGCGGAGCAGCACGACCAGTTCCGAGCGCGCGGCCTTTTTCGCCGCGGTCAGCGCAATGCCGCCATCTGCCGCTGCCGCGATGGCATTGATGTATTTGTCCAACGAAGTCCGCACCACCGCCAGCGTAGGGCTGGGCGTGGCATAGACCGCCACGTTATCCGCCAAGGATTGGAGGATAACTTGCGTGTCCGTGACGAGTTGCGCGTCACTATCGCTGTTCAGGAAGGAGACCGACGGTTTAATGACCATAACTTTATTCTTTCGTGTTTGTGTTTTAGCTTACTAACATTTACCCGTTCTCATACAACAAACGGCCTTTGAAATTGCTTATCAAGAATTGTGCCAAGCCAGTAGCACCTCCTTCGCCCCCGTGGGGGAGAAGGATTGAGGATGAGGGGGATTGCGTCGGTTTCCTCGCCCGCAATGGGGGCGAGGAAGGGACAAATCCAACAAATTCCACTCGAACGGCAACCAGTCAGCCAATTTGAGCTATCACGCAGACTCAAAGACAAACCAAGCAAGGTCAGCCACCACCAAAGAAGACCTTTCCGCGAACAAAAACACCATTTCCACGGGCAAGGAGAGCTTGCCCCAGTTGGAGAAAACGCTGCCATGAACAAAAGCAATTCAGCGTAAGGCAATACAAACCGTTCCCAAGACAAGGCAGTAGCTTGAACAACCAAAGCCGTCGCATCCTGGTTCAGGAAATCGCTTCTCAAGATAAGAAAACCAGATGCCCAACCTAGGAAATGATTTTGTCGGGTAAAGTCAGCTTGAAAATGTTTGTGGAAAACATTTCTTCACCCGTGAAAATAGTTTCAGCCGATGCCAATGGCGGGAGCTGGGGGCAACAATTGACCGGCACAAACCGACCCGACCGGAAAAGGTTGCCGCCAGAGACAAGGTGGGGCGAGACTCCGTCGAGTCCAAACATCGCCACTTTCGCCCCGCCCAGAATGTAGCAGCAGACGTGAATCCGCTCGAACTCAATTAACAAAGCCCAAATGAATTTAAGTTGGAATAAAATTGGGACTGCCCCATTTACATTTACGGTTTCAGTCTAAAACTTCAGATTTCTTAAAATAACCATTGACCTAATTTTTTTTAGGCGTAAAACAGTTTTACTCCTCGAAGGAAAACTCCGGGGAAAAACTCCGGGGAAATGCGAAGGGAAATCGTGGTATGAAAAATCTATCGGCATCTCTCGGGCGGGTCGGGGTTCTGGCGTTCATCCTTCTTCATTCAACCTTCAGCCTGCGGGCGCAGTCGGGAGGCTACACTGTTACCGAGCGCGGGCCAGACTACAAAGTTTTGGAGAAGACCACGGTGGAACACGGCACCAACCGCGTTCACCGCTACGTTGAACTGGCCACGGGCTTGAACTACACCAACGCATACGGCCAACTCACCGAGTCGCGTGAGCAAATCACCCTCCTGCCAACGGGCGGCGCGATTGCCAATCAAGGCCGACACACCGTGTCTTTTCCGGCGGACATTTACAACGGCGTGATTGAAGTCGTCACGCCGGATGGCAAGCACCTCAAGAGCCGTCCGCTCGGCATCAGTTACGACGACGGGAGCAACACCGTCTTCATCGCCACGCTCAAGAACGCGCAGGGCTTTCTCACCAGTTCGAATCAAGTGACGTATCGCGATGCGTTCACGGGGTTCAAGGCGGACTTGGTCTGCACCTACCGGCGCGGCGGGTTTGAATGTGATCTGGTGTTCCGCCAACAACCGCCCACGCCGGGCGATTACGACTTGGACGAAAGTTTCAGCACCCTCTCGATGGTGACGGAATTTTTCAACACCGCCGACCCGGTGCAAGTGCCGGCAGGCAGTGATGAATGGTTTGGTTTGCAAGACAGCACCCTGAAATTTGGCAAGCTGACGATGACGCACGGGAAAGCGTTTGGGATGAAGGCTGGAACCGGAAACCTGAAACCGGAAATGAACGCCAAGCCGGTCTATAAAAGTTGGGTGAATTCTGGTGGTCGGAAATTCCTGATTGAAACCGTGCCGGTGCTGGACTTGGTGGAAGATTTGAGCGCGCTGCCGCTGCAAGCGCGGAATGGGAAACCTGAAAACAGAAACCTGAAACCTGAAAAGAAAACCTTGCTCGCAGCGTCCGGTTCCAAATTTCAGGTTTCGGGTCTCAAGTCTCAAACTTCCGCTCTGCCCCATTCAGGTTTCAGGTCTCACGTTTCAGGTTTCAGAGAGTTTCCTCTTTCTCACGAAGTGATTCCTTGCACCAATCAAATCCTGCTCGCGTCCGTCGATTTCAGCCGCGAACCGGGTGTGGTGCTGGATTACAATGCGATTAGCGGCGGGCAGACGGATTACACGTTGGAAGATGGGCAGACTTATTACGTCAGCGGCTATTTTAGCGCCGACCATTTGACCATTGAACCAGGAGCTGTCATCAAGCTGAAGCAGTCCGGTGCGGGTATTTTTCTTGAAGGTGAACAAACCGTGACGTTCAACACCACTCCGGACCGGCCCGCGATTTTCACTGCTGTGGACGATGACACAGTGGGGGATGTCATCACTGGAATCAGCACACACACGCCGGACGGTTACTACGGCGACTGCGGGCTGTTCATGCCATATCTTGACGCGGGCACAATCCATGACCTGCGATTTTATTACCAAGGCGCGGCGCTGAACATTTTCGGCAGCGGTTCCATCCTGATTCAAAACCTCGAGTTCCACGATTGCTGGGGAGCCATCAATTTTGGCGAAGGCGTTTACGGC
>CAINDH010000023.1 GCA_903847285.1 uncultured Verrucomicrobia subdivision 3 bacterium | reverse complement strand
GCCGTAAACGCCTTCGCCAAAATTGATGGCTCCCCAGCAATCGTGGAACTCGAGGTTTTGAATCAGGATGGAACCGCTGCCGAAAATGTTCAGCGCCGCGCCTTGGTAATAAAATCGCAGGTCATGGATTGTGCCCGCGTCGAGGTAAGGCATCCAAAGTCCGCAGTCGCCATAATAACCATCCGGTGTGTGCGTGCTGAACCCCGTAATGACATCACCGACAGAATCATCATCCACGGCAGTGAAAATGGCGGGCCGGGCCGGCGTGGTGTTGAAGGTCACAGTTTGTTCGCCTTCAAGGGAAATGCCTGCTCCGGACTGTTTGAACTTTATGACAGCTCCGGGTTCAATGGTTAAATGGTCGGCGCTAAAATAGCCGCTGACGTAGTAGGTTTGCCCATCCTCAAGTGTGTAATCCGTCTGCCCGCCGCTGACGGCATTGTAATCCAGCACCACGCCGGGCTCGCGGCTGAAATCGACGGACGCGAGCAGGATTTGGTTGGTGCAGGCAGTGAGTTCGTGCGAAGGCGGAAAGTTGAGGCGTGATGAGGCAAGCAGGGTTTTCCTGTCTGGCTTGGCGATGCTCGCCGTTAGCGGTAGCGCATTCAAATCTTCCGCCAAGTCCAGCACGGGGACGGTTTCAATCAGGAATTTTCGCCCGCCGGAGTTCACCCATGATTTGTAGACGGGGACGGCCGAGTTGATGGTTGATAGTCCTGAATTCGTGTTGGCAGCTTTGAACGCAAACGCTTTTCCGTGCGTCATGGTCAGCTTCCCGAATTTCAAGGTGCTGTCATGCAAACCAAACCATTCATCGCTTGCTGCGGAAATCTGCTGCGGGTCTTGCGTGTCGAAAAACTCCGTCACCATCGAGAGCGTGCTGAAACTTTCGTCCAAGCCGTAATCCCCCGGCGTGGGTGGTTGCTGGCGGAACACCAGATCACATTCAAATCCCCCGCGCCGGTAGGTGCAGACCAAGTCCGCCTTGAAATCCGTGAACGCATCGCGATACGTCACTTGATTGGAACTGGTGAGAAAGCCCTGCGCGTTCTTGAGCGTGGCGATGAAGACGGTGTTGCTGCCGTCGTCGTAACTGATGCCGAGCGGTCGGCTCTTGAGGTGTTTGCCATCCGGCGTGACGACTTCAATCACGCCATTATAAATGTCGGCGGGGAAATAAACTTTGTGGCGACCTTGCGTGGCTGCTGCGCCGCCGCCGGGTTGGATGGTGATTTGCTCCTTGGACTCGGTGAGTTGGCCGCTGGCATTGGTGTAGTTCAAGCCCGTGGCCAGTTCAACGTAGCGGTGAACGCGGTTCGTGCCGTGTTCCACAGTGGTCTTTTCCAAGACCTTAAAATCTGGCCCGCGCTCGGTGACGGTGTAACCCGACTGCGCGTGGAGGTTGAGAGTGGTGATGGTGGCGACAACGAATGCCAGTCCCCGAGTAACGTATGAGCCGTTCATAGTTTCCATTTTCCGACTGATTGAGCTTTACCCGGATGCGCCTTGGGTGGTGCATCTGTTTTACGCCCATTTTGATTTTGGTCAAGGGTGAAGATGAATATTCCCCCTCGCTTGAGACTGACGGCATTTCCATTCCCCTTGCAGAACTACGCCTGGAAATTCCGCCAGACTCGCGCTCGCCCAATGTTTGACGGAGACGGCGGCAAGTGGTCACGGGTAGGAAAGACCAAACGCCGTCCTACCCGTGGCCATTTCCCGCCGACTCCGGGAGGATTGAATTCAGGGGGATGTTAGTTAGGTGGTTTATCTTCGCCTTTTTTACGCCTGCCCTCACCCCACCGTTGGCTGCTCACTCGTCCGCCACCGAGCCGAGTTTAGGAGCGAGATCAAAAACCGCGCCAGGGTCTCCCCTTCACCCTCTTCGCCCCTGTCACGGTTTTAGCTTTCGCTGGTGCTTGAATGCGTTCTCACGCACGGCTCGCTGCCTCCCGCATTGGTGAAGCGAGCAGCCAACAGCAGGGTGACGGACAGCGGTTTCAAAAAAAAGCTATGAAAACAACAAATTCCAGAATTGAAGCGTCAGCTCCAGCGAATGTCCGGCCATCGTCGGTTTCAAAACACCAAGCCAATCGGGGCTTGCCCACCGAGGCGGTCTTGAACTGTCTGCGGACACAGTTGCCGGAGCAATACGGGCTGGCGGAGGTCGTCGGCAAATGGGTTTGGCTGGACGTTTCACCCGCGCGGCAGCCCATGCTGGCAAAGGTGCTTTGGTCTTTAGGCTTTCATTGGAACCAGCGGCGAGGCGTCTGGCAACATCCCTGTGGCAAGTTTGACCCCATCGGCGCGCATCCCACCGACCCGCGCAGCAAGTATCGCTCATTCTATCCGGCGGATGTGTTGCCTGCCTGATGAAAACACCACCCGCAACCATGTTGCCACTGTCAGTGAAAGTGTCAGTGAAAAGTCTGGTTGCTCGTGGAAAATTGTCGCGGCTTATCCCAAATAGTCTTTAGTTTCCTGACCAATTCCCTTATTTTATCCCTATCTGAATTAATGCTTCAGACTGTGTCCATCCGTGGTTAAAACTCAACTCGCCTTCACCGCCGCAACGAGCGCGTTGAGCGAAGCCTTCGCGTCGCCGAACAACATGCGGGTGTTGTCCTTGTAGAAGAGATGATTCTCAATGCCAGCGAAACCAGCGGCCATCGAACGTTTCATGACGATGACGGTCTTGCAATGGTCGGCGTCAATGATCGGCATACCGTAAATCGGACTGGATTTATCTTCGCGCGCGGCTGGATTCACCACGTCATTCGCGCCGATGACGAGACAAACATCCACGCGATCCATCGAGGGATTGATCTGTTCCATTTCAATGAGCTGATCGTAGGGAACATTCGCCTCAGCGAGCAACACGTTCATGTGACCCGGCATGCGGCCGGCGACCGGATGAATCGCAAATTGAACTTCCACCCCGCGCTTGCCGAGTTCCTCGGTGAGTTCGCGGACCGAATGCTGCGCCTGCGCGACAGCCATGCCATAGCCAGGAACAACCACGACACGTTGCGCGTAGGCGAGCAGCAAAGCGACTTCATCGGCTTGAATCGGTTTGACCGTTCCAACGACACCAGCCGCGCCAGCTTGCGCGCTGCTGCTGGAACCGAACGCGCCGAACAAAACATTGGTGACCGGACGATTCATCGCCTTGCACATGAGCAGCGTGAGCAGCGTGCCGGACGAACCGACGAGCGTGCCCGCGACGATCATCGCGGTGTTGTTGATGGCGAAGCCGTCCGCCGCGACCGCGAGACCGGTGAAGGAGTTGAGCAAAGAAATGACGACCGGCATGTCTGCCCCGCCGATGGGCATGACCATCGCGATGCCGAAGAACAACGCGAGCGAGAACATCACGATGAAGGCCGTGATGGCACTGCCGCCCGTGGCGTGGAACGTGAGCCAGCCGCACAGGCCGAGGATGACGATGCCGATCAGGCCATTCAAAATGTTCTGGCCGGGGAACGTCATTGGCTTCTCAAATTTTCCCTCCAGCTTCAGATACGCGATGATGCTGCCGGAAAACGAGAGCGATCCGATCAGCGTGGCGAACAACATCGGGACGGTGATCGTCGCGCCGACCTCATGCAGCACAGGCAGTTCCATGCCGGCCATTTTCACGGGCTGCGCATCTTTCAAAAATTCCAGACTGGCGACCAGCGCCGCCGCGCCGCCACCGAGACCGTTGAACAAGGCGACCATCTGCGGCATCGCCGTCATCTTCACGGAATAAGCGCCCATCGCGCCGATGACCAACCCGATGAGCGTGCCGATGACGATTAGCGTGTAATTAAAACTCCAGCCGTGCGTCCAGACGTTCGTGCCATCGGATTTGCACAGCACCATCAGGCCGATCAACATACCGGCGGCCGCGACGAGGTTGCCCGCGCGCGCGATCTTCGGCGAACTGAGGAACTTGATGCCGAGAATAAATAAAACCGAGACCCCGATTAAAATTAGCGCGTTGGTGGAGTTCATTTTTTCTTTTTCTTAAACATTTGCAGCATGCGGTCCGTGACCATGAAACCGCCAAAGACGTTCGCCGCTCCAAAGACAACCGCGACAAACCCGAGCACCTGCGCGAGCGTGGTGGCCGCATCCGCCAGCACGAGCATGCCGCCGAATAGGATGATGCCATGGATGGCGTTTGTGCCGGACATCAGTGGTGTGTGCAACATCGAGGGCACCTTCGAGATCACTTCAAAGCCCACGAAGACGGCAAGCACGAAGATGAAAAAAACCAGGATTTGATTGTAGGCAAGCAGGCTTTCGATGGTCATATAAATCAATTGGGTTTAGGGAGAAGTTTCTCATTCACGATCTTGCCGCCGTGCGTCACCAGACAGCCCTTGATGATTTCGTCGTCGAGCTGGAGCACGAAGGTTTTTTCTTTCTTGTCCCAAAATTCCTCGACCAGCGACACGAGGTTCGCCGCGTAAACCTGACTCGCATGCAACGGCACGCGGCCCGGGAGATTCGCGAGGCCGACGATCTTTACACCGTTACGGTCCGTCACTTGGTCGTAAACAACTCCTTCAACGTTGCCGCCGGTTTCCACGGCCAAATCCACCACCACGCTGCCGGGCTTCATGGCGTTGAGCATTTCGGACGTGACCAGAATAGGTGCTTTCCGGCCAAACACCTGCGCGGCGGAAATCACCACGTCGGAATCGCCGCAGGTTTTTTTCATCGCATCGCGCTGCTTCTGGATCTGCTCTTCGGTCAGCGCCTTCGCATATCCGTCCTTGGTCTGGCCGGTTTCGCCGATATCAATTTTGAGAAATTGTGCGCCGAGCGATTTCACCTGCTCCTCGACCACGGGCCGCGTGTCGTAGGCTGTGACTTTGGCACCAAGGCGTTTTGCGGTGGCGATGGCTTGGAGGCCAGCGACACCGACGCCGATGATGAATACTTTTGATGGCAGTATCGTTCCTGCCGCCGTGGTCATCATCGGAAAAATTTTATTGGAATAGCGCGCGGCCAGAATGACAGCTTCATAACCGCCGAGGTTCGCCTGCGATGACAACACGTCCATCTTCTGCGCCCGTGTCGTGCGCGGGATGAATTCCATGCTGATGGCGCTGACGCCGCGCTCGGCAAATTTTTGGACGAGTTCTTTTTCGTTGAATGGGTCGAGCAGGCTCGCGTGGACGCAACCCGGCTTAAGCAGCGCGATTTCCTCCACCGGCGGCTTCCGCAATCGCAGCACGATGTCGCCGGAGCTGATGAGCGCCTGACGGTCAGTGACGAGCGTGGCTCCGGCTTTGGTGTAGGCCTCATCGGCGAAGCCGGCGGCAAGGCCGACTCCGGCCTCGACTTCGACCTGCGCACCGAGTTTGACAAGTTTAGCGGCGGAGTCCGGCGTTAGTGGTGCTCGGGTTTCGCCCGGGTGGGTCTCGCGTGGAACGGAGATTTTCATGGCTGGCAATCTGCGTGCAAACTACCACTGCCGTCCCGTGTGTGAATCCCCTATCTTGTCATTTCCAGCTCAATTTTTGGTGAACCGGAAACCTCATTTGATCCACTTCACTTCACTGGGCGGCCGGAATTCCCGCATGCGCTTCAACAAGATTTCTGCGCCATCCGCCACCTGCACCAACTCGCGATGCTGCGGCCGGATGAAGCCTTCGTTGCGCGTATGGTCGAGGAATTCCAGCAGGCTGCGGTAAAATCCGCCGATGTCAAGCAGGCCGAAGGGCTTCGTGTGCCAGCCCAATTGACTCCACGCCAGCACCTCAAAAAATTCCTCGAACGTCCCGTAGCCGCCGGGCAGCGCGATGAAGCCATCCGCCAAATCCGCCATCATCGCCTTGCGCTCGTGCATGTCTTTGACGATGCGCAGATCCGGCAGCCCGTGATGGATGATCTCGCGGATATGCAGCTTCTTGGGAATCACGCCGATGACGTGCCCGCCGTGCGCCAACGCCGCATCCGCAACGATACCCATCAAGCCCACGCTGCCGCCGCCATAGACGAGTTCAATCTTTTCGCGCGCAAGCAAAGCGCCGAGTGCCTGCGCCGCCGCCGCGTATTCCGGGCGAGTGCCTTTGTTGGAGCCGCAATAGACGGCGATGCGTTTCATGGCTGGCTTGCTCCTTTGGCTGCTGCGATAAAAGCTCGTACTTTTGCCGCGTCCTTTTTTCCAGGCGCGGATTCCACACCGCTGGAAACATCCACGGCAAACGGCCGGACTTTTCGCACTGCTTCCGCCACATTCTCCGGCGTCAATCCGCCCGCGAGAAAAATCGGCTTGCCGAATTTTTGAGCTTCGACGGCCAAATCCCAATTGAATTTCTCGCCCGTGCCGCCGAGGCCGCTCTTGGAATACGCATCCAACAGAAACGCATCGGTTGCATAATTTTCAAGCGCTGCCAGCGAGTCCTCATTTTGCACGCGCAAGGCTTTCACACTCATCAGGCCAAATTGCGTGCAGAACTCGGAGGGTTCATCGCCGTGAAATTGCAACAGGTTCAGGCCACACGCGGTAATCGCCTCCATCACCTCCGCCTCTTCGGGATTCACAAACACTCCTACCTTGAGCACGAAGGGAGAAAGCGCACGGGAAATTTCCGCAGCCTGAGCGATGGAGGTATGTCGTGGGCTTTGGTCGTAAAACATCAGCCCGATCATGTCCGCGCCCGCCTCGGCGGCAGCGATGGCCTCGGCCACGCTGGTCAGTCCGCAAATTTTTACTTTGGTAATCATGGTAGCGGCCGACGTAAACCGGCTCAGACCGTTAAATTAGAGCGGACTCACGTCCGCTGCTACCACTATTTATCACGGCTGCACTTGCACGCGGAAGAATTGCGCCCGGTTGCCGTTCGTGCCGGTGAAGTTCATCGTCGCGCCGTTGGTCGCCTGCATCCATGTTGTCACATTCGTCCACGCGACGAGATTGGTAGAGGCATTCACCTGATACAGCCGGTTACTCACCACGGGCCATTGCATCTGCACACGGCTGTTCGCATTCGTGATTTTTTCGCTGGTGAAATATAAACGCGACGCGGCGTTCGTAGGATTCGTTCCGGCAATAAATTCCGCATAATCTGTCATGCCATCGTGGTCGGTGTCGGTCTTGGCGGAGCGGTTGGTGGTCACACCATTAAAGAAATCGCGCTCCCAGTTGTCGGGAATTCCATTCGTATTCACGTCAATGAAATCGTAAGTGCCGGTGAAGCTCAGTGTGCCGCCGGCAGCGAGCGTATTCGTCTGGTCAGGCGGCGTCTGGTAATACGGCACGTCGCCGAACGACACGAGATAATTTCCGGCGGCAAGATTGCTGATGGTCACACTCGGCGCAACGCCTGACAACACCGACACTGCGCCGATGGGTGAGACTTCGGATAACGACCACGTTCCCTGACCAAGATTTTTGGTGATGGAAATTTTTCCACCGGCGAAAACGCCAGTAATGCTGACGTCGTCGAGCAGCCAGCCCTTGATCGGATTACCGAAGGACACGCCTTGGTAATAGAAAACAACTTGGACGGTTTTGCCGACCCACGGCGTGAGGTCCACGGTTTCATTCTGCCACGCCGGCGAAATATCGGGCGCGAAGTCGGCGGCTATCGGCATGCTGTTGGTTGGCGGCCGGCTCAAGTTGGTGCGGATGAAAACGGTGCCGTCCTCGGCGGGAATGCCGAAGAAGAGTTCGGAGAAATCAAACGCGTCGCGGAAATTCAACGTCGCGCTGGTCAGGCCGGAAAGATCAATCGTCGGCGAACAAAGATAACTGCTCGCGACGAGCGCAGGCTGTTCGCCGGTCAACGAACAACCCCACGCGTTCGTGCCGGAGTAGGCGCTGGTGGCGAGCGCGCTGTTGGGATTGCCGAGCCGCCAGTTCACATCCGACCCACTGTCCGCGAACACCGCCCAGTTGTTTAAACCCGCTTCCAAATTATCGAACCACGGCGGTGTGGGCGCTTTGAGCGTTGTGAACGAATAATTGGTTCCGTGATTGTCATCCACAGTGGTATTGCCCGCCACATCGCGGCTGACGACCTGGTAATAATAAGTGCGATTTGCCGCGAGACCGTCAACGGTCAGCGCATGATTCGTAACGAACTGGCTAGAATAAACCGTCGCGGCAGGCAGAGGCTGTTCGCTGTATTGCACGGCGCTGTCGGCCTTCTCGCTCGTCTTCCACGAGACGAGCGCGTTCGCGTAATCCGTGATGGCCGCTACCTGGGAGATGACCGGCGGCTGCGTGTCCACCGTAGCGGTGGCGACGACGTTGCTGTTGTTCGACGCATCGAAGTTTGTGCAGACCAGCGTGTCGCCGTGCTGCACACGCAACTGGTTCGTGCCCGCCACGCTTGCAACGAGCGTGACATAGCCTCGGAACAATCCCGGATGCGTCGTCTCGAACAATGTGACTGTGGTGCGGTTCGTGCGCGAGCTGGCGGCGAATGTCGCGGTCGTTGTGCCCGCGCCGATCAAATCCGCATCGCCGACCTCTACCGTCACCAAATCATTCGTGGTGTAAGCGGTCCGGTCTAGCCGCACGACCGCCGCGCCATTCACGCCGGGGGCGAGGAAATTGATGACATTTTTCATCAGCGCCACGGCGTTGTTCGTCGCCGGGCCGTTCGTCGGAACCGCATCGAACGGGAACGAAAAAAACACCACGCGGCCGGGGCTATCGTCGCCCGCTTTCGGAAAACTCATGCCGCATGGTTTGAAATCGTTTGTCTCAAACGAAACCGGCGCGGCGAGCGACGACGGTGTGAATGTGTCCGAAAAATCCGGGCCATAGACGATTAAATCAAAATCAAACGTGGGGTAGTTGGTATAATCCAGCGTGCGGTTGATCCCCGACGCGACGGAGCCAGACACACCGGAAATTCCCGCCACGCCAAAATCCTCGTCGCATCCGTCGCACGGCGACGGCGGATCGGGATTCTGCCCAAAACCCGCGACCTGCAAAACGTTTCGCCGGAACGGAACTTCGCCGAGCTGCGTCAAGATTCCCATCGAAGTCATGAAGAACGAGCCGCCGCCATTCAGGTAACTTTGAATCATGAACTGCTGCTGCGCGTTCAGCGTGTTGTTCGTGGCGGACGGGTCGGCGAGGCCGTTTTCATCGACACCGTAATTGATGATGTCATCCGTGAGCCGCCAGATGACGACAGGGAACGGTTTCAAATCCGCAAGCGTCGGCGAGCCGCGTAAATTCACCTTCCAAAATCCGTAGCTGATGCCGGCGGCGGCGAGAACGTTCGTATAAGTGCCGTCAGAAATCACTGTCGCGCCATTCGCGGTTTCGGCGGCGGTATCATACGCATCCACGAGCAACACCGTTGGCGTCGCGATGCCGACAAAGGTAAAGTTCGCTCCGCTGTTGTTGTTCGTCGTGGCGTTGCTCGCCGCGTCCGCTGAGCTTACGGAAAAGTAATATGTCTTGCCGGGAATCAGCCGCGTGAGCTTGATGTCATGAGACGTGACGAGTGTATTGTTCGTGACGGCTAAATTTAGATTCGCCGTGTTTGTGCCGTAGCGCACTAGCGACGTTGCCGGCTCGCTGGTCGTCCAGATGATTGTCAGCACGCCGAGGTCGGTGCTGGTCGCGACACCGGTGATGACCGGAGCGACTAAGTCCGCCACGGCGGTTGCGCTGCGCTTGTTGCCACCCGCATCAAAATAATCTGCCGAGAGTGAATTGCCGTTGGCGATCTGGATTTGCCCCGCGCCCGCCGCGCCAGTCACGGTTGCGACGACGCCTGTGAATGCGCCGTAATTTCCCTGCGTGTTCAAAATTTTGGTGACGGCGGTGTGCGTCGTGAGGTTTGTCACCGTCACGTTAACGGAGTTGCTCGCGGCACGCGCGGCATCCAGCACTAGCACATTGATCACACCAGGCGCAGTGTAAGCCGGACGATCCAGCAAAATCAGCCCTGCACCTGGACGCGATAAATCACCTGATGAAACCAGCGCGAAATCTTGATCCGCCACCGCCGTATTCGTCAGCGCATCGGAAACAATTTTTGTCGCGCGCACACGGACTTGATAATCGCCAGCCGCGGGCGCAGTGATCAAAATACCTTCGACATTGTTCAGCTTGTCCGGCGACGGCGCGTTCGGCACCGACTCGCCAGCGCCAAATTGGTTGCCGCGATACAGGGTTCCGTCCGGTGCGATTACTTCCAAATCCAGATCGTTCACGAGCGCGGGAATCGCGCCGGGAAATCCAGGAACATCCGTATAAGCCAGCGTCACTTTTAGCGGCTCGCCAGCGCTGCGGACAAATATGTGCTGCGTGAAAACCTGTCCGTTCGTCAGTAGCGTCGTTTGGTCCACATATTGAAACGCGCGCGGAGCAGCGGCGAAATTGGTCGTGATGATGTTCACCAGATTGATGCGTCCCCATCCTTCGTCATTGTTCGGCACCGGGCCGGGACCGCCGTTGCTCTGGTCGAGTTCGTCCGCTGAATTGATGAGTGCAGCCTTAGTCAACGCGGGCGACGGAACCGCGTTCGTATGCGTGGCTTTGTAAAATTGCACGAACACTGCCGCCGCGCCCGCCGCGTGCGGACCCGCCATGCTTGTGCCGCCCATGTATACATACTTGTCATCAATTACCGTCCACGATGTTCCTGCGGGATCCAACGCGAACGACGACGCGGCGGAGGCAATCCACGTTCCCGGCGCGACGACGTCCGGCTTGATGCGTCCGTCGGCACACGGCCCACGACTGGAAAAATCCGCCATCGTGTCAATCCCATCCGCATAAAGCCCGTAAGTCGAGGAAAGCGTCGCAGGCACGTTTTGCGACGCGCCGGTGGCGATCACATTCTTCGCGCAAGCTGGGCTGCCGATGGTCTGCGAATTGGGCCCGGAATTACCGGCGGAAAATTCCAAAATGTAGGGCTGATAACCCGCCGTGCCAGCGTCCGCATCGCGCACCAGCTCGTCAAACTGCGCGCAATCGGTGTCGTATTCGCCTTCGACGTCGTTGCCCCAACTGTTCGAGCCAATCTTGGCGCCGTGACGCACAGCATCGTGCGTAAGCGTTTCGTCGCTGGTGAAATTGACCTCGTTTGCGTTGTTATCAAAAATGCGTTCCACAAATATTTTCGCGCCCGACGCAACGCCGAGTCCGTAAAGCAGGCCGGTGTCTGGGTCCGTCTCGCCAGTCGCTGCATTGCCTGCAACGATGCCCGCACAGTGCGTTCCGTGACCATATCCATCCGAGCCGTCCGTCAGCGGCGAATAAAACTGAAATCCGGATACGCGCCCGAACAAGTCCGGGTGCATCGTGTTCGTGTTCCCTGTGTCGAGGCCGGTGTCCGCCACACAAACCGTCACGCCAGAGCCATCAAAACCAAGCTGCTGCGTGACAGTGCGCGTCGCCAACATTCCATCCTCGCCGCCAACAATTTTAGCGGCGGCCTCGTCCACGATTTTGCGCTTCATCGCTCGCTCGATCCAGAGCACGGAGCCGGATTGCGCGAGCGCATCAAGTTGACCGGGGGAAAGTTCACCGCGCACAATGACTCCCTGCCGCAGATGGCTTTCATGATGCAACGTGCCGAGATGTCCACGCACCGCCGCGATTTCTGCCGCGCTGGCATTGGGCGAAAGCAAAATGTTCACGCTCACCGTCGCGTTGGACTGCGCCGCAACTTTAGCGAGTGAGGCAAGCTGCGGATGAATTTTGTGTTCCGTTTTGTAAGGCCCGACCCAGCGCACAAAACTCAGCGCGCTCACGGTCGCAGGTGAAACTTTTTCCAGCTTGGCGATGAAGGCATCGTCGGGAACATATTTAATCAACTCCACGCCGGACGATTTCAGCGTCGCGCGCTGCGCCGGTTCAAGCGGGCCGTTGAACTGGAGGAGGAACAAACCGGATGCATTCGCCACCTTGGATTTCTTTTGTCCGGCGAGCACCGCGCGGTTCGCGCCGGAATCGGTATCAATGATTTCATTTCGCAGCCGGATGTTTTTGCCCTCGCTGACTGAAATGGTTCCGAACAAAGCGAAGCCGACGGCCAAAAACTGGCAGCCAAGGCGACAGAAACGGGAGAATTTCACCTGAAACCGATACTCTCACTTTGGGTTTTAGGCAATGGCGAACTGCTTTTTCCTGGTCGGCATCTAGCGCGCCACAGGAATCCGCGCTCTCGGTGAACGACTCGCTCGAGCTTGAATCAGCACTTACAATTTTTTTAACTCCGCGCCCGCCAGTTGAATCAACGGACGGATGGTCGCGGCGGTGAATTGAAACTTGCAGCCCGCCGCTGAAAATAATTCTGGCAACGGCCGCGAGCCGCCGAGAGCAAGGGCGGTTTTGTAGTCAGCCAGCGCTTTCACCTTGTCCCGCCGCGAATTCGCCCAGACCTGCAACGCGCCGAGCTGCGCGATGCCGTATTCGACGTAGTAAAACGGATGCAGAAAAATGTGGAGCTGGCGGTGCCACGAGTGCGCGCGAACCCCTTCTAAGCCGGAGTAATCCACGTCGCCGCCGAAGCGATCCATGAGTTGCACATACGCCGCCTTGCGCTCGGCGCGGGTTTGATTTGGATGCGTGTAAATCCAATGCTGAAACGCATCGACCGTGGCCATCCACGGGAAAAATCCGATGATGCCTTCGAGGTGCGTCTTGCGGGCGCGGTTCGCTTCGGTCGCAGAATAAAATTCTTCGAGGAATTCATTGCCCAATAATTCCATCGCCATCGAGGCGACCTCGCAAAATTCAATCGGCGAGCCGCGATAGGCATATAAGTCTTCTGCACGCGTGGCCTGCGCGTGAAATGCATGGCCGGCCTCGTGCAAAATCGTTTCCACGTCGCGCTGCAAACCAACAGCGTTCATGAAGATGAACGGCACGCGTGCTTCGTTGAGCGTGGACTGGTATCCGCCCGGCGCTTTGCCCTTGCGGTTGTCGAGGTCGAGCAGTTTCAAGTCCTGCATCTGCTGGAATCCCGCCGCGAGTTCAGCATCGAGATGATTGAAAATCTTTTGAGTGCGCGAAACCATTTCGCCGACATCTGCAAACGGTTTCAACGGCGCGCGATTCTGCGGGTCCACAGCCAAATCCCACGGGCGGAGTTTTTCCAATTGCAACTGCCGGCGCCGGTCGGCTTGGATTTCGCGGACGGCGGGAATGATTTCGGTTTCCACCGCGTCGTGAAATTGTCGGCAGTCGTCCGGCGTGTAATCAAAGCGACCCATCTTGCGGAACATGAAGTCGCGGTAGTTCTCAAAGCCAGCGTTTCGCGCCATCTGCGTGCGGAGTTGGATGAGTGAGTCGAAAATTTCCTCACACTTGTCCACGTCCTGAGCGCGCCGCTTGGCCACGGATTCCCACGCCTCTTGCCGCAACGCGCGGTCGGGCTCTTCGAGATAACGCCCCATCTGCACGAGCGTTTTTTCCTCGCCTCGAAACGTCACCGTCTGCGCACCGATGAGTTTTTGATACTGCTGGCCGAGTTTGGCTTCTTCGGTTTCCAGCGCCACGTTTTCCGGGCGGAACAATTCGACGTGGTTTTTCACATCACGGTCGAAGACTTCGTAGCGCGCCTTCGGCAATTGCTCGCGACACGGATGGGTGACAAAGATTTTCTCCAGCGCAAACTGCCTCGGCTTGAGTTGCGGCTCGACGTGTTCGACGAAATGCAGATACGCCTTCTCCGCCTCCGTATTATCCGTGTGGCACGTCATGGCGATGTAACGACGCGCAGCCTCCTCGTCGAGCGCGGCGCAGAGTTCGCTCCAATCAATCAGCCAGCGTTCCAACGCGGCGACATCTTTAGCATGCGCCGCCCGCGACTCCAGTAGTTCAAACAACGGCGCGATTTGCAACCAGTTACCAAGGTCAAGTTTGTCTGGAACAAACGATCGCGGCTTGTGCGCGGCCAATTTTCCGAACGGCAATAAATCCATGCACGAAGGATAACGAAACAGCGCGCGGAGAAAATGAATTTCACCGCGCGCCGTTGCCTGAACAATTGATTATTCCTTGCCCAATACTTTTTCCAGTAGCGTATTTAATCGCGTCAGCATCACGCGCGGATCTTCGAGGATGCCGGCGGCAACGCGAGCGTTGTCTAGGATTTGATCTGCCACGCTGGCCGCGAGCGCAGCGTCTTTTTGCCGCACGGCTTCGAGGCGCGCGATGAGTGGATGGGCGGGATTGATCTCAAAATCCTGCTTGGCTGCGGGCAAATCGGGACCATCCTGCTTCATAGCTTTCATCATACGCCGCATGCTGGCCGTCATGAATTTATCTGAATCCACCACGACGGCGGGACTTTCTACGAGGCGTTGGGAGGTGCGGACTTCGCTGACTTTGTCGCCAAAGGTGGACTTGAGCCACATCGTCAGTTCCTTGGCAGCATCGTCCGACAGCGCACCTTCTTTTTTGGCGCTCAAATTTAAATCCGTCTTTTCCGCCAGCTTGAGTTGCTTGCTGTCGAAAGTATGAAGATGTTCGACAACAAATTCGTCCCACGCGTCGTAGAGGAATAGCACTTCAAACTTTCGTTCGCGGAACACTTCGTAATACGGACTAGCCTCAGCTGCTTCACGGTTCGCGGCGAGCAGGCAGTAGATTTCTTTTTGGTCGCCAGCCATGCGCTTCACATAATCCGCCAACGACGTGAGCTTGCCCTTGTCCAGCGTGGACGATTCGAAGCGCAGCAACTTGCCCAGCGCTTCCTTGTGAGTGAAGTCGGTGACAATACCTTCTTTCAGGAATCGTTGATACTCTGTATAGAATTTCTCGTATGCTTCGGCTTCTTTCTCCGATTGCTCATCAAGAAATTTTAGGAATCGACTCGTCAGCACCTTGTTCAACTTTTGCATGAGCGACGTGTCCTGCATCGTCTCCCGCGAAATGTTCAGCGGCAAATCTTCGCTATCCACCACGCCCTTGAGGAAACGCAGCCAGTCGGGGAACAGACCCTTGGCCTTAGCTTGGATCAGCACTTTGCGGCAGTAGAGATTCACTTCGGAATCCATCCGGCCCATTCCCATCGTTTCAAAATTCCGCGCTGGGACAAAGAGAAGCGACTGGATAGCCAAAGGCGCATCCGCCGTGAAATGCAGGCGGAACAACGGCTTATCGTGATCGTGCGCCACGAACGTATAAAACTCGTTGTATTCCTCTTCTTTGATTTCGTTTTTGCTGCGTGCCCAGATTGCTTGCACTGTGTTCAGGCGCTTGGAGTTCAGTTCAATCGGAAATGGCACGAAGCTGGAATAACGCTCGATGATGCGCTCGATGGTCGCTTCTTTGGCGAAATCTTTGGCATCATCTTTCAATTCCAGCGTGATTTTCGTGCCGCGCGGCAAATCTGCAGCGGGCGCGATGTCATAGCCACCCATACCTTCGCTCGTCCATTGCCAACCAGTTTCTTCCGGCGCGAAGGATCGGCTCAACACCGTCACTTTTTTTGCCACCATGAACGATGAATAAAAGCCCACACCGAATTGGCCGATGAGCCCGACGTCCGGCTTCTTGTCTTCCGCGAGCTGTTTCAAAAAAGCCTTGGTGCCGCTGTGCGCAATCGTTCCAAGGTTTTGGACGAGTTCCGCGTGCGTCATTCCCAAGCCGGTGTCTGTGATGGTGATCGTGCCTGCCTGATCATCGGTGACGACACTGATGCCTGGAGCAATCTCGGATTGCAGCACCGGCGTGCCGGACGATTGATTGAAGCGCAGCTTCTCGCACGCGTCGGCCGCGTTGGAAATCAGCTCACGGACAAAGATTTCTTTGTCCGTGTAAAGTGAATGGATGACGATGTTCAGCAACTGCTGAATCTCCGCCTGAAATTGATGTGACTCGGTCGGTTTACTCATAGGGGGTGTTTAGTTAATAGAAGTCTGCGCCAGCGTCAAGGGGTGTCGTAGCCTTTGACCTCAACGCCACCAGAGCGGACTTGCGGTGCAGGCATCGCCTGACGTAGTTTGCGGCGCACAATGTCCACGCTCGTTTGTTTTGCACTCAAAGAAGAAGCCGCGCCATTCCGCAAAATCGCGGCTGGCAAGGCTGGTATTTCCATCCTCATCGTTGGCATCGGGCGGGCGAATGCCGAAAAATCTGTGCGCGAATTTTTAGACTGCCATTCTCCGGAATTGGTGCTGACGTGTGGTTTTGCTGGTGGCTTAAGTCCAGAATTGAAATTAGGCGAAGTAGTTTTTGCAGTTGGTGGTCAGCAATCCTTGGTCAGCAGTCAGTTGCTTGCCGCTGGCGCAAAGCCCTCCAAAATTTTCTGCGCCGACCGCATCGCCACCACGGTTGCTGAAAAGAGAACATTGCGGACTGAAACAGGCGCAGACGCAGTGGAGATGGAGTCGGGGGCGATTCAGGCGGTATGCCATGAGCGAGGAATTCCGTGCGCTACGGTGCGCGTAATTTCGGACACCGCCACCGAGGATTTGCCACTGGATTTCAACGCCTTGTCCAAACCTGACAAAAGTTTGGACTTCAGAAAATTATTTCTCGCCATCGCCAAATCGCCAGGGAAGATTGGCGCGCTGATGGCATTGCAGAAAAAAACCAGCTTCGCCGCCCGGCAACTCTCTGCCGTTTTGGAAAAGCTGGTTTGAAACTACTTTGCTTTTTCAGCTCAACCGCATGGGCATGACAACGTAAAGAAATGGCCCGTTGATCTTCAGCACGCCGGGGCTTAATTCGTCAATCAGTTCGATATACACTTCGTCGTCCGACAGCGCGGCGAGCGGGTCAATGAGGTAGCGCGGGTTGAAGGCGATGGCGATTTCCTTACCTTTATAATTCACAGCAAGCGACTCGCGGGCTTCACCTACTTCGGGCGAGTTGGCGGTGATAGCGAGGGTGTTGCGGCCAAAGGTCATCTTCACGGAGTTGGCCTTTTCGCTCGTCATGATCTCGGCGCGGCGGAGAGCTGAAAGGAGTTCTTCGCGGTTGAGCGGGATGCGTTCCTTGGCTTCGCCGGGAATAACCTGTTTGTAATTCGGATAATTTCCCTCGATGAGCTTGCTGATGAGCAGCACAGAAAATCCTTTATCATCCTTTAGTGAAAAAGAGGCCTGATTCTCTCCGAACTTGATTTCCACATTGCCAGTCGCTTGCAGCAGGCGGTTGAGTTCGTTTACGGCTTTGGCGGGCACGATAAATTCGCCAGCGCTCTTCTCGGAAATTTCAACTTCCTCGTCCACGAGGGCCAGACGGCGTCCGTCGGTAGCCACAAGCGTCATCTTGCCTTCCTTGAGGCTAATGAAAATCCCGTTGAGCACATAGCGCGATTCATCCGTGGAAACGGCGAATGACGTTTTCTTGAGCATCGCACGGACGGTTTCCTGCGTTAGCGAAACTTTTTTGTCGTCCTTGAATTTCGGGAGCGGCGGAAATTCATCGGCAGCGAGGCCGTGGATTTTGAAGAACGAACCACCGCTGCGGATGCTGGTGACGTTTTTTTCGTCGGTTTCAATTTCGATTTCGCCATTCAACTCACGCACGATGCCAAAAAGTTTTTTCACCGGCACGGTGGTGGAGCCGGATTTTTCCACTTTTGCTTCGACAGAGCAGGCCACGGTCACGTCCAAGTCTGTCGCGGTAAATTCCACACGGCCATCGGCGGCATGGACGAGAACGTTGGAAAGAATAGGCAACGTGGTGCGCGTGCTGACGACGTTTTGCACAGCTTGCAAGCCGGCGATGATCTGATCCTTGGCAATGGTGATTTTCATGCGTGATGCTTAATATGTATCTTTTCTTTTATAAAAACCTATCCGTATTAAGGGCTGTGAACAAGCCCAACAACTCACAAATCGCAATGCAGTTAGAATATTTTAACAACTGACAGCGGCGACAACCCAAGGCTATCCGCGCCAGACAAAATGAAAAGTCTAAGTTGTTGGTGCTACTCACAAGTCATTCACATTCTGCTGGCAGTTTACCGGCGTAGTTGTGCGCGCCGTATGATTTCCGGCAACATGGCGCAAACAAAATCCACTTCCGACATCGTAGAATCACGTCCCAAAGAAAAACGCACGAGGGAATTAGCAGATTCTTTCCGACCGGTCGCCAGAATCACATGGCTCGGCTCTAACGAACCGGCGGAACACGCCGAACCGCTCGAAGCACAGATGCCTTCCATATCTAATCCCGCCATGAGCGCGATGCCATCCGAGCCGCGCACGGTGAAGGCCACGGAGTTGGCCAGAGAATTTTCGCGCGGCGAAACCAGTTCGCATCCGGGAATTTTTTCCACGCAGGAAATCAGCTTTTCCACGAGCGGTTTTAGATTTGCAGAGTTGAAAACCGGTGGTTGGACGCACTTTTCCAGCGCCGCCACCAGACCGAAGATGGCCGGAAGATTTTCCGTGCCGGCGCGCCGCTCATTTTCGTGTCCGCCGCCGAACAAAATCGGGTCCGGGTGCAGCGGCGATTTGATGTAGAGCAGTCCCGCGCCTTTCGGCCCGTGAAATTTGTGCGCACAAACGGAAACCAGGTCAGCGTGGAACTGGCTGATGCTGGTAAACGATTCTTTACCGAACATTTGCACGGCATCCGTGTGAAAAATAATTTTTCGCACGCGACAAAGCGCGCCGATTTCAGCAACGGGTTGTAGCGTGCCAATTTCATTATTGGCCGCCATTACCGAGGCAAAAACAGTGTCAGGACGAATGGCTTTTTCAAAATCAGTTAGTGAAATCCGACCTTCGGAATTCACCGGCAACCGCGTGACGGCAAAGCCTTCGTGCTTTTCCAGATAATCAAAGCAGTGCAGCCCCGCATGATGCTCGATGGCCGAGGTGATGAGGTGTTTGCCCTGAGCTTTGAGCGCGCGTGCCGAGCCAAAGATTGCGAGGTTGTTTGCCTCCGTGCCGCCGCTGGTGAAAATAATTTCGCTGGGCTTAGCGCCGAGAAATTTTGCGGCGCGGTCACGCGCGTCATCCAGCAACGTCCGCGCTTTACGTCCAATGTGATGCACCGAGGAAGGATTACCCCAGTTTTCCGCCAGAAACGGCAGCATCGCGGCGCGCACTGATTCATCGAGCGGAGTCGTGGCGTTGTAGTCGAAGTAAATCGTGCGCAGCATCGATTTCAAAGTAAGTGACGAAACGGGGCGGCTCAAAACAAAAACGCCGGCGCGACGTTTTACCTTAAGCAGATTAAAATGCCAATCGCCAGTGCGATACGATACCAGCCAAAGGCGTTGAACGTGTGGGTCTGGACATAGCGCAGCAGCCATTTCACGGCGATGAACGAAACCACGGCAGCCACCAGCGTCGTGAGCAGCAACATACCCCAATCTTCCTTCGGCGCACCAATCACCGGGTGACGCACGTCATCCAAGATTTCTTTAGCACCTGCCGCGAGCATGGTGGGGATCCCTACTAGGAAGGAAAATTCCGTGGCTGCCGGACGGCTTAAGCCCAGCAGCAGGCAGAACACAATCGTCGCGCCCGAACGGGAAGTGCCGGGAAAAATCGCAGCCAGAAGTTGCGCAAGGCCGACAGCAATGACGATATTCCAAGTGATGTCACTGCCGGGTTTTTTACCGCGCAGAAAAAATTCCACGGCGATGAACGCGACGCCACCCACCAGCAACGCCCAGGCGACAGGGAACAACTCCTTCGGCAACGAGTGGCCGAGTTTTTTCCACGCCAGCCCGCCGACGGCGGTGATGGCGAAGGCGGCAAAAATTTTGAGGAGGTAGTCCTGCGTTTCCTTCTGCTGCCATTCAAAAATAAACTTGAAGAGCCGCTGCGGAAAAAGCGGCAGCACAGCGAGGACTGCGCCACATTGGATGACGACGTTGAACAGCTCGCTCCGATGAGTGCCGAGAAATTTTTCGGCGATGAGCAGGTGGCCGGTGGAAGAAACGGGAATAAATTCCGTGATACCCTCGACCACGCCGAGGATGAGATTGATTAACCAGTCAGGCATGAATCATTTGACCGTGAAAGCGCACAGTGAACAAGCAGGAAAATTTTTCAATCCGCGAATCACGCGCAATCCGCAAAACCAAATCAGCCCAATGCCATGCGTGTTATCTCCGAGGTTCTCGGGGCTAAATTATTTTTTCCCTCCCCAAAAAGTTTTGTCCTCAGCGGCGCGCTGCTTGACTTTGAGCTGGCCTAGAATGGAATGCCAGCCAATGTAAATCTTGTGCCACTGGGTTTCCAAACCCCGCAAACCGCCTTCACTCATCTCGCTCAAAAACCGCAGTGAGGGCGCGTTGGTGATGAGATGGTGGATTTCCTCGCGCGTGGGCGACTGGACTTCGATGCGCGCATAAATCAATTCCAGTTCCTGCACGATGATGCTCTTGATCTCGAGGAAATGGTTGTCGTCTGCCGCGCCAAATTTTTTGGCGCGTGCCGAGGCGATGAACTGGTTGAACTGTTTCCAGCACTCGATGTGGGTCTCGATCTGGGTGACGAGCTGGTTGATTTCTTTCGGTGTCATGGGCGTGAGGAGTTGGGCGATTGCGGCGTGGGCAGCAACGCGGTTTGCGGCAGCAGGAAAATGATGGCGCCACCGCGGAGTTCACGGGCGGTAATGCGGAGGCTGCCGAAATGCAGGCTGATTTCTGCGAGCGGCATCTGCGCGGCGCGGGCTTCGCTCAGCAGTTCGAGCACATCATGTCCGATGGTCGTGAGCAGTTTTTTCGGGTAAATCGTCGAGACGGTGGAGGCCACGATGTGGCCGTTGCGATCCACCGTGATGGTGCCGGAGGGCAACTGCTGAACAGCGGCGCGACCGCCAAATAATTTTTTTAAGAATCCCATGAGGCAACAAGTTTGCGGCTTTTTTCGGACAGGTTGCCGGTGGCGTCTCCGGGCCAGCCGATGAGAAAGGCTTTGTCCCCGCGCGATAACAGCAACACCTGGCGGTCTAAATTTTGTCCGCTTACGTGAGAGAGCGGGCCGGCTTCCAGTTTTTCGCCAAGGCGATGGGCGATAGCCTCGGCGCGGCGCGTCCAGTGCGCGGTGGCGGCAATGCTTTGCGCGCCGATGGATTCCGGTTCGCCTTGGCCATCTGGCGGCACGGATAAAATAAAGTCTGCGCCTTCGCGGGTGAGTTGCGAGAGTTTCCAAATCATCTTGCGATGGCTATTGCTCTCGATGGAATCTGGTTCGGCGAGCTGCGTGCCTTCGTCCAACGCCTGCGCGGATTCGAGCAGCAGGGCGTTGACCGGTTTCAGAATGGTGCGTTCGCGATTCGGCTCTGCGGGCAGATTTTCGAACGAGCCTGATTTCCACGCGAGCAATCTTTGAAACGCGGCTTCGCCACGCGCGCCGTCGGCCTCGGCATCTATCAACTCGCCGTCTTGAATCCACAGCTTCGCCACGAGCGGGCCGCGCGTGATGCGCAGCACGGTAGAACTGCGCGAAAGACATTCCATCTGGATGATGTCCATGAGGCTCTTGCTCTGGATGCCACGAAAACCGGTGTCGCCCTCGCTGCCGTTCTGACCGAGCAACGATTCGAGACATTCATTGAAGAGCTTCGAGTTGCGCTGCATTTCTGTTTTAAGCCAGAACAAATCCACACCGAGTGCGTAGGCGCGGGCGCGAAATTCCTCGTCCTCCAATGCGCTCAATACAATCGTGCGCAGTTGCGGAAAACGGCGGCGCACGATGGCAATCACCTGCAGGCCGTCAATGCGCGGCATTTTCAAATCACAAATTAACAGGCGGATTTTTTCTGATTCAATGATGGCCAGTGCGCGGCGAGCGGCGTTGGCGGTGAAGATTTCCGGCTGACTCGGCAAAGAACCCAGCAGATCGCGGCAAAGCGCTAGCCAGTCGGTGTCATCGTCGAGAATCAAAATTTTGTTCCGCTGTTCCATTAAAATTTAAGTTTCACTGTTTGTTCCGAATCCGGTTAACCGCTAACCGCGACCACTTGCGAATTCAAGCGATAAAACATTTATCTGTTTTTCTAGAGCATTCCACGTTCCCGGCCAACGATCGTTTTTTCCACCGCAAATGGGACAGATTTTTGTCCGCTCGTCCAACAGCGGGACAACTTTAGTTGTCTCAAGGCGCGTTCTACGGGCTGGCGCGGTTATTGCTAAAATCGTGCCGTTGCCACAGGGCAGCGCCCAAAAAATTATGGCCACCACGATGAAATTGAAATTTGCCGGCTTCCTGCGCGGCTTGCTGCGGCACATAGATGACCGCTCGCCGGCTCGCCATGTCACCCCGCCCACCCCTCCGACCGCACCGGTCAGCCCACCGGTCGCGCCCGCTCAAGCTCCGCAAAATACTTTTGTCGCGCCGGTAGTCGAGTGCGCGTCGCTCAATGCCACAGAAATCCAGATTCCGCTTGCCGCCGTCATCGCCCACCTGCCAATGGATTTAAAAGCGAAGCTCATGTCTGCACCCGCCGCCGGGCAAATGGTCGCACTCGCAGTGGAAACCGTTTTGCAGCAGCTCGCGTTTGGCTCCGTAAAAATTTCCTTCGGCGAACTCCGCCAGTTGTCGCCGGGAATGTTTGCGAACTCTGGCGGCGCCTTTGACGCGCGCCAGGTCAGTTTGCCGCTGCCTGAAATACTTACTCGCCTGAACCCCGCGTTGCTCGCCCGTAAGCCGTCACAAAAAATAGATGTGGCGGAAGAAATTTCCGGACCGTTTGATGGCCGTGGTCGTGGTATTACGTTCACCACGCAGCCGCTGAAACCTTCCGCTGCTACGCCGACGGTGAGAGAACTTAAGCCAATGAACCAGCCGTTGCCATTTACGCCATCGCCGATTGCGTCTGCCGCATTGCCGCCACGGACTGTGATGCCGGTTCAATCAGGCAACACGGAAGATTTTACCTTCACGCCGCGCCAGACCGCGCCGCCATCCGCGCCGATTCCATTTAATCCACCCCCGTCAGTCACCAATGGCCACGGTCACACGAATGGGAATGGAAATTCCAATGGCAATGGTAACACAAATCTGCCGCCGTTCAAATTTACGACTGCGCCCGCTCCGTCAGCCCCGGTGAATTCCTCCTCACCGCGCCCGGAGCCTGCGCAGCCGACGCTCTTAATGTCGCTCGACGAACTCGCCGATAACTGGCCGGATGAATTAAAGGCCGAGTTGGTGCGCTCCAACTTTGCCAGCACGAACGTGGCGCTGCCGATGAATTTTGTCGAAGGCGGTTTAAAACGCGGGCGCGTGACAATGAGTTGGCAGGCGTTACGCACTTTGGCCAAGCCGAGTTCGCCGGCGTCGCCGCACGATGCGCTGGAGGTTGAGCTTTCATTAAAAGCGCTGGCGCCTGCATTCTTCGCCGCGCAGAAAAAAACATTTGGGCAGAAGAAGCTCGTCGTTGCGGAAGGAATCCCCAATTTGTTTTTCGGTTTCCCCACAGGAAGCCCCGAGACGGAGGCGCAACCCGCCGCCGCGCCTGTCGCGCCAAAACCGGCGGACACCAATTTCTTCACGGCGGGCGCAGGCGAAGTGGATACCGCCTCGATTCGCAAGACTGCGCCGCAGACAGATTTTCTGAACCGCCACACGCATCCGCAGGAAATTGTGGCCCGCGCCCTCGCGCTCCCTGGCGTGGCTGGCGCGGTGGTGACGCTCGTGGACGGCCTTCGAGTGGCGAGCCAGGTGCCGGAAACGTTGAACGCTGATGCCGTCGCTGCATTTCTCCCGCAAATTTTCGAGCGCGTGAACCAAACGACGCGCGAGTTGCGGATGGGTGCGCTGAACAATGTCAGTTTCACGGTGGGCAATATCCCGTGGAAAATCTTCCGCGTGAACTCGGTTTATTTTGCAGCTTTTGGTCGCGCGGGCGAAGCGTTGCCGAAAGCCCAACTGGCGGCGCTCGCCGCCGAACTCGATCGCAAACAAAATATATAAATTTTTATGGCTATCATCAATCAAGCGACCAAGGAATTGCAGGTCAAGATCGTCTATTACGGCCCGGCAATGGGCGGCAAGACGACGAACCTAGTGCAAGTCCACGACCATGTTCAGACCAACAACGGAAACAAGGGCAAGCTCGTCTCGCTGGCGACGAGTTCGGACCGCACGTTGTTTTTTGACTTCCTGCCGATCGAGGCGATGACGATCCGTGGCTTCAAAACGAAGTTCCAACTCTACACCGTTCCCGGACAGGTGATTTACAACACGACCCGTCAACTCGTTTTACGAGGTGTGGACGGCATAGTATTTGTCGCCGATTCGCAATATGAAAAAATGCCCGAGAACATCGAGAGCTTCCAGAATCTCATGGATAATCTCGCGTCTCAAAAATTGAACCTCGCGGAAATTCCCTACGTTCTCCAATACAACAAGCGCGATTTGCCCAACGCCGCGCCGACGGAATACATGGATTACCTTCTCAACAACCGCGACGTGCAAGTGCCATCGTTCGGGGCCACTGCGCACAAATGTGAAGGCGTGTTCGAGAGCCTGAACATGATAACGCGGATGCTCCTCCAGAAATACATCAACCAAGCTGTTCCACAATACGCCTGACATGGCCACGCTCCCCCAACTTATCGATGACGACATGCGCGTGTTGGATGCCGCGCTTCGCGACTTCATCAGCCAATCAAGCGCCACGGCGGCGCTGGTAGTTGACAAGGGAGGCTTTCTCATCACGCAGCAGGGCGAGGCGGGCGACGTGGATTTCACCACCCTCGGCGCGCTGGCTTCCGGCGCGTTCATGGCCAGCCAGACGATTGCCGGTTTAGTCGGCGAAAAAAATTTCAACAGCACCTTTCAGCAGGGCGAACGGTTCAGTTTGTTCGTGACGGAAATTGACGAGCATTGTCTGCTCATCGTGCTCTTCAAATCGGCGACCGGCGCTGGTCTGGTCAAATATTACAGCAGCAACTGCGCGAGCCAGATTGCGAGACAGCTGATCGAGGCGCAGACGCGTTCGCCGGAAAATGGTTTTGACCTTTCCGTGTTGAACATGGCGCATCCGCAGGAATTATTTCGGAAGAAAGTCTAATTTTTTATGGAAACGAACGCGAACCATGAATTTAATCGCCTGTTGTCGGCGATGCTGGAAACCCATGCCGCCGCCTCGGACGTTTTGTTCGTGCCAGGCAAGTTGCCGCAGGTGGAAATCCACGGTGAACTGGAATCACCCAACGTCGGTGAACCACTGTTGACCGGCAGCCGAATTGAAAATTTTTCCCGAGTCATCATCAATGGTCACGCGCGGCTGCAGCAGGACCTGGCTGAAAAGGGCGCGTGCGATTGCAGCTACGCGCTCGCGGACTCCTGCCGATTTCGCGTGAACATCTATAAGCAGAACGGCCAGCACGCGATGGTCATGCGCCGCCTGTCTTCCAAAGTGCCGACGCTGGATTCGCTCGGTCTCCCGCCCGCGTTCAAAAATCTCACCCGGGAAAAAACCGGCCTTGTCTTCGTCACCGGTGGCACGGGCAACGGCAAGACCACAACGCTCGCGGCGCTGCTGAACGAAATCAACCTGACGAGCAAAGTCCACCTCGTCACCGAACTCATGGGAAGCAGCCTGCGCACGCGCGAAGCCATTGAGATGGGCGAAAATGAAAACCGCCGACTACACGACATCATCGAGGCGGGCAGCACCGGCGGCTGGCATAGCTTTGAACAATCGTTGCTCAAGGCCGTCGAAGAAAATTTAATCACCGAAGAGACGGCGATGACTTACAGCATCAACAAGCCCGCCATGCGCCAGCGTTTGGATTTCTCCAAGAGCAAACACACACCGCGCACCGCAAAACCGGCCACCGCCCTGCCGATGATGGTGGTGGAAGCAGCGGAAATGTTGCCTGTGCCGCCCGTGCCGCCAATCGTTGCTCCAGTCATCAAACCGGAGCCATCCCCAAAATTTTTGAAGGGTGTGTTGAACGGGTTCATGTGAACGGACCCGCCCGCCATTGCGAACTTAGCTCGCAGGCGGCAGCCGCAACGTGGAGTCCAACGGTGGCAGTTCCGATAAATCTTTGGACCCCGTGCCGCCGCCGAGCTTCTGCAGTTTTTCTCCCGCCGGTTTGACGCGCGCTTCGTAGCTGCCCACCGCTTGATTGAACGCGCGGTTCGCCGTGTCCAGTCCGCCCCGGATTTTTTCCAGATGCTCGGTGAACGTTACCACGCGCACGAACAAGTCCGTCGCCGCCTCCGCAATTTTTTGCGCGTTCTCCGTTTGTGCGTGCTGCTGCCAACTCACGCTCACGGAACGCAACAACGCGATGAGCGAAGCGGGCGTGGCGAGTAGAATTTTTTTCTTAGCGGCTTCCACAATCAAATCGCGGTCGCCTTCGAGTGCCGCGCTGAACAACGATTCCGCCGGCACAAACAGCACGACGTAATCCAGCGAGTTCTTGAACTGCGCCGGGTAATCGCGGTCCGCAAGTTGTTTGATGGTATTTTTCAACTTCGCCGCGTGTTCCGCCAACGCCAGCGCGCGTTTGGTTTCATCCGCGCTTTCCAAGCCGTTGAAAAAATCCAAGTCCGGCACTTTCGCGTCCACGATGATGAAGCGGTCACCTGGCAGTTTCACCACGAGGTCGGGCCGCGTCTCACCGGAAGCCGTCTGCTCTGTGAAATCACAATGCGCGCTCATGCCTGCCGCCTCGACCACGCGCCGCAACGTCTCTTCGCCCCATTTGCCGCGCGCCTGGTTGGATTTCAGCACGGAACGGAACTGCGCCGTCTCCGCCGCGAGCGTGGCATTGGATTGCGCCAAAGTTTCTAGATGTTTTTTCACCTCGCCCAGCGCGCCGGATTGCGCCACGGAACTTTGCTGTAAATTTTTCTGATAAGCATCGAGCTGTTGCTTGAGCGGTTCAACCAAACTCTTGATAGCCTCTTGCCGCTGCGCCAGATCGCCCTTGGCCGTCTCTTGAAATTTGCCAAAGCGCTCTTCCGCCAGCCTTAAAAATTCCGGCGCGCTTTGCTTCAAGGCTTCCGCGCTCATCGCCTGAAACGCCAGCCGCAGTTCCGCGATGGCTTTTTCCTGTGCCACCTTCGCGTCCCGCAGCGTTTGTTCGTGCAAAGATTTTTGCTCGGCGAGTATTTTTTCCGCCGCCGCCTGATTCGCTTGCGCGGTGGCAAGGGAGGTTTTGCTTTGGGAAAGTTGTTCGCGCGTCTGGCTCAACTCCGCCTCGCGCTGCGCGAGTTGCTGGCGTAATTCATTTTCCAAACGCGCATCAGACGGTGCAATGGTTTGCTTCCGCGAGCCAAGCAGCCAGCCGATAAAAAAACCAAACCCGCCACCTATGACGAGAGCGATGGCGAGCTGGATTCCGAGCGGCATAAATCAGAAGTGCGCAATGACTTCAATTTCCACGGTCGCGGCCTTGGGCAACGCGGCGACCTGGACGGTGGAACGCGCCGGAAAATTATCCGTGAAATACTTCGCATAGACTTCATTCATGCCCGCAAAGTCGCCGAGGTTGGTCAGGAAGACGGTGGATTTTACGACGTTCGCGAATGTGAGCCCCTGGTCGTCGAGGATGGCTTTGATGTTTTGCAGCACGCGGTCGGTCTGCACCTTGATGTCGCCGGTGACGAGGTTGCCGTCGGCGGGGCTGACGGGAATTTGTCCGGCACAGAACAGCAAATCGCCCACGCGCACAGCGTGATTATAGGGGCCGAGGGCGGTGGGTGAATTCTTCGGTTTGATGACGGTCTTGGTTGCCATAAATTTGTGATGAAGTTTCGCGGCTTTGAAAAGCAAGGTCAAGAAATCCGCATGGCTTTTGTTTGCTCGACTTTGTTTTTGAACCGATTGAGACTCGGCTCGTCGAAGTTTTCAATCCCGCAGGGCTCATGAAAAATGGTTTCATCCTTTGGTTGCTGCTTGCCGTCTGCGCGGCGGGCGGCGGCTACTGGCTTGGTCAGCGGCACACGCCGGCGACGAAGGCGGGAACGGAGGAAAATTCCCCGGCAACCGGCGCAACGCATTTGCCCGGCTTCAAACCAACCGCGAAAGTAACCCAACTGCCTGCGGCCGCGGGAAAATCTGAGACCAACTCAGTTAAAAAACTTACGCTCGCTGAGCTGGAGGCGAAAATTTTAGATCTGCGCACGCGCAACAAATTGGGCTGGGGCCGCCGGGGACAATTGGAATGGCAGGAACTCGTCAATCAGGTGGAACCAGCGGATTTGCCGCTGCTGCTGGCGTTCGTCCAAAAAAATCTGCCGCGCCAGATGCGATGGGGAATCCGCTATGCGCTGCTCCAGCGCTGGGCGGAGACGGATGCGGCGGCCGCGATGGCCTTTGCAAATTCCCTGACTGAACGTGTGGATCGTGAAAACTCCCTGGGTGCCGTGGCCGACAAATGGGCAGAGCAAGACCCACAGGCAGTGGCGGCGTGGCTGCGCAAAATACCGGCCGGAAATTTTCGCGAGAACATTCTGCGTTCGGTAGCAGGCGCGCTGGCCAAAAGCGACCCGGCGGCGGCGTTGGAATTGATACAGTCACTCAACGGGACTCATTCGCAAAATCCGGGTGACTATATCATCCGTGAAGTTTTTTCCGAGTGGGGCGCGAAAGATCCGGCTGCCGCGCTGGCAAAAGCCGACACCCTCGTTTCCAAGATGCAACGTGCGCAAGCTTATCAAACCATCGGCGCGGCTTGGGCACAGAACGATCCACAGGCGGCATTGGGTTGGGCGAATTCGCTCACGACGGGCAATGAAAAACGAGTGGCACAGGAATCGGTCTTGAGCGTGTGGGCGCAGAACGATGCCGCGTCCGCCGCCGCCGCCACCCGGCAGCTGCCTGAAAGCCCGGCGAAGCAGCAGTTGCTCAATCGCATCAGCGAAGAGTGGGCGCAGGCGGATCCGGAGGCGGCGATGACCTTTGCGTCGGCCCTGCCGGCGGGCAAGAGCCGCACGGAATTGCTCGGCAGCATCTACAACACGTGGGCGCAAACCGATCCCGACGCGGCGGTGAAAAGCGCGCAATCGCTGCCCGACGGCGTGGAGCGCACAAAAATTTTGGAATCGGTCGTGGAACAGATGGCCAACCAGGACCCGGAGGCGGCGATCAAACTGGCGGCGCAACTGCCGGCCAGCGCGCAGGGCAGTTACGCCAACAACATCGCCCGCAGCCTGGCGCAATCAGACCCGCAGGCGGCGCTCGAATGGATAAAAAGTCTGCCGGACGGCAACGCAAAACAAAATGCGTTGCAGGGCGCGTGCATGTATTTGTCCGGCAGCGACCCGAAAGGCGCGGCGGACCTAATCGAGACGCTTACCCCCGGGCAGGCGCGGGATAGTTCCATTTCCACGCTCGCGGAGTATTGGGCCGAAGCGGACGCAACGGCAGCGATGACGTGGGCGCAGAAACTGCCCGAAGGCTCGGCGAAACAAATGGCGTTGAACTCCATCGGCGCGCGCTGGGCGCAGGATGATCCGCAGGCCGCACTGACGTTTGCGCAGAACCTGCCCGATGGCGACCAGCACAATGCGCTCATGCAAACCGCCGCCGACCAGTGGGCGCAGTCCGATATGGCCAGCGCGCAAGCGATGTGGAAGAAGCTGCCCGACGGCCCCGCAAAGGATTCCTTTCTGCAAGGCCTCGTGTCCGGCATGGCCCAAAACGATCCGGCCTCCGCAGCGGTTTACGTTGCCGGATTGCCGGCAGGCAGCGGGCAAGATTCGGCTGCGACCTCGGTCATCAGTCAGTGGGCGAACACCGACCCGAGTGCCGCCGCAAAATGGGCGGCCGATTTCACCGGCGATGCGCGCAAAGATGCGCTCATCGCCGTCACGGGAACATGGGCATCCACTGATCCGCAGGGCGCGGCGACCTGGCTCGCGGCCTTGCCCGACGATGCCGCGAAACAGAGTGCCGTGCAAAACTACGTCAACGCCACCCAGTCGCAATATCCTGAACTAGCCGCGCCGTTCGCTACGGCGTTGGCCGACGAACAGGAACGCAACGATGCCATCCGCCAAATTGCAAGCACCTGGCTGATTACGGACAAAAAGGCGGCGACTGCGTGGTTGAATTCCACCACTCTGCCGCAAGACCAGAAAGACAAGCTGTTCAGCAGTCTGAAAAAGTAAGTTCCCGCCAGCGTTGTCCCACTTAAAACCAGCAGACAATTCTTGGCTCGACATTCGATTTGAACGGTTTGAGACTCGCCGAGTCCAATCCCCAACCTGCCTATGAAAAATGGATTCATCCTTTCGGTGCTACTCGCGTTATGTGCGGCGGGCGGCGGTTACTGGTTCGGCCAGCATCACCAATCAGCCAAAATTTCCAGCACGGAAAATTCCACCACGACGGATTCGTCCAAAGTTCCGGGCTTTCTGAAATTGCCGCCGATCAAAAATTCTCCGCCAAGCGCAGCGGAAAAATCCGAGGCCGTCGCCGCTGGCAAAAGCAAATTTACGCTCGCAGAAATCGAGGCGAAGATTTTGGAATATGGCAAGCAGGAGACAGGCTATGGCCTTGGCTATCAGAAACGGCAGCAGGATTTGTTCAAGCTACTTGCCGACGTGGATCCCGCTGACCTGCCTGAGCTGCTCCATTTCGTAGAAAAAAATCTTAAGCAGCAGATGCGTTGGCAATTCCGTTGGACGCTGCTCTCGCGTTGGGCGGAGGCGGATGTATCCGCAGCGATGGCCTACGCGAACAGTTTAACAAACCGACAGGAGCGCGAACAGTGCATCGGTATTGTGGCTTCCACTTGGGCGGGGAAAGATCCCAAGGCCGTGGCAGAATGGGTGCGGCAACTTCCAAAAGGCCAGCTCCGCGATCAGGTCTTAAACAGCGTCGTCAGTGCTCTGGCGGCTAGCGATCCACTGGCCGCGTTGAACTTGTCGCAAGAGCTTGGCAGCGCCAACGCGCGGCGCTACGGCATGGGATTTACGTATCAAATTTTTTCGCAGTGGGCACAGAAAGACCCGGCGGCCGCAGCGGCGAAAGCGGCGGAGATGACTTCCGGTCAGCAACGGTCGCAGGCGTTTCAAGCCATTGCGTCGTCGTGGGCGCAGACGGATCCGCAGGCGGCGTTGACCTGGGCGAACGCCCTCGGCAACGCGAATGAAAAACGCGGCGCCATCAGCTCTATTCTCTCCGCTTGGGCCAACACCGATGTGAATGGCGCGCTGGCTTACGCTAAGCAACTACCGGAAGGACAGGCGAAAAATCAGGCGTTGACCGGTGTGGCGCAGCAGTGGGCGCAGCAGGATCCGTCGGCGGCGATGACGTTTGTGAATGCTTTGCCCGCCGGCAAGAGCCGCACGGAACTGCTCGGCAGTCTTATTAACGGCTGGATTCAAACCGACCCGGATGCAGCGGTGAAGTTCGCCCAAGGTTTGCCCGCCGGTATGGAGCGGAATAAAGTTTTGCAAAATGTGGTGCAACAAATCGCGTGGCAAAATCCGCAGGACGCGGTGAAGCTCGCCAATCTGCTCCCGGCGAGCGCGCTGCAAAATTCTGCCTACTCCATTGCCAACGCTCTGTCGCAATCCGATCCGCAGGCGGCGATGGATTGGATTAAATCTTTGCCCGAAGGCGAGGCCAAACGCAATGCGTTGCAAAACGCCGGTTACCAGCTCGCGCAAAATGATCCGAAGGGCGCGGCGGAATTCGCGGCGACGCTAGCGCCGGGACAGGCGCGTGACAGTTTCATCAGCAGTATTGCGAGCCAGTGGTCTTCATCCGACCCGACCGCCGCGTTGGCTTGGGCGGAGAAATTGCCCGACGGCCAGGCCAAACAAAATGCTTTGAGCACCGTGAGTTCACAATGGGCGCAGCAGGACCCGCAAGCCGCGCTGGCCTACGCGCAAGCCTTGCCCGCCGGCAGCCAGCAAAATTCGTTCATGCAAAATGCGGCACGGCAATGGGCCGAGAACGATCTCGCCGGGGCGCAGACCTCGTTGCAAAACATGCCGGAGGGCGACGCAAAAAATTCTTTCCTGCAAGGTCTCGTCTCTGGCATGGCGCAGCAAGATCCGGAGATGGCGGCAACTTACGTTGCTAATTTGCCTGCGAGTGCCACGCAAAGTTCGGCGGCGATTTCCGTGGTGAGCCAGTGGACGCAGGCTGATCCCGAGGCCGCATCGAAGTGGGCGGCGGGTTTTACCGGTGATTCACGTAAGCAAGCGCTCAACACCGTCGTGCAAAACTGGTCGCGCAACGACCCACAGGCTTCGGCTACTTGGCTCGCCGCTTTGCCGGACGATTCCGCTAAGCAAAGCGCGATGTCCAGCTACATTAACAACACCTCCTGGCAATACCCCGACCTCGCCGCGACCTTCGCCACGGCGCTGACGGATGACAACCAGCGCAATAATTCCATCTACAATGTGGCGAGCCAATGGCTGCGCAGCGATCCCAAGGCGGCGGAAATCTGGCTGAACTCCACTACCTTGCCGCAAGCGAGGAAGGATGCGCTGCTGAAATCAGTGAAAAAATAAAATGGCGTGGAGTTGGTGGCGCTGCCGCCCGGGAATTTTGCTGTTGCCCAACCGCGCATCGTGTGAAAACTTCCGCCGGAATGTCGGCCATGCAGCATCCGTTGGCAGTTGAAATCAAGGACGCGAGACGCAGCTTCGGAAACGTTGTCGCGCTTGACGGGGTCAACCTAGAGATCCGAGCGGGCGAATTTTTTTCCCTGCTCGGGCCGTCTGGCTGCGGCAAAACCACGTTGCTGCGCATCATCGCCGGACTCGATGCGCTCGATGGCGGAGCGCTGAAAATCGTTGGTGCCGAGGTAGAAAAAACTCCTGCACACCAACGTCCGGTCAACACAGTGTTCCAGTCGTATGCGCTTTTCCCCCACATGACCGTTGGCGACAACATCGCGTTCGGTCTGCGTATGAAAAAAATTTCGGCAGCGCAAATCAAGGAACGGGTCACGCGGGTGATGGGTCTGGTGAAAATTGAAGAACTCGGCGCGCGTTTTCCCGGCGAGATCTCCGGCGGCCAAAAGCAACGCGTGGCGCTGGCCCGGGCGCTGGTGAACGAGCCAAAAGTTCTTTTGCTCGATGAACCGCTCGGCGCACTCGATTTGAAATTACGCAAAGAGCTGCAAGTCGAATTGCATCAAATCCAGCGCCGATTGGGCACGACCTTCATCTGCGTGACGCATGATCAGGAGGAGGCGCTGGTGATGAGCCATCGCGTGGCTGTGATGAACGCGGGGCGCATCGAACAACTGGATACTCCACAAACGCTATACGAGCGGCCGCGCACGCGGTTCGTCGCCCAATTTCTCGGCTCGTGCAATCTGATCGCGGGTCGGGTGGCAGCGAGTAGCCCGGAGTCTTTGCTGGTGCAGACACCGGTGGGCGATTTGCGCGTCCGGCGCCAACCGGACGCTCGCCAGCTCGCGGCGGGAAGCCCCGCGACCCTTTCCGTGCGGCCGGAAAAATTGGCGCTGCAGGCCGGGTGCGCCGCCGCGCCGCCGAACGAATTCTGTGCGCGCATTGAAGAAGTAATTTACAATGGCGCCGAAACGCAATACCGGCTGCGCCACGCCGAACAAGAATTCAGCGCCGTGCTGCTCAACGCAGGCCACACAAGCAACGGCTTCAAGCTGGGCGATGATGTTTGCGTCCGCGTTTCGCCGGAAGCACTGGTTTTGCTCGATGACTAAGTCCTCTAAAAAAACTTCTAGTCCCGGGCGAGCGTTGCTGGTCAGCGGCCCGGCGGTGATGTGGCTGTCATTGTTTTTCTTTTTGCCGCTGCTCGCGATTACCGTCATCAGTTTTTTTTCCCGCAGCGAGTATGGCGAAATCGCCTGGCCGTTGACGGTGGAAAACTATCAACGACTCGCAGGCTTCGGGTTCCTGGGATTTGATTTATTGTATCCGGGCATATTGCTGCGAAGCCTAGCGCTGGGAGCCGGCACCGCCGCCCTATGTTTGTGCGCGGCATTGCCGCTGGCATTTTTTATCGCGCGGATGGGGCGCTTCAAAAACATCGCATTGACGCTTGTGATGATTCCGTTTTGGACGAATCTGCTCATCCGCACCTATGCGTGGCAGTTGATTCTTTCTCCCGAGAGCCCCGTGACGCGGGCGCTTCATTGGCTGGGCCTCGGCGCGGCGGGCGAGGCGATGTATCCTGGCTGGCTGGCGTTGAGCCTCGGTATGGTCTGCGACTATTTGCCGTTCATGGTGCTGCCCCTGTATGCCTCCGTCGAAAAAATCGACTGGAGTCTGGCCGAGGCTGCGATGGATCTGGGGGCGGGTCGCGGCCAGGTTTTCCGGCACGCAATCTGGCCGCAAATTCTGCCGGGCGCCGTCGCCGGAATCATTCTCGTTTTACTGCCGGCCACCGGGCAGTTTGTGATTCCCGACCTGTTGGGCGGCGCAAAGACGACCATGCTCGGCAATGCGGTGCAGCAGCAGTTCACGCAAAATCGCGACTGGCCGTTCGGCTCGGCCATCGCTGTCGTGGCGCTCGCGCTCGTGCTAATCGGACTTTGGTTTTACCGGCGAAAAGCTGGCGGAAAGGAATTGGATCTCGCATGAAGCCCCCCGGCCTATTCCTGCGCGGCACCGCCCTATTGCTCTACGTTTTTCTCTACGCGCCCATCGCGGTGGTGATTATTTTTTCCTTCAACGCGTCGCGCTACGGCGTGGCGTGGACTGGTTTCTCCACAAAATGGTATGCCGCGCTTGCGGAAAATGCACTCGCCCTCACGGCGGCGAAAAACACGCTGGTGCTCGCGCTCGCCAGCACGCTGATCGCAACCGTGCTGGGAACGATGCTGGGATACGGGTTGAAACGATTTCATTTTCCCGGTCAAAAATTCTTTCAATCGGTATTGCAGGTGCCGGTGTTCATCCCCGACATCGTCATGGCCATTGCTTTGTTGATGTTTTACGAACTGGCCCATCAGTGGCTTGGTTGGTTCACGCTTGGCCTGACCACGATGATCCTGGCGCATGTGACGTTCCAGATACCATTTGTCGCCATCATCATCCAAGCGCGGCTGGCGGGGCTGGACCCCGCGCTCGAAGAAGCGGCGCGCGACCTTGGCGCGGACGAATGGCAAACTTTCCGGCGCATCACGATGCCATTGATTTTTCCCGGCATCCTGGCCGGAGCCATGCTGGCCTTCACGTTGAGCCTGGATGACTTTGTCGTGAGTTTTTTCACTAGCGGGCCGGGTTCGCAGACGTTACCGATCCTGATATACTCTTCCGTGAAGCGCGGCGTCACGCCAGATATCAACGCGCTGGCCACGCTGATTGTTTTGGCTTCACTTCTCGGCACGGTCACACTTACCCTGCTGCAAAGGAAAAAATCGTCGCAAAATGAAAAATAATTTTTGGCGTCTGCTGTTGCTACCCGTCATCGTTCTCTGCGTTCAAATTGCCGCCGCGCGTGAGACGCTTAACCTCTTCATCTGGTCCGAATATATTGATCCCAAACTCGTCACTGAATTTGAGCATCAGAATGACTGCAAGGTGGGCATCAGCCTCTTTGACGACGCCGAGTCCATGCTGGCCAAGGTCCAGGGCGGCGGCGATTCGCTCTATGATGTCGTAGTGGTGCCAGATCATCTGGTGCCGGCAATGATAAAACTTAAATTGCTTGCGCCGCTGCGCCGCGAAAATATTTCCAACTTCACCAACCTCACGGAAAAATTCATCAATCCGCCCTACGACCATGGCAATCAATACACCGTGCCGTATCAATGGGGCACAGTCGGTATCTTCGCGCGCCAGGAAGCGAGTAAGCCGCTGCCGCCAACCTGGGGCATTCTGTTTGACCCAAAACAACAGCAAGGCTCGTTTTTCCTCATTGATTCCGTGCGCGACCTGCTTGGTGCCGCGTTGAAATATCAGGGCCACAGCTTGAATTCAACCGATCCAAAAGAATTGAAAGCTGCACGGGATTTGATCATCGAAGCCAAGAAGCGTTGCGCTGGGTTCGAGGGCAGCGTCGGCGGCAAAAACAAAGTCGTCGCAAAAGTAGCGCGCACCGCCATTGTTTACAGCGGCGAAGGCGTTCGCGGAATGGGCGACGATACCAACACGGTTTATTTCATCCCCAAGGAAGGTGGCGAGGTCTGGGTGGACAACCTCGCGGTCACCGCCAAAGCGCCGCACCGAGAGCTCGCTGAAAAATTTACCAACTTCATTCTCGACGCCAAACACGGTGCGCAGCTTTCGGATTTCACGCAGTTCGCCACGCCGAACCGTGCCGCGATGGCGTTCATCCGCCCAGCGGATTTGAAGAACCCCGCCATTTATCCCGCACCGGAAACCGCTGCCAAGATGGAGTTTCTTCAGGACCTCGGACAGAAAAACCGGCTCTACGACGAAATATGGACGCAGGTGAAGGCGAATTGAAGCTGGCCGGCGCGGCATTTTCATTCGCCCGCCGCCGGTTTGGCTGTTATTCTGCGCGGCCAAATTAAATGTCCGTTCCGCTATCCAACTCCGACACCATCGCTCAACTCAAGGCAGCCGCCGAGATTCTTGAAAAGGCGTCCGCCAATCGCGCGTTGCTGGGCGCGTTGAGCCAGGAGGAGCGCACGCGATTGCTCAAGGCGGCGGGCGATATTTACTGCCCGGATTTGACGCAGCGCCGCAAGCTGGTGAAAGCCACCGTCAAACAGCGCAAGGCGGAGAAGAAACAGAAGGACGACACCAAGCTCAACGAAACTGGGATTCGCAAATTGCGCCGCGAAAAGGTTTTTACCACGCCGAACGTTTTTCCGCCGAAGGGTTTTATCCAAGAAGAGGTGAAAGATAATCCCGACTTCCGAGAAGTCGCAGAGCCGCAGAACTGCTACATCTGCAAACAGGACTATTCGACCATCCATCATTTCTACGATCAGCTTTGTCCGAAGTGCGCGGAGCTGAATTGGGCCAAGCGCACTGAGACTGCGGATTTGCGCGGCCGCGTCGCGCTGCTTACTGGCGGTCGTGTGAAGATTGGATATCAAGCGGGCATAAAACTTTTACGCGCCGGTGCGCAGCTCATCGTCTGCACGCGCTTCCCGCGCGACTCGGCGATGCGTTACGCGGCCGAACCTGATTTCAAAGATTGGGGCAGTCGCCTCGAAATTTTTGGTTTGGATTTGCGGCACACACCGAGCGTTGAGGCGTTCTGTAAACATCTGCTCAACACCCGCACTCGGCTGGATTTCATCATCAACAACGCGTGTCAAACCGTGCGCCGGCCGCCGGATTTTTACGCGCACATGATGGATCGCGAGAACGGCCCATTGCATGACTTGCCGCCAGAAGCGGCCAAGCTGCTCGGCGCTTACGAAGGTTTGCGCGGCTACCACATCTTGCCGGAAGCCAGTGGGACCGCAGCAATTCAAAAAAACACTTCGCAAGTTGCTGGCATCACTCATGCCGCAGCCCTGTCACAATTGCCGCTTCTCGCTGAGGAAATTGAAGCGCAGAAGGGTTTATTTCCAGAAGGCCAGCTCGATCAGGATTTGCAGCAGGTAGATTTGCGCGACCGGAACTCGTGGCGTTTTCTCATGCACGAAGTTTCCACGGTGGAACTCATGGAAGTGCAGCTCGTCAACGCCATCGCGCCGTTTCTCCTTAACGCGCGGCTCAAGCCGCTCATGCTCCGCACGCCGGAACGTGACAAACACATCGTCAACGTCTCGGCGGTGGAGGGACAATTTTACCGAAAGTTCAAGACCACGCGGCATCCGCATACCAACATGGCTAAGGCCGCGCTCAACATGATGACGCGCACCGCCGCCGCCGATTATCAAGTGGACGGCATACACATGAACGCCGTGGACACCGGCTGGGTGACGGACGAGGATCCGGCGCACATCGCCGAGCGCAAAGTAGCGGAGCATCGCTTCCATCCGCCGCTGGACATCGTGGACGGCGCGGCGCGCATCGTGGACCCGATTATCGCGGGCGTGAACACCGGCGAACACCTCTGGGGAAAATTTCTGAAGGACTACCGCGAGACAGATTGGTGACGGCGTGTGTAGCCGGCCGCGTTCCCTTAAAAACTTCAAACCGCAAATTTCAAAACCAAACCGAGCTAGTCTTCAGCTCGGCTGGGCACAGTTAAAATTGAATCTCCATTCCGCCGGCCGAAAAAACGTTTTTGCGCTGCTGTAGGCCATTATCGCCCCAATGTTTTAGGCGCCGGCGGATATAACGAGAAGAGGTTTGTGTTGGACACATCCATCCGCCATCAAGTCTTAGACAAAGACGGTGCGCATGAGCGTAGGGCGTTCGGAAGATTGGCGCGGATTGATCAGAGCAAAAGTTTGAACGGCGCGGCTAGCGCTTTGAACTTGAGACTGATTTAATTTTGATTCATGTTCCGCTGCATAAACTCCAAAAACAGCATCAATCCGAATTCGTTTGACCTACTGCGACTCGTGGCGGCGATACTTGTGGTGGTGAGCCATCAATGCTTATTGCTTGGCCACTCGTTGCCGTATTTTTTTTGGCCATTTGACTTGGGCTACCTCGCCCTATTGATTTTCTTCGCGTTGAGCGGCGGGCTGATCACCCAAAGCTGGCAGCGGGATCCACAGGCGAGAAAATTTTTGCTAAAACGCTGCCTGCGGATTTTTCCGGCGCTGGTAGTGGTCGTGACGCTGACCGCGCTGGTGCTCGGCCCCGCATTCACCGCGTTGCCGGTAAGCGCGTATTTTTCTGACGTCGGCACTTGGAAATATTTTCGCTGTATCTTGTTGTGGCCGGGTCATTCGTATTTGCCCGGAGTTTTTACGGCAAACCCCTATCCCAACGCGGTGAACGGCTCGCTGTGGACATTGCCCATGGAGTTCGCGTGTTATCTAAGCGTGTTGGCGGTGGGCATAACGGGGTTGTTGCGCCGCGCCTACACCGTTTCCGTGCTGATGTTTGGCTTCAGTATCCTCGCGGCGCTGACGGGAGATAGTAGTAATGCCAACCTCAAGAGCCTCACTTTGCTTACCGCCACATTTTGGTGGGGGGCGTGGCTGTGGCTGGGCTTTGCCGCCGGCTACCCGCGCCGCAAGATTGACCAACTGCTCGCGGTTTTGGCGCTGACGATTGTGGCGCTGGTGGGAAGCTGCGGCGTAGCGCGGGCCGTCTCAATTGCGCTCGCCGTCGGATTGGTCTGGTTGGCGGCCAGGTTGAATTTCGGTGACCGAATCACCCGGCGGCTCGGTGATCTTTCCTACGGCGTTTATATTTTTGGATTTCCTGTGCAACAGTGCCTCGTGGCTAAATTCGGCCCAGAAAATTTTTCGTATCTTGAATTTTTGGCGCTGTCCCTGTCTCTCATACTTCCGCTGGCGTGGTGCTCTTGGCATCTGGTCGAGAAATATTTTTTACGCATGAAAAAAGCGGCATTGAATTCTCCGAAGCTTTCCAACAATTGAACCTGGGCAGCGGCATTCTCGAGCAGCTGGCGCCCAAAATTTTGACTGCATGCATTCGGCTAAAGCCCGCGCTCTATTGCCGAATTAGGACACGGCCATTTTTCCTGCAGAGCGTTGTAGCATTTCAGGCTTTGCTTTTTTTCTGGAATGGTGAGGGCACGAGTTCCACGCGCGGAACTTTCCCCCTCGCCTTGGCCGTCACCTTGGGGGTTGCCAGCGCCATAAATTCCGACTGGCTGCGCCGGGGTTTTCCTCCTCCGGCAATTTTCGCACGGCGATAAATCCCGTCCGCGCCAAGAAACCTTGCCTTCACATTGTCCGCGAGCGCCACGCCAAGAATTTCGCGGATGACGCGGTCGCACAGGATGCCGTCCTCGATGGGGAACACCACTTCGATGCGGCGGAAAAGATTTCGCGGCATCCAGTCTGCGCTACCCACGAACACTTCCGGCTGGTGCGCGTTGTCGAAATAATAAATCCGGCTGTGCTCCAGAAAACGGTCAATGATGCTGCGCACGGTGATGTTCTCGCTCAAGCCCGGCACGCCGGGGCGCAGACAGCAGATGCCACGGATGATGAGGTCAATCTTCACGCCCGCCTGCGACGCGACGTAGAGCGCCTCGATCAACTCCGGTTCCACGAGCGAATTAAATTTGGCGATGATGCGCGCGGGCAAACCACGTTTGGCATTTTCCGCCTCGCGCGCGATGAGTTGCAGCAGCCGTGCGTGCAAATCAAAGGGCGCAACGACAAGTTTTTTCATGCCTTGAAACTGGCAGATGCCGGTCAGTAGGTTGAAAAGATTCGTGGCATCCTCGCCAAATTCCGGGCGGCACGTCAACAGGCTCAAATCGGTATAAAGTTTCGCCGTGTTGGGATTATAATTGCCCGTGCCGAGGTGGACGTAACGGCGGATTTCATTTCCTTCGCGGCGGACCACGAGTGCACATTTGGCGTGAATCTTGAAACCGACGAGACCATAGACGACGTGCACGCCGTTCTCTTCCAGTTTGCGCGACCATTCAATGTTGTTCGCTTCGTCGAACCGCGCGCGCAGTTCTACGACCGCAGTGACTTGCTTGCCGTTGTTGACTGCGTTCATCAGTGCGCCGACGATGCGCGGGTCGCCGCCAGTGCGGTAGAGCGTCATCTTGATGGCGAGCGTGTCCGGGTCGGTCGCGGCGTGTTCGAGAAATTCGACGACGCTGGAATAACTTTCAAACGGATGATGCAGGAGCACATCGCGCTCGCGGATGGCGGCGAAAATATCTTTTTTGCCCCGCAAGGCCGGCGCCGCGGGCGCGAGAAACGGCGCATCGCGCAACTCCGGCGAATGGCTGCCGGCGTAAAGCATCATCAGGCGCGACGGATTCATCGGGCCATCCACGAGATACAAATCTTTCGGCGTGAGGTTGAGCGTCTTGAGCAGTGCGTCGCGGATTTCCTCGGGGCAGTTCGAGGAGATCTCCAGCCGCACGGCATTGCCGCGCCGGCGCCGATGTAATTCTTCCTCCACCGCCTTGAGCAGGTTCGGCGTGTCGCCCTCGTCCACATACAATTCGCTGTTACGCGTCAGACGGAACGGCCAGTAGCCGAGAATGAGCGTGCCGGGAAAAAGATCCGCGAGAAAATGGCCGATGAGGTGGCCGAGAAAAATGTAATCACGGCGGTCGTCCGTGCGCGGAAGCTGGATCAAGCGCGGGAGAATCGAAGGGCATTGCACCACGGCCAGATGCTTGTGGGACACACCGTTCTTGGGCAGTTGCAGCCGCACCATCAGGTTGAGCGACTTGTTGAGCAGTTGCGGAAACGGATGCGCCGGGTCAATTGCCAGCGGCGTCAGCACCGGGCGGACGTGGTCATGATAAAATTTATCGAGCCAGTCACGGTCGGCATTTTTCAAATCGCTGAACTCGAGGATGCGGATTTTATTTTTGGCCAGCGCGGGTTGGAGTTCATTGTGCCAGCAGGCATATTTGTCCGCGACCATCTTGTGGACGCGCCGGTTGATGGCGGAAAAAATTTCCGCGTGCGTCAGGCCGTCCACACTGCGGGCATTAGTGCCGCTCTCGATCTGCTGCTTCAAGCCCGCGACGCGCACCTCAAAAAATTCGTCCAGGTTCGAGCTGGCGATGGTGAAAAACTTCAGCCGTTCCAACAGCGGGTTGGACGGGTCGCCCGCCTCATCGAGCACGCGCTGGTTAAATTCCAGCCAGCTTAATTCGCGGTTTAAAAAATGTGCCGTGGATGAATTGTCTTTCATGCGATGTTTCGTAAAACCAAGGCACAGCCTAGGCGTTTGCCAGCCAAACCCAAAGTGACATTTTTGAAAGCAGGGCAAGCCTGGGGGGAAGTGCGGAAGCGGATGACAGAATATGGATTCGCAGTTCCGGCAAGACGCAGTTGCTGGAATCGCAGATTGCGCTAGAGTGTCTTCGCTTTGAAAATTCTCATCACCGGTGCTAACGGCTACATCGGCCGGCGGCTTATTCCGGTTCTGCTGGAGAAGGGTCACGAATTGTTTTGCTGCGTGCGTGACAAGGCGCGCTTCGATTGGCATCAGCGGCACGAATGCCTGCACACCCTAGAGGTGGATTTTCTCAAGTCGGAAAGGATGGTAGAATTTCCCCAAGACCTCGACGTCGCGTTCTACTTGATTCACTCGATGAACAGTGTCATCGGCGATTTTGCCGCGCCGGAACGCCAGTCGGCCAATCGCTTCTGCGAACTGCTGGAGCCGACCCGTTGCCGCCAGATTGTCTATCTCAGCGGCATCGTGAATGAAAAAATCCTTTCCCCGCATCTCTCCTCGCGGCTGGCGGTGGAACAGATTCTGCGGTCCGGCCGGATTCCCTGCACGGTTTTGCGCGCCGGCATCGTGGTGGGTTCCGGCAGCGCCTCGTTTGAAATCATCCGCGACCTCGTGGAGAAACTGCCGGTGATGATCGCGCCCAAATGGTTGCAGACGCGCGGCCAGCCCATCGCCGTCCGCAATGTCATCCAATTTCTCACCGGCGTGATGCTGCGGGCAGAGACTTTTAATCACGACTTTGACATCGGCGGCCCCGAGGTTCTGAACTACCGGCAGATGCTCACGCAATTCGCCGACGTGCGCGGCCTGCGACGGCTCATCATCACCGTGCCTGTCATGACGCCGCGCCTTTCCTCCTACTGGCTTTACTTCATCACGTCCACGTCCTTCGCGCTGGCGGCCAATCTCGTGGACAGCATGAAGATCGACACCATCCCGCGTAAAAATGATCTCGCCACGCAACTCGGCATCACGCTCATCACTTACAAAAAGGCAGTGGAACTCGCGTTGGAAAAGATTGAACAAGGCAATGTCGTCAGCGGCTGGAAAGATTCTTTCGCCTCGTCCGGCGCGAGTCTGGCGCTGATGCACTCGGCCAATGTGCCGGAGCATGGCTGTTTCAAAGACCAACGCACGCGTCTCGTCACCGGTCGCGTGGAACCTGTCTGGCAGCGCGTCTGGAGCATCGGCGGTGACACCGGCTGGCATTACGGCAACTGGCTCTGGGCGTTACGAGGCTTGCTCGACAAAATGGTCGGTGGCGTGGGCCTCAACCGCGGCCGCACGCACGTCAACGACATCGAGGTCGGCGACGCGTTGGATTTCTGGCGCGTGCTCGTGGCGGACAAACAAGCGAAACGCCTCCTGCTCTTCGCCGAAATGCGTTTGCCCGGCGAAGCGTGGCTGGAATTTCAGATCGTCCCCACCAAGGACGGCGACCAGCTTATCCAAACCGCCACGTTCCGTCCGCGCGGCGTTTTCGGCCGGCTTTACTGGTATGCCGTGCTGCCCTTGCACCATTTCATTTTCGATGGAATGATAAACGCGCTGACTAAATAATCTAATTTATGGCGAACGAAACTTCTCCCGTGATGCTCATTGTCGGTGCTGGCGGCGGCATCGGTTCTGCCGTGGCTCGCAAGCTAGCCGCGCGCGGTGCCAGACTGGTTCTTGCTGGCCGCAACGCCGAACGCCTCGCTGCTGTCGCTGCCGAGACCGGCGCGGAAACGTTCCCGCTCGATGCGCGTGACAGCGCGGCGGTGGACGCCATGATCCAATCCGTTCACACCAGCCACGGACGCCTGGACGGACTCGTGAATTGCGCCGGTTCCATTTTGCTGAAGCCCGCGCACTCCATCACGGATCAGGAATTTGCCGACACGCTCGCCACTAATCTGACCACCGCCTTCAATCTTCTCCGCGCCGCTGCGCGCGTGATGATGAAGCAAGCCGGCGGCGGCAGCATCGTGCTGTGTTCCTCGGTCGCCGCGCGTCGCGGATTGGTGAATCACGAAGCCATCGCTGCCGCGAAAGCCGGCGTGGAAGGTCTCGCGCTCGCCGCCGCGGCGAGTTACGCGCGGTTCGGCGTGCGCGTGAATTGCGTCGCGCCCGGCCTGACGCGCACAGAATTGACCAAGTCGCTCACGCAAAATGAAACCATCGCGAAGATTTCCGCTGCGATGCATCCGCTCGGGCGTATCGGCGAACCGGAAGATGTGGCCTCCGCCATCGCCTGGTTGTTGGACGCGGAACAGAAATGGGTGACCGGTCAGGTCATCGGCGTGGACGGCGG
>CAINDH010000022.1 GCA_903847285.1 uncultured Verrucomicrobia subdivision 3 bacterium | reverse complement strand
GCACCTTCACGAAATGCATGCGATTTCCGCAGCACGGACAGAAATTTTTTTCGTCGATCGTCGGAACTTGCAAGCCGTGAAAACTGCAAAAGTAATCCCCAGCCGTCAGAGTGAGGAAACCTGTAGAATTTAAGAACTCAGGTTTTTCCACTTTCCAGAATTTACGCCCCGTGGCCGGATCCGTGGCCAGATGCCCTTGCCCATCACCGCAAACCAGCTTTTCGCAGTTCAACCGCAACGCAAAAGCCGTTTTTGCCTGCGATCCGTTCAACATTCGCGCAGTAAAATCCGTTTGCACGGGTTTAACTGGCGACAATTCGCCCGCGTGGAAATTTTCAGAAATTGACATTTTTTAATTCGTGGAAAAATCAATTTGCACGGGCTCAGCATCGCCCCACTTAAGAGCAAGGTGAAACCATGCGCATTTTGCCTCGCCACAATCCATCACCCAGATCACGGGGAGAACCGGCTTTTTAGAGTTGTCTGAATTGTGACTCATTGACAAGGAAGGGGATTAGCCGCGCACGAAAATAAATCCGGTGCCCATGCACCGCGAACACGCACGGACCCCAACCGGATGCCACGCGAGAAACACACACGCCGAATAATCAAACTCGGTTCGTTTTCCACGGCATTGCGGACACTTCACTTTTCTTTCACCTTTTTTCACGGCGCACACTCCATTTCTGTCTGTTCGGTCCCGTGAATCACGTTTAGCACTTCGGGCAAAATTGGCGGTAGCAAGCCCGGTGCTACGGGTTTGTCGGCCTGCCAAGTGCCAGCCGCGAAGAAACGGAATCCCATTCGGTTAAATCGTGCCGCTGCGCCTGCCGCTTCGCCCATGCACACGCCTTTTAGTTTGCCGCCATCGTATAGAATAAATTTCCTCCAGCCGCCGCCGCGCAGAATTTCCTTTTTAGGAATTCCCGCACCATCGCAAAGCAGGAAAGGTGAGCGTTCCATTTCTAAAGCCACTTTCACGACGCACCGCCTTTCCACGTCAGCAGGAAACCGCGCCGGGCAGGGGACGTTATCTCAGCCGCCCATTTTCTGAATTTGTCCACGCGGTTTTTCGGTTGCCCGGTTGAATTCAGAAATTCAGCCACCGCCCGCCAATCGCCCGGAAATTGAATCAGAGCATGAAGCACGGCAACGGTGAATTCGTCTTGAGTGATACGCCTCGCCAAAAATGCCGCCTTGCACAATTTTGGCTCGCGTATCGCCCAGGATGAATTAAGCAAAAAAATTTTAATTAGTTCAGTCGGATTTTTCATTTGATAGGTCCTCGATTTCAACAGTGTTTGTTTTGGGATTTTGCGAGACGAAGAAAGCAATTGTTTCCAGCCGCGAAATTATTTCGCGGTAAAAGTCCTCAGCTGGATTTACGAATTCCGGGCAACGATGATTGCGCCGGGTTAATTCCATGCACGCCACGAAGTCAGCCAACGTCACCGGATAGGCAAGTTGCCGCCCGGACAATCGGCTTTCTGGTGTTTCCGCGAAGTCATGCCGGATGAAGTGTTCTGACAACTCGCACAGGCTTTCAAGACGCGCCAAGTGAGCCGCTATCGTGTCCGGCTGGCAACGGTTCACGTCGCCCATAACCAAACGCGCGTGACGCTTTAACAGGTCACAGAGGAGTTTTTGAGGAGATACGGAGTTTTGCCCTTGAGATTTCAGCCGAGACGATAAATCGCCCTGACGGAAATTGAATTCTGCGATTGATTCACCCGGAACCGGACGAACCGTGAGACGGAACGCTTTTTGTTTCAGCATAGCCGCCGCCTGATTGCGAATTTCAAGCCAACCGGCGTTTCAAAGTTGCCCGGTTTAGGTTTCCACTCCCAAACCGGGCTTGCTTTGCTGAAATTCGCCGTGGATTCAGGCGACGCACCGTTTTAACACGGGTTTTTAATTAACGACTCACAATGTTTGTTATATTTACTCTATTTCAGTTCCAGCTTAGAGTTTTGATAGGCTGTCAAATATTTGCCGACTGTGTTGTGCCAAGAAAAATCACTCTTCATTCCGCTTCGGCGATAACGCTTTAATAATTCAGCATCACCGTAAATAGCCAGTGATTTGCGGATGGCTTTGGTTAAAGCGCGCGCCGAATATTCAAAAAACTTTACGCCGTTAGCTAGTTTGCTCGATTCATTAAAATCAATCACTGTGTCATCCAGGCCGCCGACGGCGCGCACGATAGGAATCGTTCCATAGCGCAAACTATACATCTGGTTAAGGCCGCACGGTTCAAAGCGGGACGGCATCAGGAAAAAATCACAGCCGGCCTCAATGCGGTGCGCGAGCGATTCGTCGTAGCCAAAGCGCACGGAAACCTTGGTTGGAAACCGAGCGGCTAGGGTGCGGTAAGCGGCCTCAAACTCAGGCGAACCACTGCCAAGCTGCACAAATTGGATGTCAGCGTTCAATATTTCCTCAAGCGATCCGAGTTGGATGTCCACACCCTTTTGTTCTGCGAGCCGCGAGATAGTTCCGTAGAGAGGGACGGACTTTTTTTCCGGGAGTCCCACGAGTTTTTGCAAAGCGGACTTGTTCGCCGCCTTGCCATTCATGCGTGTTACTGAAAATGATTTAAAAAGGTGCTGGTTTTTTGTCGTATTCCATTCGCCGTAATCTACGCCATTGAGAATTCCAATGAGTCGGTCTTGGCGCCGCCGCAACAAATCGTCCAGGCCGCAGCCGAATTCCTCCGTCGTGATTTCGCGGGCGTAACGGGGACTGACCGTCGTAATGACGTCCGCCAGCGCAATGCCTGCCTTGAGGCAGTTGAGCAGTCCAAAATATTCCGCCGCGCCGGGCACAAAAAAATCCGGCGCGAGGTTGGTGAGTTCGAATGCTTCTCCGTGAAAAACCCCCTGATACGCGAGATTGTGAATGGTTAGACAACTGTGCGGTGCGTTGATCCACCCTTCCCGCTCCTGTTGCTGCAACATGGCGGGAACTAACGCCACCTGCCAATCATGAACGTGAACCACCTCTGCACGCCACGGCAGATACCGCGCCAGATGGACCACGCACTTGCTGAAAAAAATGTAGCGCTCGGCATTGTCCGCGTAGCTGATATTTTTCTCCTGATAAATTCCAGCGCGGTCAAAAAAATCCGGCTGTTCTACGAAATAAATTTTCAACCCGCGTTCCGGCTCCAGTGACCATAAGCCGCCGCGAATCCATTGCGTTCCGAGCGGCAGATTGAATTCCCACTCCTCGCGTTTGAGCTGTGGAAATTTTTCGCGGATGCCGCGATATAGCGGTGTGACCACGTGCGCCTGGTGTCCGGCCTGCGCCAACGCCCGAGCGAGTGCCCCGACCATGTCCGCCAAGCCGCCGGTTTTTGAGAACGGAAAAACTTCGCTGCTAGCGAGCAAGACGTTCATGCGCGTCAGGCGGTGATACGGTCAGTCTTCAAATACGGCTGGAGTGCTTCGGGGATATTCACCGAGCCATCCGCTTGCTGATGCGTTTCGATAAGCGCCACGAACAAGCGCGCCAGGGCTGTGCCGCTGCCGTTTAGGATATGCGGGAATTTGTTTTCGCCAGTCTCTGTTTTGAAGCGCATATTCATCCGGCGAGATTGGAAATCTTCGCAGTTCGAGCAGCTGGAAACTTCGAGATAGCTTCCCTGCCCTGGTGCCCAGACTTCAATGTCATAAGTCTTCGCGCTGCCAAATCCCATGTCGCCCGTGCAAAGCATGATAACGCGGTAATGGAGGTCGAGCAATTTCAAAACTTTTTCGGCGTTGGCTACCATTTTTTCCAGCTCGTCGTAGCCTGTCTCCGGCTTTACGATTTTGATTAGCTCAACTTTGTCGAACTGATGCACGCGAATCATGCCGCGCGTGCCGACGCCCGCTGCGCCCGCCTCGCCGCGGAAGCACGGTGTGTAAGCGCAGTAGCGGATGGGTAATTGTTTCTCTGCCAATAGTTCCTCGCGATGAATATTCGCCACCGGAGTTTCCGCCGTGGGAATCAAATAAAGTTTTCCAAGTTCCTCCGCGCGCCCGCCTTCAGCCACGCCGTAGTATTGGTCTTTGAATTTCGGAAACTGCCCGACGCCGACCATGCACTGTTCTCCGACCATGAGCGGCGGCGAGACTTCTGTGTAGCCGTGTTGCATGATGTGTAGGTCGATTAGAAATGAAATCAACGCGCGTTCCAGCCGTGCGCCCCAGTTCGTGTAGAGCAAGAAACCGCTGCCAGAAAGTTTTGCCGCGCGGGCAAAATCCACCAGCTTGAGTGACTCACAAAGCTCAACGTGCGACTTGGGTTTGAAATTAAAATTTCCTTTGGTGCCATGGATGCGCACCTCCGGATTCTCGTCCGCGGTTTTTCCAAGCACGACAGATTCGTGCGGGAGGTTCGGCAATTGCAGCATGAGCACGTCGCGGGCTGATTCAGCTTCGACTGCGGCTTTGTCGAGTGCGGCAATCTGGTCGCCCAAATTTTTCGTCTCGGCTTTCTTGGCCTCGGCCTCGGCGAGTTTTTTCTGGCCCATGAGCGCACCGATTTCTTTCGACACGCGGTTGCGGAGAGCTTTGAAAGTTTCCACTTCGGCGAGAGATTTACGCCGCTGTTCGTCGAGCTTGAGGATTTCGTCAATCTTCGCTTCGTCCCCTGCCCCGCGCGTGGCGAGACGCGAGCGGACGAAATCTGCCTTTTCGCGGATGAGTTTGATGTCGAGCACGGCGGAATTATAGAAATAATTTCTCGCGCGGCAAGGTGAACCGCCGCTGAGAAAACAAAGTAGCGACGATTTGCTGGACTTGAACGAAGCAGGTAAATACCGTGCTCACTATGAAGAAACATTTGCAGAACCAACAAACATAATCATCAGAACGTGCCGATGGTCATTTCATTAAAAGTCCGCTGGGCAATCTTCATTGCCATCACTCTCCTCGCGCTGGCCATCCGTCTGCCGCGACTCGGTGAGCGACCGATGCATACCGACGAGGCTGTGAATGCCTTCATCACGGGCAATCTGCTTGCGGGTGAAACCTACAAATACGATCCGCAAGACAAGCACGGTCCGGCGCTATTTCTTTTCGCCAAGCCCATCACACAGCTTTGCGGCGCAAAACATTTTTCTGAGTTGACCGAAACACAGCTCCGTCTCACGCCCGTCCTCATCGGTAGCGCAATGATCTTGCTGTTCGGTTTTGGGGTGGAAGCTTTTGGCTTTACCGCGTGTTTAGTCGCCGCGCTGCTGTTCGCCGTCTCACCGCTGCCGGTGTATTACAGTCGCTATTTCATTCACGAGACATTGTTCGTCACCGCCACATTTGGGTTAATGCTTACCGGTTGGCATACACTGAAAAATAATTCGTGGTCGTTTGCCGCGCTCACCGGCCTTTGCGCAGCTCTGCTGCTGGCGTGCAAAGAAACTGCCGTCATCCATTTCTTTGCGCTGGCTGGCGCCGCGTTCATCATCTGGCTGATGAATCGCCGCCAAGCGTTAGCCTCGACAAAAACATTTGCCGTGGCGGGCGTTGTTTTCCTGACGGCGACGGTTTTACTATTCACCTGGTTCGGCCAGAATTTTGGTGCATTGGCGGATTTATTTCACGCCATTCCACGCTTCGTGGCGCGTGCCGGTGGCGAAGGGCACGCCAAGCCATTCGCCTACTATTTTCAATTACTCGACCCGCTTTTCGTTTTGTCATTCGCCGCCGCTGCTGGGATATACGCGGCCATCTGCGCTACGGTAACTGGCCAGCGTAAAGCTACGTTGCCGCTGATGATATACGCTCTCGTCGTCACCTTGATTTATTCCGCCATACCTTACAAGACGCCGTGGCTGGCTCTGAATTTATGGCTGCCGTTCACCCTGCTCTGCGGCGTGGGCGTGTCGGTCATCATTGGCGCGTTCGATAGCAAGGCCGGGAGTTGGGGTTCACTCATCACCGGAATTTTATTGCTGGCAACCTGCGGTGCACAAACACAGGAACTCGTGTTTCATAAACCGGCGGATGAACGAAATCCTCTCGCATACGCACACACCACGGATGACCTGCTCGGCCTGCCGGTGCTGGTGGAAAAGATTTGCCGCGAACGAAATATTTCCCAGCCGCGCATTGCGGTGGTGATGCCGGACACGTGGCCACTGCCGTGGTATTTGCGGAAATTTTTCAGCGTTGGCTATTGGCAGCCCGGACGGGACCCAGGCGCGGCGGATTTTTTTATTACTACCACCGATACGCCGACCAACTTGACGGCGCGGCTGAGTGATTTCCGGCCGGAATTCTTTGGAGTGCGGCCCAATGTCCTTTTCATTTTGTGGACGCCTCCGGTCAAATCCAATCTGCCATGAGCACCATCCACGTCTTCAAGCACCGGGCGATGGCAACGTTTTGGGAAATTCGCATCGCGGGTGAAGATCTGACTTACGCGGCGCAGGCGGCACAGGCGGCATTTACGCTGACGGACGATTTGGAATCGAAGTTGAGCCGTTTTCAGGCGAACAGCGAAGTCGCCGCGATTGCGCAACTCACGCCCGGTGAATCGATCCGGCTTACCGCACCTGTGCTGGCGTGCCTGCGGGTTGCGGAAAAAATGGAGGCCGCGACGAACGGTGCGTTTTCGATCACGGCGGCGGCGCTGCAAACCCAGCCGGAAAAACCACGCTGGTCGCTGGAACATTTTTCCATCCGCTGCGATGTCGGAAAATTGGAGTTTGATCTGGGCGCAATTGGCAAAGGCTTTGCGCTCGACTGCATGGCGGAATTATTACGGGCATGGAGCGTGGAAAAATTTCTACTTGTCGCCGGTGGTAGCAGTATTCTAGCAGGTGATGCCCCGGCGGAAACATCCGGTTGGTCGTGCGGCTTAGGAGAAGACAATTCACCGCGCCGTTACTGGCTGAAGAATCTTTCTTTGAGCGGCTCCGGGATCGCGGTAAAAGGTCAGCATATTCTTGCTCCGCTCACCGGCCAGCCGGCGCATCGTCAGTCCCGTGCGTGGGCTTTGTGCGATTCCGCTGCCGAGTCCGACGCGCTGTCCACAGCGTGCATGGTTTTAAGCAATGCGGAGATTTCTGAAGTCATCGCGAAGGAAAAATCGTGGCTGGTTATTTTAGACGACGGCGATGGAGAAATCATTCTAGGGAAACGTCCTCCACCGTTGGTTGCAAATTTAGGCGGCAAGATTTCTTGAGATTTTTGTTTTGCCGGCCGTTTCGCCTGCTTAAAATTTTTATATGATATCACTACGCAAGTCTTTACCGGGTGCTTTGAGCCGCCGGAATTTTCTCCAAACCACTTCGCTCGCGACCGGCGCGATCGTGTTCGGCGTGCCAACGTTGTTGCGCGCCAAAAACCTGAACAGCAAATTGAACATCGCCTCCATCGGTGTCATGGGCAAAGGCAAGAGCGACACGGATTGCTGCGCCGGCGAAAACATCGTGGCACTTTGTGATGTGGATTCTGCACGCTGCGCTGAGCAGTTGAAAAAATATCCTAACGCAAAGTTTTACCAGGATTTCCGCAAAATGTTTGAGGCGATGGGCAAGAGCATCGATGCCGTGACCATTTCCACGCCGGATCATTTCCACGCCATCGCTGCGTCTTACGCGATGCGCCACGGCAAACACGTCTATGTGCAGAAGCCGCTGGTGCAGACGATTTACGAGGCTCGCTATCTGCGGAAGCTGGCGCACGACACCGGCGTGATCACGCAAATGGGCAATCAAGGCAGTGCGGCGGATGGTTTGCGCCGCGCGGTTGAAGTCATCCAAGGCGGCGTCATTGGTCAGGTGCGCGAGGTTCACATCTGGACGAACCGCCCCGTGTGGCCGCAGGGGCAAGGTCGCCCCGAAGGTTCTGACCCTGTGCCGGAAACACTCGACTGGGATATTTGGCTCGGCCCGGCCCCGGCCCGGCCTTACAAGAAGGGCGCGTATGCTCCATGGAACTGGCGCGGCTGGCAGGATTTCGGCACCGGCGCGCTCGGCGACATGGCGTGCCACACAGTCAACATGCCGTTTCGCGCTCTCAAACTGGGCTACCCTACGGAAATCGAAGGCTCGGTGCTCGGCGCGATGAACAACGAGACGTATCCGCTCGGCTCCAAAATCCGCTTTGAATTTCCCGGTCGCCAGGCCAAGGTTCCGGCGCGGAAAAAAACTTTTCTTCACCGAGAAGACACGTTGGCGTTCGCGCCCGCCACGTTCACCTGGTATGACGGCGGTTTGCCAGACAGCACCAAGCCGAACGGGCACGATTTCAGCAACAAGCCGCCGAAGGAATTACTCGTGGACATCGAAGCGTTTCAAGGTGAAGTGCCGAATAGCGCCTGCCTGCTCATCGGCGAAAAAGGCAAAATCTTTTCACCAGACGACTACGGCGAACAGTTTTTCATTAAGCTGAATGACGATGCCAAATTCGTCCATTACAAGAAACATCCGGCGGCGGCAGAAGCTGTGATTCCGCAATCGCTCCCACGCAATCCGTTCAAAGGCAGCACTGACGAGCGACATCATCTGGAATGGATTGAGGCGATCAAAAATGGCGACCCGAAAGGTTGCTTCTCACGATTCGAGATTGGTGCCCAGCTAACGGAAATCATGCTGCTCGGCTGCGTCTCATTGCGCGTCGGCAAGAAGCTAGCATGGGACGGCCCTAATATGAAGGCGACCAATTGCCCCGAAGCTGCGCCTTATATCAAGCGCGAAAACCGTCCGGGCTGGGTGCTTACCTGAATCGTTTTTGCCAACAAAAATCCCCGGCAACCGATTGGTGGCCGGGGATTTTTATTTCGGAATTAATCAAATCATTCCTGCGGATAAACCAAGATCCGGTCATGCACGAGCACGAGCAAATCGTTCTTCTTGTCGCCGGTGACATCAGCCACGGCGCACTCGCGCGGTTCGGGGATGGCGTTCTGCGCGCCGCGAAACGTGTGTTGCTCGAATACCTGCCAGCGGTCGCCGGGCACGAGCTTGCGATTCGCATCGAACTGCACGAGATCGAGATGGTTCTTGGCGCTTTCCATAAAAACGATTTGCTTGCGGCCATTGCCCAGCATATCACCGGCTATCATGTCGGTAAGAAAACCATCTTTGATGGGCGTGTCGTAGTCATCAAGCTTGGAAAGTTCCCACGTTTCGCCTGCCAGCGGTAACCAGGCAACGGCATTCTGGCCCAGGAATGCCACGGCGGGTGTGCCGCCGAGCGTAACCGTGCGGAGTGCAGGGAAATTTACAAAGGGCAGTTCCACATTTTTTATGACCTGCCACACACCATTGGTGTCACGCTCGCAAAGCGTGAGCTGCTTTTTCTCCTCGTCGAGCAGGAAAAGTGATGGCGTGGCGTTCTTGCCGTTCGGCACAATGGTCGCGCCGGTGATGCGTGAATCGCTGGCCGCGCCATTGATCTGGTCTTTCACGCGGAACGTCCAGCCGGGCGCGTTTGTAGAGCCTTCTTCTTTCGTCTTCGGTTCCAGCACGACGGCGCGGACGAAATTTTTCTGCGGCAGCAACAATTCCGCTTTGCCGTCGCCGTCAACATCTGCATTGGCGAACCACGGCGATTCAATTGTGCCGCCCGGGGGGTCAACATCCTTCTCGTCAAATGTGCCGTCGGCATTTTGCAATAGCACCTTGATCTTCTCGTAGGGAATCAACACGACCAAATCCGCAAGGCCATCTTGGTTCACATCGGCAAGCGCGAGCTTGGCGGGGTTGGACTTGAAGCTCTCGGAAAGTTTCTGCGCCTTGATCTTGCCGTCCGCCGTGCGCGTGACTAACGAACGCACACCGTCCTTGTCCGCAATGACCGCGAGCACGGGCTTTGCGCCGGATTTGAAAACGCCAACCGCCATTGCAAGTGGCTTGCCATCAATCGGGAGCAGTGTGGGAAACGGCAGGCGACCGCTCTTGTCGAAATGCGTCGTGCCGATGGCGTTCTCATCACGGCTTAATAGAAAGATTTCCTGTTGTCCGTCTCCGTTCCAATCGGTGACGGCAATCTGAGAAACTCCCGCGAGGCTCGGAAATTTCTTTGGCGCGGCCAGTGTGCCATCGACTTGTTGGAGATATACGGACAACTGTCCGCTCTCCGGTTCGGCCACGAGCAAGTCAGCGAGGCCATCGCCATTCACATCTGCCCACAACACACCGCGCGCGGCGACATCAGTCTTGGTGAGCGGGAGAATCTGGAACTGGCCCTTCTGAAATTTACCGGCCAGCGTTTCACTTGCCTTACGCGTGAACTGCGAAACTTCCGCCCGGCCTGTCGCCGCGACGACGGAGATCACGTAGTTCGTCTTGCCACCGGCGAGATTATCCACCGTGAACGAACGCAACGGCTGCGACTTGAAAAAGATTTCCGGGCCAAGCTGCCCTCCCGCAATTTGTTGACGCACGCGGTAAGGCGTAGGACTGTCAAAATCCACGAGCAATAAATCCGCTTTGCCGTCACCGTCAACATCGATGATCTGAACGGCTTTGGGCGTGCCGGAGCAGGAAATTTTCACTGGCTCGGCCAGTGTGTGGTCGGTTTGCTGCGCGAGAAAATAAACCGTGCCGCTGTCGCCGAGGAACGCAATATCCTGCAATCCGTCGCCGTTCAAATCGCCAATCGAGAGAGGATTCGCATCCATGCGCCCGTCTTCGAGATGCCAGCGTTTCGGCTCGCTCCAGCCGTTTGTGCCGCGGTTATATACCGCGATCAGATCCTTCGTCTCGCCAAAATAAACGAGGTCAGGCTTGCCATCGCCGTTCATGTCTGTCGTGGCCAGCACCGAGATGCGTTCCTCGGAAGGCAGAGAATCAATGCGAAAACGCGCACCTGGCGGCAACTCGTTCAGCTCTAGCTTGCGTGTGGGCGGCGCGGCGTTGGTCTTGCCGGTGAGATTGTAGAGCACGTTGATTTTTGCGCGCAGATTGTTGACCACCACGATGTCGTTCAACCCGTCCCCGTCGATGTCCGCAACGTGAAGCTGCGTGATGCCCTGATCCACGGGGAACACTTCCTTGCCGGTGAAGCCGAAAACGTTCGTGGTCGTGACCGCGCGCGCCGAGGCGATAGCCAGCGTGAAAGTCGCGAAGGCCGCGAGAAAGTAGAAACGATTTTTTGAAAACTGCGTCATGAGGCCAACGTGCCAGCGCGGTGCGGAATTGGCGAGAATTTTCGCGGTGGAAATTAAATCACTCTCGGAAAATTACCGGGGCGGGTTTCATCTTCAATCTAAAGCTGCAGAGGGCTGGAGTAGCGCCCCCTACTATTTTCAACGGGATGCCATCTGAGCCGCCATTTCTTTCACTCCACGCAAATCCAGTTTGCCCGTGCCGAGCAT
>CAINDH010000021.1 GCA_903847285.1 uncultured Verrucomicrobia subdivision 3 bacterium | reverse complement strand
CTTGGTCTTTGGGTGGTGTTTTTCGCGCTGCGAAAAACCCGTCGCCGAGCGCAGCGTCAGGCGACGGAATCTTTCGCCCGCCAAAAGTTGTCGCACCTCAAAGTGACCGCAGCGCGGTCAGTGTCCGGTCGCAGTGCGACCAGACCCACCGCTACTTCCAATTTAAGAAGTCGCTCTATTTCTTTTGCTTGGCCGCATCCGCTGCGCGCCAGAGATACCACGCCGCCGTCGTGCCGTGCGGCCGCCAGCGTTCGCCGAACTTGAGAAGGGCTTTGGGCTTGGGCATCTCGCGCTTTTTGTAGGCGACGCGGAAACCGGCGCGCACGCCAAAATCATCCACCGGCAGAACATCCGTGCGGCCGAGCTGGAAAATCAAAAGCATCTCCACCGTCCAGCGCCCCACGCCGCGCGCCTCGGTCAGGCGCTCGATGATTTCCTCGTCGCTCATTTTTTCAATTTTCCGTGACGACGGAATCGTTCCGTCCAAAGTTTTTGCCGCGATGTCGCGGATGGCCCTGATTTTGGCAAAAGAAAAACCACACGCGCGGATTTGTTCGTCTGTGACCTTTGCTAAATCTTCCGGCTTGGGAAATTTTCGTTTCGGAAACAGTTTGATGAACCGCGTAAGAATGGTATTCGCCGCCGTGCCGTTAAGCTGCTGGTGCGCGACCGCCTGCACGAGCGATTGAAACGGGGTGCGCTTGGGTTCCGGTTCCAGTTCGCACGACCCGATTTCGGCGATGAGTTTCTTCATCACTGGGTCAACGGCGGAGAGATACTTGATGGCGGCGGCGGTCACGGTTTTGGCGTGGCGGCTACTCGGCAGAGAGCCGCCATTCATTTTGATTGGTTTGCGGCGCTCTGCCGGGACGCCGCTACGCTACACCAGCGACTTCACTACGTCTTCAATTTTTGAAATGCCTTCCGCGGCTTCCTGCGGCTTCAAATTCAACGAGGGCAGCAGCCGGACAATCTGCGTTCCCGCTGGAATGGTCAGCACGCCCGCCGCGTGCAGGCGGTTGACGAATTGAATCGCGGGCGTCTTGTCGCTGGCGGCGAACGCTGGAATTTTTTCCGCGAGCTCCAGGCCGAGCATGAAGCCGATGCCCCGCGAACGTTTCACTACTGCGGGATAATCTTTCGCCATCCGGTCCAGTTCGCTTTGCATCCACGCGCCGAGTTTGCGCGCGGCATCGGCGAGTTTTTCCGTTTCGATGACTTCCAGAATGCGCAACGCCACCGCGCAGGCGAGCGGTGTGCCGCCAAACGTGGAGCCGTGCGTGCCGGCGCCGAGCAAATCCTGAAACGGTTCGCGCAGCCAGAACGCGCCGATGGGAAAGCCGCCGCCGAGCGACTTCGCCATGGAAAGCCCGTCGGGCAGAAATGTCTCACCACCGGGAACGCCTTCGAGAATTCTTTGAAAGCTCTGGAATTTCCCCGTGCGATAATGGCCGCACTGCACGCCGTCCATTAGCAGCAGCAATTTTTTCTCGTCGCACAACGCGCGCAGGCCGAGCAGGTATTCTGGCGTGGCGGGCGTAACGCCGCCTTCGCCCTGCACGCCTTCGATCATGATGGCAACGGTCGCGGGCGAAATCGCGGCGCGCATCGCCTCGAGGTCGTTGTAGGGAATGTGCCGGAAGCCGGGCATGATCGGCTCGAAACCTTTTTTTACTTTGTCCTGACCGGTCGCCGCGATGCCCGCCATCGTGCGGCCGTGAAAGGAATTCACCGCCGTCAAAATTTCAAACCGCCCTTCGTCATGGCCGAACTTGCGCGCGGCCTTGAACAAGCCTTCATTAGCTTCTGCGCCACTGTTGCTGAAAAAAACTTTCCCCGCGCCGATGCGTTTGACGATTTCCGCCGCGAGTTTTCCCTGCGGCTCGGTGAAATAGAGATTGGAAACGTGAATCAGCTTCTTCGATTGCTCGACGAGCGCCTCGGTGATGGCGGGATGCGCGTGGCCAAGACAGCACACCGCAATGCCGCTGCCGAGGTCGAGGTAGCGTTTGCCCGCGACATCAAAAACGTTGCTGCCTGCGCCGTGGCTCAGGACGAGTTCAAAGCGTCCGTAGCTGGGCACGACATTCTTCGTGAACAGTTCGCGGATGGACTCGTAGTCATTGCGCACAATCGCGGGCGGCGCGGGAACAATTTCTTTCATCGGGGCATTAGTTAAGGGCGAAGCGCGGCAAATGCAAAAAAAATCAGCGACAAATTTAACGCGGCAGTGTGGCGGAATCGGTTGCTGTTTTCCAATCTTTGGAGATTTCCATGAGCGGTGGAAAATTAGCGATGGTTTCTGGCTTGCCTGCGCTCCACGTCGTCGCGAGATAGCCGACCACGCGTGGATTCAGTGCTCGTTGTGCTTTGGTGAAATCGCTCAGCCCTTTGCAGTTCTCCACGGGGCGAAAACCGGCGGGCCAAACGCGGAAACCTTTCGCTGCGAAATACGGCACGGATGGATAATTCGTCTGCGCACCATAATGCCAATCGCAGATGACGATATTCGTGGGGATCAGGCCAATCGCGCCCGCCGTGCCGATGCGCGAGGCCTCCCACTTGGAATAGTGCATCGCTGTCGCATCCAGCAGCCGGTCGCCCCACATGAACATCTCCAACTTTTTTTCGCTGACGATGTGCGCGTGAAATTCATTCACAACGTTCGCAAACAATTTTGCCGGGTCTTGACCTTTGCAGCGCGGGCAATTGTCGGAAGCGAGATTGAAAATTTCATCCATGCCGACGTGGAACGCATCCGCATCGAACGCCTCGGTGATCTCGTCAATCAAATCAAAGACGATTGGATTGATGCGCGCGTCGTTCGGACACCAGTTCTTCAGGTAATCGGTCTTGAGGTCGGGATTCGCCGGCGATGGCTCGGTGAATTCAGGATATTGTGCGAGCAGCGGCAAAACAGATTTCTTCAACGACTGATGGCCAAGGCAATCGAGTTCAGGAATCAGCCGCACACCATTGGTGCGCGCTACCTCGGCAAGCTGTTTGGCGGCGGCGCGTGAAACACCCTTGCCGCGGCGAAGTTTCGGGTGCGATTTGAAATCAAAACTGTAGCCCACTTCAACGATGACGGCGTTCACACCTAGCGCGGCGAGCTTGGGCAATGACGCTGCGAGTGCATTCACATCGGCATCGCTCTGGATGAACAACTGCACGCCCAGCCACGCGGGGGGAATAACGGGCGCGGGATTTGTGGGCCCTGGGGGAATGTTGGTGAAAACAATTGCTGATTTCGTCGGTGCTACCGCGAGGTTCGTTTCGACGATGGCTGATGGCTTCGGAGTGGCTTCGGCAACGTTCTTTGGTTCGGTCTGACAGCCTGCGATGAAAAAGGCTAAGCCGAACAAAAGGAATTGCTCGAACATCTTCACAAGACAACTTCCGTCCCCACGCCTTGGTCAGTGAAGATTTCCATCAGCACCGAGTGCGGCACGCGACCGTCCACAAAGGAGACTTTTTCCACGCCGGATTTGATCGCGTTTACGGCACTGTCCACTTTGGGAATCATGCCCTTGTCGACAATCCCGGCGGCTTTGAGCGCGGGAACTTCGTCAATCTGCAGATGGGCGATGAGTGTGGATGGATCTTTGAAGTCCCGCATCAAGCCGGGCACATCGCTCATGAACACGAGGCGTTTCGCCTTGAGCGCAATGGCGCACATCGCGGCGGCGACGTCGGCATTGCAGTTGTATATCTTGCCGTCCTCGCCGCGCGCAGTCGGACTGATGACCGGCGTGTGCCCGCACCAGATGGCTTCTTTCAGCGGCGCGACGTTCACTTCGATGACTTCACCGACGTAGCCTATGTCAATCTTCTGGCCGGGATTTTCTTTGTCGTCGAGGTAAAGCTTTTTGCATTTGAAAATCTCCGCGCCGGAAAAACCCACCGCCTGTCCGCCGAGTGAATTGATGGTAGCGACAACTTCGGGATTGATCTCACGCGACAAAACGTCGTCCACGATTTGCACCGTGGCTTCGTCGGTGACGCGCTGGCCTTGGATGAAATTGGCTTTGAGTCCGGCTTTTTCCATCGCGCGGGTGATCGCTTTGCCGCCGCCGTGGACGACGACGGGATTGATCTCTACAGCTTCCAGAAACACCACATCGCGCGCCACGCCGTTGCGGACGGCTTGGTCGGGCGAGTCCATGAAACTGCCGCCGTATTTCACGACAAAGATTTCGCCGCTGAATTTCTGGATGTAAGGCAACGCTTCGAGGAGCGTGGCGGCTTTGGAAATCAAATCTTGCACGTGGAATTTTTAGCAGGTGCGGAGTGCGTTGTGAAAAGAATTGTTTTGCTGACGCAGCTGGCCAGTCGGTCACGGAACGATGACGCGCAACTTTTTCTGCGCCACGGAAAATGTGGCTGGCAACTGGCCCACCCATTCGCCATCCAGTTCGAACGCCGCGGGCGTGGCGCTGGTGAGTTCGATTTTGCCGGCGCGCAGGCGGAGGATTTTATGTTCGGCAAGTTTCCGGCGGAAGATGAAGCTGGGGGCATGGCCGAGGAACGAAGACGTGTTGGCGCGAGGAAACACGCACACCTCCAACAGGCCGTTGCTTAAATCTGCGTTGGGGAAAATCTCAAACGGCCCGCCGTAGAGTTTGCCGTTGCCGAGCAGCGCCAGTTCGCCTTCCAGACTTTTTCCGTCCGCGCGCACGGTCACGGGTGATTGTTTTTCCGCCAGTGCCTGCAAGCCGGCGATGACGTAGGCGAGCGGTCCGGCGGTCTTTTTTAATTTCCAGCTTACGAGCTCAATCGCCCGGGCATCCATTCCCGCGCCGGCCAGCTGCATGAAATAGCGCTGGGCTGGCCGGCCATCTTCGGTGAACTCCGCCAGGCCAAGATCAATTTTCGTTTCGCGGGCGCGTTTCAAGGTCTGCCAGGCGAGTTCAAGCTTGGCGGGAATTTTTAATTCGCGCGCAAAAACATTTACTGTGCCGAGCGGCAGCACGCCTAGCCGCGCGCGTTGGAAACCATCCGGTTCGTCGCCGATGCCATTGAGGACTTCGTTCACTGTGCCGTCACCGCCGGCGGCGGCGATGATGTCGTAGCCCGTGGCGACCGCGGCGTGCGCGAGGCGGCGGGCATCACCCGGGCCGGTGGTGGCCTTGAGTGCGCATTGTTGCGACAGCTCGTTCAGGAATTTTTTAAAGCGCCGGGCTTTGTTGCCACGCGCGGCGGGATTGAAGATGACGCAGATACGCACGCGCAAATGATTTTCTTTTTGCGGCGATAGTCGAGGAGAAATGCGCCGCTGACTTGCGCTCCGCCGACATTTTTCGGACACTGCCGCTATGCACGAAGCTCCTGAATGGAAAATTCCCAAGTGGCCGTTTCTCGCCGCCAACGCCGTTTTAATCGCCGCTGCTGCCGTCGTGATTTATTCAGCGGCGCATCCGATTACTGATTTGCAGATTGGCCTTGCCACCGGCTGCGTGGCCCTCGGTGCGCTGCTGGGCTGCCTGCCGTTCATCCTCGATTATCGCGCCACGAAAAAATTGATTGAGGTCAACGCCGTCACCACTGTGGCCGAGCAGTTGCATGACCTGAAAAAATATTCTGCCCAGATCGCCGCCGCCACCGACCAGTGGGCGCGCGTGCAGGAAACGACGCGGGGCAACACCGACAAGACCGTTGCCGCCGCTGCTGAAATCGCCGAGCGCATGAGCACGGAGATTCAGGAATTCAACGAATTTCAGGTGAAGCTCAACGACACCGAGAAGGGTGCGCTCCGGCTCGAAGTGGAAAAACTCCGTCGCACCGAAGGTGAATGGTTGCAGGTGGTGGCGCGCATTCTGGATCACATTTTTGCGTTGCACACCGCCGCCGTGCGTTCCGGTCAGCCGGAGTTGGCCGAGCAGATTGGCAGTTTCCAAAACGCTTGCCGCGATGCCGCGCGCCGTGTGGGTGTGACGCCCTTCAGTGCCGCGCCGGAAGAAAAGTTCGACGCGCAAAAATTCCGCGCGCACGGTGTGGAAAATCCGGCGGCGGATGCGGTCATCGCCGAGACGCTCGCGCCGGGCATGAGTTTTCAAGGTCGCGTGCTGCGCCCCGCGCTCGTGCGCTTGCATGGGGGAAACGCACCGGCGGCTGAACCTGCCAAGGAAGTTGCCGCCACGTCGGAAACAACGGAGCCCGCCGCATCTGCCCAGCTTTCGCTTGAGGCGGATTGAAATTGGCGGTAGGTCCGGTTGCGCTGCGACCGGACATTGACCGCGCAGCGGTCACTTTGAGGCGTGGATACGTTTTGGCTGGTGAAAGATTCCGCCACCTGCCGCTGCGCTCGGCGACGGTTTTTCGCAGCGCGAAAACTTCCACCCTTGGGCCAGGTGGGTCAAGCCGCGCTGCGGCTTGACTTGACCGCGCAGCGGTCACTTTGAGGTGTGGATACGTTTTGGCTGGTGAAAGATTCCTTCGCCTGCCGCTGCGCTCGGCGACGGTTTTTTCGCAGCGCGATCACTTCCACCCTTGGGCCAGGTGGGTCAAGCCGCGCTGCGGCTTGACTTGACCGCGCAGCGGTCACTTTGAGGTGTGGACACTTCTTGGCACACGAACGCTTCCGTCACCTGACACTGCGT
>CAINDH010000020.1 GCA_903847285.1 uncultured Verrucomicrobia subdivision 3 bacterium | reverse complement strand
CGGCTTCCCTTCGTCCAGAAGACAAAGGAATGCCTTACCACTGGCTGGATTTTACTCCGCCGCGGCCGCAAATCGCCGCCGCTCCAGTGGCCAACTATTCCACCGCCGCGCACACTTGAAGCCAACTTGAAATCGGGCCGAATGAGCACGGTTCTCAACGGGAAAATAATTCTTGAAGCCGACGCCCGCCGGCTAGTCGCGCGTGCGCAGGATTATGGCTGGCTACCACCTTACATTCCCATCTACCGTAACGAATGAGGGCTATTGATCAATGAAAGACACTCAGACTGCAAAAATATCGGGATATACTGCAAAAATATCGGGATATGACGTCATCGGCGACATTCACGGACATGCCGATGCGCTGCGCCGGTTGCTGACAAAACTGGGCTATCGCGATGTCGGCGGCGTATTTCAGTGCGAAGACCGAAAAGTCATTTTCGTCGGCGACTTTGTCGATCGCGGCCCCGCTCAGAGAGAGGTGCTGCAGATTGCACGCACCATGTGCGAGGCAGGCGTGGCCCATGCCGTGCTCGGCAATCACGAATTCAATGCCATCGGCTGGGCTACGCCGAATAGTGATTGTGGGTTCTTGCGAAAACACTCCGACAAGAACGCCAGCCAGCACGCCGAGTTTCTACGGCAACTTGGCGAAGGAACGCCGGACTATCACGCTGCGATCGATTGGTTTCGGCGGCTGCCGGTCTGGCTTGAGTTGGACGGTCTGCGCGTGGTTCACGCCTGCTGGCATGACGCTTCGCGCGCCGTGCTGGCGCCCTACCTCGATCGGCAAAACTGCTTTACCGACCAGGGGCTGCGCGAGGCTTACGTGCGCGGATCGCCGGCCTATGTCGCTGCCGAAATATTGTTGAAAGGACCCGAGCAGCAGTTGCCGGACGGGATGAGTTTTAGGGACAAGGGCGGCGACGAGCGTCGGGAAGTCCGGCTACGCTGGTGGGATCCGGATGCGACCACCTTCAAGCTGGCAGCGATCGGCATCGACGACCGGCTTCATGAGCTGCCGGACGAGGATATTACGACCGAGTTTCACTACCGCCACGCGACGCCGGTTTTGTTCGGGCATTACTGGATGCCGGGCGAGCCGACGATGACCCATTCGACGGCGGCGTGTCTGGACTTCAGCGTTGCCCGAAAGGGCCACCTCACCGCTTACCGCTGGTCGGGTGAAGCCGAGCTTTTGCCCGACAACCTCGTCTATGTTCCAGCCTAAACGCCGGACGGGATTATTTGGAAACTGCATTTTAAAAAATGCATGTCGGCATAAGTCACGAGCCGACGGCTTGAGAGAGATTGTGGCCTGTCATCGCGATATTTCGTTTTTCGGCGACCGTCTGGCAACGCTCGCCGGTTAATGTAGCGCCGGCTTTGCAGCCGGAATCGCTTTCGCCATTTGTTGCCGCGCGCGGGCGCAGGACAATACCGCAGCATGAATTTCAGTTTCGACGATTTTTCCGAGCTCGCTCACCTGTTTGAATAGTCCGCTGATATCATCAGCCGATGAATCTATTCTGCCGTCAGCACTGAGTTTTTCCAGACCCGCCAGCATGGCGCGAATGTCGGCCAGCGCATTGAGGGCCCGGTGCGCGCGCTCTGGCAGATCGATGCTTTCTTTTTGGCCATATAGCCCGTCGACGAAACTGTCGAGTTCTTGCCGTCGCAACTGGACAAGCCGGACAAGGCCCGCCGCGGTCGGCGGAACTTTGATCGGTGTCAGCCGGAACGGCGAGTTACGCTGTTGGTGCTTGGTCAACCGGTTCCAAAGCCCCATGGCCAGGAGGTTCATGAATTCGACTCCGTCTTCCGGCTTGGCGAATGCCGGTAGCGTTCCGCCCCATAGGCCTTTCACCACCGTTATGGGTGAGACCCCGGCGACCGGCGAGGCGATTGCTCCGAGCATATGGGCACGGACCGCGTGCCACGGAACTGGACAGTGATGGCGCTGAAGCAACGCTTGAACTGTCTTGTCCTCTGATTTCGTTACCGGTTTGGTGCCTTTGCCCATTATCGCCAGATCCGCCGAAACGCCCGCACCATAATTGCATTTATTGCCACGCAAACACCCCTCGCAGTTTACCCCGTTTGACCCGATGGCTACTGTTGAGAACCCAATCCAATTACCCCCTCCACCCCAGAAACCCAGAGCAGCCAAACCTACAATATCCGTGACATGCAGTGCGTCCAGATCAGCCTCATATCAACGGTCTTTCCAACCCCTCATCACCCTCCAGAATCCGTGACATACTGGAGCGCTTTGTCCCGCCGATCTCGGGGCCACCGATCCACCTTGCGCAGATGCCGACCGGCATGGTTCACAAGACGCCTCCCCGCCCACACCGGGCCGAACACACCGCCAAGCGTCCTGGTCGCTGCCCGCATTGCAGTGCGCGCCGGCTGGTTCGCAAAGGCACACGCCGCAAGAAGCTGGAACTCGTACAACTCTGGCAATGTCAGCACTGCAAACGCGTTTTCACGCCGGCGCCGGTCGAGCTTCGAAATAAGACCTATCCGTTGCGGCTCATTTTAGACGGCGTGACGCTCTACAATCTTGGGTTTTCGCTGGCGCAAACAGTGGCCAAGTTGAAATCCCGTCATGGTCGCCGAATCCCAACGTCCACACTATCGTCGTGGATTAACGAGCACGCGGAGGTGACAACTTATCGGCGCTTACGGACGCAGGGCAAGCGAAAATTCATCGCGCAGCAGACGATCCGCACCGTCAAGCTTTATCACAAACAAGTTTATCATTTTTCATATCACCGACCGAAGCTCGGACTATTACGCAACGACAAAGAGCATCAGCAATTTTCGCCATTAGTTGATTACCTAGAAAGTGTGCCTCGGGATTGCCCGCACGAACTCTTCCGCGACAGTTCTCGTGCTTCGCAATTAGCCAACGACTTTATTGATTCATCCCGTCTGATTGTCAGCCGCAAAGAGAATTTCGCCACCAGAACGGCCGCGCTGGTATTACCAACCGTCGGCGACAACCGTCTGCGCCACGAAACACTTCAACGCTTTATGTTGGCAAATGATTCCGTGACCATTGCGGTTGAGGTGCCGATTTGGCTAACGCCTGAAGACATCGCGAAAATTGAAAAACGTCATCGGATAAGGCTGAGCGCATCCGAATCACGGTCGCAACCGATTACCGGGCACATTGATTTTTTACAGGTACGTAATGGCGCAGTGCACATACTCGATTACAAGCCTGACGCCCGTACCAACCGCCCCATCGCGCAGTTGACGATATACGCGCTCGCGCTATCGCACCTGGCCGGCATCCACCTTTTCGACATCAAGTGCGCGTGGTTCAACGAAGAGGAGTATTGCGAGTTCTTCCCCCGAAAAATACTGGCGAGACGCGGGCCAAGGCCTAAAACGGAGAGGCTATACAGAGGCTAACGATTTCGAAAAATCGCCTAAGTCATTGAAAACGTTGGCTGGGGCGGGAGGGATCGAACCTCCGAATGGCGGAATCAAAATCCG
>CAINDH010000019.1 GCA_903847285.1 uncultured Verrucomicrobia subdivision 3 bacterium | reverse complement strand
GGGGTGCGTGTGCTGGAAGATTGCTACAACGCGAATGCGGATTCGATGCGGGCGGCGCTGGAGACCTTGTGCGGTCTGCCGCTGCAAGGGCGGCGCGTTGCCATCCTCGGCGACATGGCGGAACTCGGCGCGCAGACCGAGTCAGCGCACATCGAGATTGGGAAATTTGCGGCAGAATTGAAGATCGGGCAGTTGTTCACGGTCGGGAAAAATTCGGCGGCCACGGCCAAGGCGGCGCGCGATGCGGGTCTGCCACGAGTGATTGAATTCACCGATGTGGAGGCAGCGATGAAGGTGATGAACAACTTTTTGAAGCCGGGCGATGTTGTGCTGTTGAAGGCGTCGCGCTCGTCGCGGTTGGAACGGATCGCTGAAACTTTGAAATCAGAAAAATAAACGACCATGAATATTCAGATGAACCGGTTGCAAGTGGGGAGTAATTATCCCGGCTTGATCCCCCTGAAACACTACTTTGAAAAGTTCAATCCAGCAGGTGCAGGCGTTTCCGCTTGCCGGTCCGGTGGAGCTTTTGCAGACATCGAGGACGAAGCAGAAATGATCCGCTCAGCACAGATGTTGATTGAAAGTGCAAGAGCCGCGCAGGCCAGCTTGAGTCATTTGCTGGGAGAAATTCGAGAGTCGTCAATAAAGTGAAGGCGGCCTTGCTCAAAAACTAAATGCTTTATTATTTCAGCCAACGGATTTTGGAATGGGCGCATGGCAGCGACTGGGAATCGCGGCTAGCGTTTTTGCGCCTGTTCAAATACATCACCGTGCGTAGCGCGGGCGCGGCGCTCACGGCGCTGGTGTTGAGCTTGTGCCTTGGGCCTTACATCATCCGCAAGTTGAAGGAGATGAAGTTCGGTCAGGAATACGTGGATCGCGCCGAGGAAGCCGGCGATTTCAAGACGCGCATCTTGAGCAAGAAAGGCACGCCGACGATGGGCGGGGTGCTCATCATCACGTCGCTGCTGTTCTCGACGATGCTCTGGGCGCAGTGGAATCCGCTCGTGGAACTGACGATGCTCTCGGTGCTGGTCTTGTCGGGTCTCGGCTTCTACGACGACTACGCGAAAATTTTGAAGCAGACCGGCGGCGGCACTCCACCGCGCGTGAAGTTGATCGTGCAATTCGCGCTGGCCGCGTTCGTCGGGATTTATCTTTTGAACTGGCCGGAGAAAAGTGAGTTGCACTTGCTCGGCAGCAAGAGCGTTTGGCATAGCAATCTGGTTTCGACGTTGATGGTTCCGTTTTACAAATACCCATTGCACGTCGGCGCGGTAGTCGGCGTGGTGATTGTGATGCTGGCCATCGTCGGCAGCTCGAACGCGGTAAACCTTACCGATGGCCTCGACGGCCTCGCTATCGGCTGCACGCTCATCACGGGGTTTGTATTTCTGGTGTTCACCTATCTCGCGGGCAACATCAAGTTGGCGACGTATCTGCAAATCCCGTATGTGCCTGGTGCAGGCGAACTGACGGTCTTTTGCGCGGCGTTGCTCGGCGCGGGGCTGGGATTTTTATGGTTCAACTGCCATCCGGCACAAGTATTCATGGGCGATACCGGCTCGCTGGCGCTCGGTGGCGCGTTTGGCATCGTGGCGGTGTTGATTCACCAGCCGTTCGTGCTGGTTATTGCGGGTGGGGTGTTCGTGATGGAGGCAACTTCAGTGATTTTGCAGAAGGGCTGGTTTAAATACACTCGACTCAAAACCGGCACGGGACAGCGGATTTTTCTGATGTCACCGATCCATCATCACTTTGAGAAGAAAGGCTGGTATGAGTCGCAGGTAGTGACTCGGTTCTACATCCTGTGTGTGCTGTGCGCGGTCATCGCGTTCGCCACGTTGAAGCTGCGTTGAAGAAAATGAATTGCTCAAAAAACATCATTGAAAATCGCTTTGCTGCTTGCAGGAAAAGCGCGCGGTTGCTAATTTTTTCACCGGAAGCAGCACGGCGCGCAACGACTGGCGGTTTATTCGCAGAGTTTCATCTTTCTGTTAGTCATTTCCGCGACGGATTCACTCCACCCAAAACCAAAATTAATTTACACGTCACGAAGTTTTTTTGAGGGAAAAATTTCGCGGCGCAAAAATCAAAAACCAAAAAACACCTCAAACAACGGCCGCACCCGCGCCACCAAAAATTATGACCAACCCGAATCCATTCTTGCCCAAAGGCTCGCTGCTCGAACAACAAAGCGCGCGCCGCTCACGCCTCAAGCTCGGCGTGTTCTGTGTGATCGCCGTGAGCAGCTTGAGCCTTGTGGCCATGCTCATCCAGGGTTGTAAACGTGAGACGCCGGTGGAAAATCCGATGCCGGAAATCCCAACGAACACGCCAACGATGACGGACACCAATCCGCCAGTCGTGGACACCAATGTGTTTGTGTTGCCGACGAATCCGCCGCCGGTCATCGTGCCGCCGGTGGCTGAAACCGTTCCCGGTTCTGAATATCTCGTGGTCAAGGGCGACACGCTCACCACGATTGCCAAGGCGCATCACGTTTCGCTCAAAGATTTGCAAGCCGCAAATCCCGGTGTGGATTCCAAGCACCTCAAGTTGAAACAAAAAATTACCATCCCGGCGGCGACAGCTTCGGCGGCTCCGGCTTCGGCAGCGGCAAATTCTGCTCCGGTGGCTGGAGTTGAATCCACTTCGGGCGAAGCTTACACGGTGAAAACGGGTGACACGCTCACGACCATTGCCAAAAAACACGGCACCACGGTCAAAGCGTTGCAAGCCGCTAATCACCTCACCACGACCAAGATCAAGGTGAACCAAAAGCTCAAGCTGCCGGTGACTGTCGAAAAGGCTTCACCGCTTATCGTTGACCCCGCGCCTGCGGTGGCGCCGCCGTTGTCCATGCCCGCTCCGGCTCCGGCCCCGGTTAAGTAATTTGTTCGTGGACGGCGGCGGAAAATTCCGCCGCCGTCCAAGTAATGGTTTAGTGTTGGATTTGATCGTTGTTGGTAATTGCGTCCGCTTTCCCTCCTCAAAAGTGGGCGCAAGACCGAGTGACGTTCCCGTTAGTCGGGACTCACCGGATTTTTCAATTTTTTCCGAAGCGTAAATGAAACTTGCTCTCACCACCTTGGCGTTTTGCGTCGCCGGCCTGCTCGCGCTGGGCTTGGTGATGCTTTACAGCTCAAGCATGGTGATGATGGTCAAGAATACGAACATCGAAGTCGGCGCCAAGATGCTCCAGATGCAAGTGGTGTGGTGCGTCCTAGGAATCATCGCTTGTGCCATTATTACCGCGTTGGATTACCAGTGGTTGAAAAAAATGGCGTGGCCGATTTTCATCGGCACGCTGGTGCTCGCAGTGCTGGTATTTGTGCCGCACCTTGGCATGAAACTCAACGGTGCCCGGCGCTGGATTCGTTTGCCGGGTGCGACGCTACAGCCGTCGGAACTGGTCAAACTCGGCCTCATCATCATCGTCGCGTGGTATGTGGATCGTTCTCAACGGAAGATGAAAACATTTCTGCGCGGCATCATTTATCCCGGAGCCATCATCGGCGTGGCGCTTGGATTAATTTTCATTGAGCCGGATCGCGGCACCACGATTTTACTGGCGGGTGTCACGGGCTGGATGTTGATAATCGGTGGCGTTCGCTGGCTGCATTTGATTCCTGTGGGTATACTTGCCGCCGGAGCGCTGGCTTTTTCCATCGCTCACGACGGGATGCGCAGCGGACGCATCAATGCGTGGTTGCATCCTGATGCCCATGCCAGCGGAACCGCGTTGCAGGCCACGCAGGCGAAAATTGCCATTGGTTCCGGCGGCTTAGTGGGTCTCGGCCTAGGCGATGGACGACAGAAACTCGGCTTCCTGCCTTACATCCACAGCGATTTTATTTTTGCAAACATCGGCGAAGAGCTTGGCCTTGCCGCCACCGGCTTTGTGGTGATTGCGTTTCTGCTCATCGGCGTCATCGGCATTTACATTTCATTGCATGCGCGCGACCAGTTCGGATCCCAACTCGCGCTCGGCGTGTCCTCGCTGATTTGTTTTCAGGCCATTATCAATATCGCCGTTGTCACCGATTTATTTCCGAACAAGGGCCTGGCGTTGCCATTCATCAGTTGCGGCGGCAGTAGTCTGCTGGCGATGCTCATGGGCGTTGGTATTTTATTCAGCGTCGCGCGGCAGGCTGTGCCCGGTAACATTTCCACGACGAACGGCGCTGACATCACCGGAAATGACAATCCCTTCGCGGCTAAGAGAAAATGACTCCGCCCAAATCCACCAAGCCCTTCATAGCCATCGCCTGTGGCGGAACGGGTGGCCATCTATTTCCAGGCATCGCTGTCGCGCAGGAGTTGCAAGCGCGTGGATGCGCTGTCGCGCTGCTCATCTCACCCAAGGAAGTGGATCAGCAGGCGGTGAAAGCCGCGTCCGGCATTGAAATTTTCACACTCCCCGCAGTCGGTTTTCAGAACCGGAATTATTTGTCCTTCGTCAAAAGGTTTTGGCAATCGTGGCGCGCTTCGTCAAAGTTTTTCAAACAACGCCAGCCTGCCGCCGTTCTAGCGATGGGTGGGTTCACTAGTGCGCCGCCGGTTTGCGTCGCGAAGAACCTGAACACGGGCATTAAAACTTTCCTGCACGACTCGAACACCATTCCCGGCAAGGCCAACCGATTTCTCGCGTGGTGTGTGGATGAGGCCTTCATCGGTTTTCCCGAAGCCGCTGCGCGTATCAAGGCAGCGCCGAAAGTCACACTGACCGGCACGCCCGTGCGCCCGCAATTCCAAATCAGAGATGCTGCCGAAAGTCGCGTCGCGCTGGGCTTGGATGCAGAGCGCCCCACAATTCTTGTCGTTGGCGGCAGTCAGGGTGCGCGCGGGCTGAACGATTTAATATTAGCCGCGCTGCCGCTGCTCGTTAAACAAAACTGGCAATGGCTGCACCTGACCGGCACTGGTGATTTTGAAAAAGTAAAATCCGCCTACGCCGCACTGAGCTTGAAGGCCGTCGTGAAACCATTCCTGACCGAAATGGATCTCGCGCTAGGTGCAGCGACCGCGTGCGTGAGTCGTTCCGGCGCGTCATCGCTCGCGGAAATTGCGGCTATGCGCTTGCCGTCCGCGCTCGTGCCGCTCCCGACTTCGGCTGACGGACATCAATTGACCAATGCGCTGGCATTTCAAAAAACGGGCGCGGCGAAATTACTGCTCCAGACTTCCTCGCCCGAAAAAGTGGCGGAGGTTTTGCTTGAACTGGTTAGCGACGAGGCGGTGCGTTCCAAAATAAAAGCCGGGCTTGCGCAGTGGCACGCACCACAGGCAGCCGCGGTGATTGCGGAAAATATTTTGTCATCGATTCATCAAAAAGTCGCTTCGGCCGCTGAATTTACAGCCAGAAGTGAAGTGAAACTAAAGGCGGTTGCATGACCATGCTCGAATCTCCAGCCATAGTTGATGAATTAATCGCTCGCTTGTCGCCTGCCTCGCTCCTTAAACGCGCCGAGCCTATGGCGAAGCATACCACATTGCGCGTCGGTGGCCCCGCAGATGTTTATGTTGAACCTTCAAATGAAGCCGATCTCGCATCGGTGTTGAAGTGTTGTGGCGAGCGTGGCGTGGCGTTTTTTATCCTTGGCCGCGGCTCAAACTTGATCGTGCGCGACGGCGGGTTTCGCGGCGTAGTGATCTGTCTGGCGTCGACGGAATTTTCCCGCGTGACGATTGACGGCGTTCGTATCCACGCGGGTGCGGGTGCGAAGCAGAAGGCTGTTGCCGTTGAGGCTAAGCGCAATGGATTGACGGGTGTGGAATTTCTCGAAGGCATTCCCGGCAGCATCGGCGGCGCGCTCCGCATGAACGCGGGCGCGATGGGCGGCGAGACGTTCAGCGCCGTCGAGTCCGTGCGTGTGATGGATTTTTCCGGCAATGTCTACGAACTGACGCCCGCCGAAATGTCAGTGACCTACCGCAGTTGCGCGACGTTGAAAAACCATATCGCGCTCGGGGCAGTTTTCAAATGCACGCCGCAGCCGCGCGAGGAAATCGAGGCGCGGATGAAGATTTACAACGAGAAACGCTGGAATTCCCAGCCTGCAGCGCCGAGCGCAGGATGCATGTTCAAGAATCCGGTGACGATACCAGCGGGGCGTTTGATTGAAGAGCTGGGTTTGAAAAACACCAAGGTTGGCGCGGCGCGCATTTCGCAAGAGCATGGAAATTTTCTGGTGAACGACGGTGGCGCGACGGCGAAGGACGTGCTGGAACTGATTTCGATTTTGAAAGCGAAGGCCAAGGCGGAGCGGGGGATTGAATTGCACACGGAAGTTGAAGTCATCGGCGAGCCGGTTTGAACGGCAAATTCGTTGACTTGCGAAATGGTTGCGTTATGGTTGCGCCATGATCACGATTACGATCAAGGGATTGTCAAAAGAAGCCCATTTGGCGTTGAAGAAACGGGCGGCTACGCATGGGCGTAGCCTGAACACCGAGGCTATTGCGGTGTTGGAATCCAGCGTGCGCAGCGTGCCGGTGGATGTCCAGGCGCTGATTGCCCGGGCGCGGGCAGTGCGAGCGACGATGAAGTTTAAGGCCACGGCAGGGCAGATAGATCGGTGGAAGCGGGAAGGTCGGGCATGATTGTCGCGGATGCTAACCTCATCGCCTATTTCGCGATTCACACCGAGTATTCGGCAAAAGCGGAAGCGGTTTGTGCGGAAGATCCGATTTGGGTGGCGCCGTTGCTGTGGCGTTCGGAATTTCGCAACACGCTGTTGAAATATTTACTGCACGAGGGCATGAGTTTTGACTTGGGAATGGCGTCGTTGCGCCTGGCAGAAGAAGCGATTGCCGGACGTGAATACACCGTTGATTCCAGGAAGGTTTTAGAGTTGGCGATGCAGTCAAAATGTTCCGCCTATGACTGCGAATATGTTGCGTTGGCGATGGATTTGGATGTGCCACTGGTAACGACTGACAAGCAGGTTTTGAAGGCGTTCTCAAAAATAGCGGTGTCACTGGAAAATTTTGTGAGGAAAAAATGAGCCGGAAGTTGAACATCACTGTGATGCTGGGCGGGCCGAGCGCGGAACGCGAAGTCTCGTTGCGCACAGGCGCGGCGGTGGCGTCGGCGCTGCGTTCGCTCGGCCACGAGGTGAATAAATTGGATCCGAAAACACCGGACTGGATTTTGCCATCACAGACGGACGTGGTATTTCTCGCGTTGCATGGAACTTACGGCGAAGACGGCACAGTGCAGAAGCAACTCGATAAGCTCGGCGTGCCATATACTGGTTGCGATGCGGCTGCGAGCCGGATTGCGTTTGACAAAGTTTTGACCAAGCAGAGTTGTTTGGAGACGTGTGTGCCATCGGCAAGGTTTGCCGTGGTTCACTCTGCCGAGGCAGGCTTGCCTGTCGGCTTGCAATTACCGCTAGTCGTCAAGCCGTCGCGACAAGGTTCAAGCGTGGGGCTGCAATTTGTCGAGCGGGCGGAAGACTGGCCAAAGGCAATCGCCGAGTCGTTAAAATTCGACACGGAAGTTTTGGTTGAAGAAAAAATTGTCGGGCGCGAGACGACGGTGGGGATATTGGGCGACCAAGTTTTGCCGGTGGTGGAAGTCCGACCAAAGACGGGCAGCTACGATTATCAGACGAAATACACCGCGGGGGCGTCGGAATACTTTTGTCCAGCGGATTTTGACGCGGCCACGACGAAGCGCATTCAGGACGCCGCGCTCGCGGCGTTCAAGGCGGTGGGCGGGCGGGATTATTCCCGCGTGGATGTGATGGTTCGCGCGGATGGATCGCCTGTGGTGCTCGAAGTGAACACGCTGCCCGGCATGACCGAGACGAGTTTGCTGCCGAAGGCGGCAGCCGCAGCGGGAATGAATTATGCAGAGCTTTGCCAGCGGATGGTTGACTTGGCGCTGCAGCGGAAATGAGTGATTAAATGTGGTTTAAACGCGAACATAAAAAACGCAATCGGCGGACGGGGCGCGAACACGTTCTCGACGTGAAGCTGCGCTCTGATCAAGTGCGTGCTACGCGCGTGCGGCTCGTAACGATTTTATTTTCCATCGCGTTCGGCACTTTTTTCGGGCTCTACCTCATCTGGCGCACGGGCGAACTGTTGCTGGATAAATTTGTCTATGCCAATCCTGACTTCGCTATTCTTAAAGTGGAGGTGCAGACGGACGGCGTGATTTTGCCTGAGCAATTGCGCCAATGGTCGAATGTGAAGCTGGGGGCGAATCTCATCGCGCTCAACTTGGAAGCCGTTAAACAGAATTTGGAACTGGTCTCCGGCTTGGAAACGGTTTCCGTTGAACGCGTGCTGCCGCACACCTTGCGAATTCGTGTGACGGAGCGCGATCCGGTCGCGCAAGTCAATACGCCGTGCGTCGATGCGGCGGGAAATTTTGCTGTGGCGGTCACGCATCTGGATAAGTCTGGCGTGGCGATGAAGCCGCGTGACCCGCGCGATTGTGTCGTGCCCGTGGCGCAAGTGAACCCGCAACTTCCGGTGATTTCCGGTTTAAATGCCATGAAGTTCAAGCTGGGCGCGGCGGTCCCGCAAGCGGATTTTGCCGCAGCGCAGGCTGCGTTAAATTTGATCGGCGCGTTTGACCATTCGCCGATGGTCGGCTTGGTGGATTTGCGGCGCGTAGATATTTCCTCACCGGGGGTGCTGGTTGTTTCGACCGGACAGGGGAGCACGATTACGTTCGGCCTTGATAATTTTAACCAGCAGATGCAGCGCTGGCGCCAGATTTACGATTTGGGATTACGCCAGCAACGTGCGATCGCCTCGGCCGATTTGGCGGTGGAAAATAATGTGCCGGTGCGCTGGGCGATGACTGGCCTAGTGCCGGTGGCGACACCAAAAACGAAACCCGTTAAACCCCGGAAAAAAAATGTTTGAAGATGCGAACATCATTGTCGGCTTGGAAGTCGGCACGTCGAAAATTTGCGCGGTCGTCGGCGAGCTGGGCGACGACGGTGCGCTGAATATTATCGGCCTCGGCCAGTCGCGCTCGCGCGGCGTGCGCAAGGGCGAGATTATCAATCAGGAGCATTGTGAGGAAGATTTGCGCGCGGCCCTTTTCGAGGCGGAGCAGATGGCGCAGGTAGAAATACGCAGCGTGTATCTCGGTGTCAGTGGCGGCCATGTGCGCGGCTTCAACAATCGTGGCACGCACGTTGTCGTTTCTGCCGAGCGTGAAATTACCGAAGACGATGTCGCTGATGTCATCAAGAACGCGAAGGCCATCAATCTGCCTGCCGAGAACACCGTGATTCACGCAGTGCGCCAGCATTTTTTTGTGGACGGACAGGACGGCGTCACGAATCCCGTCGGGATGCTCGGCGCGCGACTTGAAGTGGATATGCACGTCATCCACGGCCACGCGAATCGATTGCAAAACGCCATCCGCCTCGTGCGCGGCACGCAGCTTGAAGTGGATGAAATTGTTTTCAACGGCATCGCCGCCTCGCTTGCGCTGCTCACCAGCGAGCATAAGGAGATGGGCGCTCTCGTGATTGATATCGGCGGCGGCACGACGGAATACACGGTATACTCCGATGGTGCAATCCGGCACACGGGAGTGCTCGCAGTCGGCGGCGACCATGTTTCCAACGATCTTGCCTACGGATTAAAAGTTCCCTTGAGCCGGGCGGAGAAATTAAAGATTGAACACGGCTCGGCCATCGTGAACGAATCCGCGAAAGGTCAGAGCATCAGCATCACCAACGATCTCGGCCTCGAACTCAAGCGCATCAACCAGGAACATTTGCAGCGCATCATGTCCGCGCGCATCGAGGAGATCTTTCAGCTCATCGCTCGTGAACTTGAAGAGGCCGGACTTACGGATTATCTCCGCTCCGGAATTTTCCTTTGCGGCGGCTCATCCCGCGTGCCGGGAATCGTGACGCTGGCAGAAAATGTTTTTCAGATGAACGTCACCGCCGCGCGTGCCAGTGCCATCAACGGGCTGACCGCTGCGCTTGACCAGCCGGAATTCGCCGCCGCCATCGGGCTGGTGAAATACGGCTCGTTGAAAAACCGTCAGCGCAGTTCAAAACCGCTTTTTTCAGTCGCGAATCTCAAGGGCGGTTTGCGGCGCTTGTTACAACGCTCTTGAGTGAATGGAGAAATTGGTTATGGAAAATCAAACACCTGATCTCATTTCGGAAACGTCCACCGGGCCAGCCGTGAAATTTTTCGCCGTCGGCAATGCCAGCAGCGCAATGCTCGCGATGCTTGCCACACCGGAATACGCCGCTGCGCAAACCGCCGCCATCAATACTGATGCCGCGTCGCTCGCCGCGACGCCCGCGACGGTGAAGATTCATCTCGAAAACAAATTGCTGCGCGGACTTGGTTCGGGCGGCGACCCCGAGCGCGGCAAAGCGTTGGCTGAAGAACAATTCTCCACGCTCAAATCCGCGTGCGCGGGTGCGGATGTCATTTTCATCCTCGCCGGACTCGGAGGGGGTGCGGGCAGCGGCATTTCCCCTGTGCTGGCGAGGGCTGCGCGCGAGGCGGGTGCGCTGGTGCTGGCGTTTGTCACGCTGCCGTTCGAAGGCGAAGGCCCGCGCCGTGAGGCGCAGGCGCTGCAAAGTTTGGAACAATTACAGTCCGCCGCTGATGGTGTCATCTGTTTGCCAGGTCGGAAAATTTTGAAGTTGCTGGATGAAAACACCAGCCTCGTGGACATCTTTAACCGCGTGGATCAATTTCTTCTCGAAGGCGTGCGCGGCGTGTGGCAGTTGCTGATGCGCCCCGGTTTGATTCAGGTTCACTTTGGCGATTTGTGCGCGTTGCTAAAAGACCGTCATGCGGAGAATGCCTTTGCGTTTGTCGAAGCCTCAGGCGTGGGACGTTCCCGCGACGCGGTGGAAAAAATTCTTGCGCATCCGCTGCTGGACGAAGGTCGTGCGCTGGCTGAATCCGACGCTGTGCTCGTGTGTTTGACGGCGGGGAAAGATTTGACGATGGCAGAGGTCAACCGCGTGATGGAACAGGTGAAACGCCAGTGCAACCACGCGCAGATTATCATGGGCGCGGCGGTGGACGCGGCGTTACAGAATAAATTGTGCGTCACCATCATCGCCGCCAAGCAGAACCGCGCGGCGGCGGCAGGCGGCAATCGTATCACAACGCCAACGCCTGCTGCGTTGATTGGTGTCACCGTCCGTCCCGCTCGCCGCCGCAACGCGACCAAGCCGGTGCAGACGCAATTACCGCTGACCATCATCTCCAAAGGCCGTTTCGACAAGAGCGAGCCAACGCTGCATCGCGGCGAAGATCTGGATGTGCCTACTTACATCCGGCGCGGGTTCACGCTGAATTGATAGCTGTGCGGACCATCATTCTACTGCGCTAATTCCCGACGCATTCGCCGTCGCTGTTCTGAATTTTTCTCCCCACAAACGATGGCAAGATTCGTTTCCGTGCGGATTATTTGGAACAATTTGCTATAGACGCACTCTCATTGATGTTGATGTCGCACTATGGCTGACCATCTGGACTTTGACGGTCTGGTGACCGCTTATTACGGGATGCTGTATCAGTTCGCTTTCAGTCTCACGCGAGACGAGGCGTCGGCGTGCGATCTTGCCCAGCAAACATTCTGTATCTGGGCGGCTAAAGGGCATCAACTTCGCGATAAAACGAAAGTGAAGACCTGGCTGTTCACCACCTTGCACCGTGAATTCCTCGGCACGCGCCGGCGGGAAAGCCGTTTTCCACACATCGAACTGGACTTCGCGGCAGCGGAATTGCCTGCCATTACGCCGCCCTCGGTCAACCGGCTGGACTCCGCGCAGGTGCTAAAGGCGCTCGGGCAACTGGATGACATTTACCAAGCGCCTGTGGCATTGTTTTATTTGCAGGACTATTCCTACAACGAAATTGCTGAAACGCTCGACGTGCCGCTGGGCACGGTCAAATCGCGCCTGACGCGCGGCTTGTCGCGGCTGCATCAGTTGCTCACGGTCACTTCAACTCCGCCGTCAACCCCATGAACCGCGACGAAGCCAAAGACATTCTCTTGCTCTACCGCCACCACTGCGCGGAGGACGAACGCGATCCGCAAATTGCTGCCGCGCTCGTCTTGGCGAAAAGCGATGAGTCACTCGCGAAATGGCTAGAGATGCATTGCGCGCGGCAATTCGTGCTGCGCGAAAAATTCCGACAGATTGCCGTCCCTGCCGGACTCAAGGAACAAATCCTTTCCGAACACGCTGCGAGTCAACGGAGACTTTTGCATCCGACGATTAATTTGCAACGCGCGCTTGCGCTGCTCGCCGTCATCGCGTTGGCGCTGCTCGCGGTATTTGCCTACAGCCATCGTCGTCCGGCGGAGGACACACTCGCCGTTTTCCAAAATCAGATGGTCAGCGTGGCCTTGCGCGGTTACGCGATGGATCTGCTGACGGACGATGCCGGGAAAATCCGTGCATTTCTGAAAGAAAAAAAAGCGCCGGCGGATTTTATCGTGTCCGAGCCGTTGAAGCAGGTAGCGCAAAGTGGCTGTGCTATCCAAGGCTGGCGCAACACACGGGCCTCCATGATTTGTTTCCGCACCGGAAAGGCATTGCCACCCGGCGCAGCCAGTGATCTCTGGCTGTTCGTAGTGGATGCTAAATCTGTGAGGGGTGCGCCGGAGAGTTCTGTTCCGCAATTCGCTCAGGTGAACCGCCTGATTACCGCTACCTGGACGCAGGATGGAAAAGTATATCTACTCGGTATGGTAGGCGAAGAGGCCGACATACAAAAATATTTGTAAGCCAAGGAGGTTGATGGCGGTAACGGAACATTTCTCTTGTAATCTTCCAGTAAGAGGCAGATAACTGCCTTACACCTATGAAGACGACCTATCCCATCAGTTTGGCCTTGCCTCGATTTGGTGGACAGGGAGTGAATGCATGAGGCATGGGTATTTTTAGTTTAGTTGGGTTTCAAAGTCCACAGGGGATTTATAGCCGAGGGCGCTGTGGAACCGCTCGCGGTTGTAAAAGACTTCGATCCATTCAAAGATGGCGG